>DISP01000223.1 GCA_002421995.1 Bacteroidales bacterium UBA6207 | reverse complement strand
ATATGCGGTTGGTCGGGCGGATACATATGTCATATAAAAACGCCATTCGATTACTTCTTAATTTGGTAAAAATCTTGGGTTACTTTCTTTTCTTCTGCGGTGCAAGCAAAGTCGGCATCATTAAGCGAAGAAAGATTTACATACAATTGGTTTTTGTCTAGTAGCTCGCAAAGGTGTTGTTTCTGCTCTGCAAGGCTCAGGGCTTTAAATTCATCCAAATGCTCGTCTTGCTTCTTTATATCCACATTGTAATTCAAGAAGCTTTTTGCTTTCATCTGTTCCCAAACCTGTAAAAGTGCTTCGGTGTCTTTGGCTTCTTCAATCTGCTCAATGAAAGTTTGATTGTATTTTTTGAGTTCAAGATAGACGAATGAGCCACCGCCTTGCCAATTAACAATTTTGGAGACGCCTGTGGAATCACCGTTTATTACATTTTTCAACCTAATTACACTATCGTTTTGACCATAATCTAATTGCTCAACTCCGATATATTGTCTGCCAAGCTTGTGAGCAACAGCACAAGTTGTTCCGCTACCAAGATGAAAATCTAAAACAATGTCATTGGGTTCCGTGCTTATTTCAATTATCCTTCGTAATAGTTTTTCTGGCTTTTTGCCATTTTTTAATTTTACTCCACCTTCTTTTGAAATGCCGTTGTAGGGTATATCCGTCCAAAGGTTCGTTAAAGGCTTTGAAGGTGTAAGCACACCATCGATTTCTCTAACTTTATTGGAATAGAAGTAGATTTGGCGACCATCTTTTATATAAACATCTTCCTTATCCCTTGATACATTGAAAATTTCACCATCGCTATTTTTAGATTTATCACGAATTTCGACAATGTCTTTGGCTGCATCATCTGCAATTGCTGTTCCTTGAAAAATTCTTTCTCCATTTTCTAAAGCATAGTCTGCCACTATGCTTTGAAAAACATTATGCCCCAATTGTTTATTTGCATCCCGTGTATCTTTGTACCCTTTTTCTTTTGCCAAATAATCAAATAAGCCAACAATCTGCCATTCTGCAAAAGGTGCATTAAAGTTTGTTATTAATTGATTGTAACCACTGTCATAATCGGAAGCTATATACTGGATGTCATACTTATACACCTGTTTATTCTTAGCATAAAGTAAAATATACTCTGTTTGGGAGTATGGTGATGGGTTAACGGTCTTATGTCCTGAAGGGTCGGACGTTTTCACTGCAATCACATTAAGAAAATTCTCTCTTCCAAATACATCATCACAGACCACTTTCAAGTATGAGTATTCTTTATCATCAACGTTGATGAAAATTACTCCATTCTTTGTTAAAAGATTATTTGCAACAGCAAGCCGATTCTTCATAAAGGTTAACCACGTTGAGTGATTAAAGCTGTCATTATATTTAAAACTGTCATTACCTGTATTGTAGGGCGGGTCAATGTAAATCAGTTTTACTTTTCCTGCAAATTCTTCTTTCAGCGTATGCAAGGCTAAAAGGTTGTTGCCTTTTATAATCAGGTTTTCTGTTATGGTGCCGTTTTCGTTTCGGTTAAATTGGTCAAATGGTTTTTCTCCATCTTTGTCAATGCGTTTGGCATTGGTCAATACCTTTGGTTCTAAAAGCTGTGTAATTTCGTCTTGTGCCAGAATTTCGTTGAAGAAAATTTCTTCACGTTTGTCTTCTTCACGGCTTTGCCCGCCTTCCAAAATACAGTCCTTAAATGGCCACACCAAAGCCACTTCGTTGCGTTGTTTTAGGAATTTTCCATCAATGGTTAGTCCAACCTTGTTTTTGTATTGGGTGTAGCTGTCGTTCAGGTAGTTTTTTTGTTCCAAAAACTGCACAAACAAGTTTTGATTAAAAACCAATGTGCCTTTCACTTTAACAAAAAACTTCTCTTTCAGGTCTGCATTGTCGAGTAGCAGTCCAATCAGTTCTTCGTCAAAATTCTGTGCTTTGTTCAGCACCACCCATTTTTTCAGTTCTCCATTGTCAGTGACGAAGTTAGGCTCTTTCTTGAGTTGTTGCTCTAATGTTGTGTAAAGTTTCATTTATAGACTTTCAAATTATTCAATCGTCAAATTTACTTTTTAATGTCGGTTCGTTTGTTCGTGAGTCAGTAAAAAATGTATCTTATAGTTTTGAGCGTTGGCTTGTGTGTCGGCAACAGCTGAATGTTTCATTTGTGATGTTGGCTTTTTATACTGAGCAATAAGGTTCTCGAACTTTTCGTTGCGGTCGGGTTTTTTGGAGCACAAAACTATCAATCAGCACTGCACTTGGATAGAAGTACCCTGCTCCAAGTTTGCACGTCACCCCGCCTGACGCAAAACCCGTGTTATATGGCGTTATATTTTGAAAGAAATTCCTCCTTTAAATCAAAAGTACTTTTATTCATAATCATTTTTGATTCCTTTTCAACTTTATAACCCTTTTCGTGCAATAGTTTTCTGAATAATTCTAAATTTTCGTCAGACACCTTAAGCCCAAAATATATTTCCTTTAGTTCATGTTTTTGAAATGGTAACAACCCAGTTTTAGAGATATGAACTCTCCTAACTTCTTCTTCATAATTCCATATTGAGGACTTTGTAAAGATCCAATTATATATCGAATGTAGTGGATCATGAAAAAAATTTACAGGTATTATGCTGTCTGCATATTTTATGTCCAGCTGCATAAAACCTTTTTCTCCAGGCTCTTCAAAACTAAAACCTAAACAGATTCCATTGTGCTTGTCAGCATAATGGCTCCACATTAGTGTTTTATGAAAGGATTTTGAAAAGCAGGTAATTCCTATATCTGACATTAATTCCCTAATTGCTTGATGAGTAATTGTTGAGAAAAAGTCATTTCTTTTGGAATTAAAGTCTATCAAAGCGGCGATTTCTTCCTTATCACCAGCCATCTGATTTGTGAGAATGGTTGTAGCTTCAGCAATGGTTAAATCAGTTGATATTAAGTCTGGGGTTAAATCAAATGGGTCATTAAAATTCAAAAATGATGAGTATTGCAAATTAGAATTTGAAACAATTTTTGTTGCTGTCTCAAAGTTCACATATTTATAAATTAGCCCATCTCTTTTAGCATGAATTCTGAAGCCAGATTTATTTAGTTCAGCCCAAGAGTCAGGTCCAAAATTCTTAATGTCTAGATTAAACTTCATGGTGTGTCTGATAATGACATATAACGGCTAAAGCTAAGTGCAGGCGGGCATTTCAAAGCAACAAACATTTAATAAACCACTATGCGTATTAAGTGCATGATGCTTCAAATGAGCACTATCTGCCCGCTTGCATTTAGCTTTTGTTATGAGCATTTTGTCATTTCCCTTTACCTTTTTTTAAACTTACCGAAAACTGCAAACCAAGGTAATTTCCTGATAAATTATAATACCCCCGGGTATCAGGTGATGTAAAGAAGTTAGCCATTTGGTATTCACCCGATATGGTATTTTGAAAATTCATTACATAAATGAAGTTTGCTTTTAGTAGTACTTTCTCCATTGTGTATGAGAACCCTGTACCTATAGTAAAACTCCCCTGTATTGAATTTTCAGGACTTTCAAGTTTCAATCCAAAAATTTCACGATAATCTGAAAGTACTTCACTTGATACTGCATATGTATATTCTGCCCCTCCATATGGGAAATACATTGCCTTTAAACCAATTAGAAATGATGCAAAAGATTTTTTCCCGGTTTGTAGACTCAAACGAATATGAAGGGGGATTGAAAAAGTATTTAAGGAATACATTTTAGCTTCATTATTCAAATCTCCAGGATATTCAGGATAAAGGTCTTTGTTATCAATTTTGAAAACTATAGAATAAATAGGTTCTTTGGCAACAAGCAATCCTGTTTGAAATGACCACTTTCTTTCGGGATAAAAATCATAAAGAACGCCCGCATTAAACCCCATCATTGGTTTGTTTTCAAAAGTAAGTTCACCATATTGTGGTGTCAGTTTTGCCTTGTCATAAACTACAGGGCCAGCAGTAAAGCTCCATTTGGAATACCTATAGAGTTCAGAATATTCCTTTTGTCCCTGAGAAAATGACATTTTCAGCAAAGCAATGCTGAACATTATGCTCAGCACTGCAATTTTTACAGAAACTCTTACCATGTGAGGTAATTCATATTTGAATATCCTGCATAATTGAACCGACCAAAAACAGATAGAGCATTTTGAGCCCTATATTGGGGGAAAGCCCCCCATGAAGCATTATTTCTTTCTATGCTTTTTGCTTTTTTAAATTTCCAGCCCGACCACATCATAAGCGAATTACTGCAATTACTGTTCCTGAAATCTGTTTGGACTGCAACCCCTAAATCCATCTTATATTTTTTCCAACTACTTCCTTGCTTTTTATAAGAAGTAATTTCTGCTGAGCCAACGCCTTTCCATGGATAGCTGTGGATTACTAATAGATAAACTAAATTTTTCATTTTTATAATTGTTTATTTGTACCCTACCTTGTTATGCAGTTTTCGGGTCATATTTTTCTGCCGTTATCCGCATTTGTTTTTTGGATTAATTTCAGTTCTTTTCGTTTTCTTACCATAAAGTGGTTGACTTTAACCGTGTTAGTCCTGTTCAAATTGCTCATAACTAGCCGCTAACCGCCACTCTATGGCGTATATCTCGCCACCTATGGGTAGATATCCGCAAGACGGCGAAACCACCGCTTCAATTTTCTTCTTACCATTCAATATCTTCATACCACTTCATTTTTAAAACCACAATCACCAAAAAACCACAAAAGAGCCATCCGAACACCTTATCAGCATCCATCATAGCCCTTTTCTTTCTTTAACCTATTTGGATAACGGCACAAGCAGCAGGCCGTTAAACAAGGCACTAAAGATAAGTGAAGTATGCGTTCGATAAAATACCAGCGATAAATTTAGAATGAATCTAAGGAAATGGAAACAAAGGAAGCGTCCATTGGTGATCGCAAATATGCTTGAATGGTCTTGTTTGCCACGAAGCAATAATAGTCGTTTTTCATTCCTGAATCTGAAGCTGTTTATGTTGGTCGCTAATGCATGAATAGTCGTTTTTCATTCGTGCATTTGTGGCATCATTATTTGTTGCACCTTCGTAAATAAAGCATGCAGCCACCTTCATCAAGCGTGCACAAACGTTCTCCAAGCACGCTGACGCGTTCTCCAACCTTGCTGACGCGTTCTCCAACCTTACCGACGCATTATTCAACCTTGGTGACGCTTTGTTCAAGTGCGCTGACGCTTTGTTCAAGTGCGCTGACGTATTATTCAACCTTGCTGACGCATTGTTCAATTGCGCTGATGCGTTCTCCAAGTGCGCTGACGCGTTGTTCAAGTGCGCTGGCGCATTCTTTTTGTAAGCTGATGCAATGTTCAAGTGCGCCGGAGCATTCTTTTTGTACGCTGATGCAATGTTCAAGTGTGCTGGCGCATTCTTTTTGTAAGCTGACGCAATGTTCAAGTGTGCTGGCGCATTCTTTTTGTAAGCTGATGCAATGTTCAAGTGCGCCGGCGCATTCTTTATGTACGCTGACGCAATGTTCAAGTGTGCCGGAGCATTCTTTTTGTGCGCGGACGCTTTATCCAACCACGCTGACGCATTAACCAGGCGTGCAGTTGGGTTCACAGGTAAAATTCCACCCAAATCTCACATTTATCAACTGCTCAAATTCCCTCTTTTTGCGGCTATCGCTCCATGCAAAATGTTCCGAATTTTCAACAACCCAGCCAAAAGCTGACAGCCAACGGCTAAAAGCCTTCAAAAACCATAATCATAAAACACTGCAATACAACACCATACGATTTTGTCACGGTTTTGCCTAATAGGTAGAAATACAAGATTAAAAAATATGACAACATTTATACAGGAAGCTTTGCGACTTGCACGGGAGTTCAGGAAGCAGTTCGCCAAAACGAAAAAGCCTCCCCGCCGGCAACCAATATCATGGCAGCGTGTCAAAGCACTGTGGCTGTTGGTCAGGACTGCCGGGCGGCACTCTGAGACTCCGCCACCCTGTGGCGACACGCATTATGCCTATACACCCGACCTGCGCATGCTCCAGCAAAAAAAGTTTCACACCATCGCAGGGAGCAACGCCCCTCCGGCTGTAGTGTATTCAACGCGAAAAAATCAAAATATTAAAAATTCAAAACATTTTATATAATGACAAAAGAAATCACTTTTATTCAGAAATTCAATGCCATCAAACGGGTGCTCGAAAATCACAGCAGCGCCTTCGATGGAAAACCGAACGCCATCGCGTTCAGAGACCGTTTCTTCAGCAAATCGCTCGAACTCTCCAACCGTCTCAACAACCTTGTGCGCCCTGTCAGCAGCTTCTATGCCGATCGCAAGTCGCAACGTGAAAACCTTCAAAACCAGCTCCAGCGTATGACTGACTTTGGGATCATGCTGGCCAAAGGCACTCAAAACAGCGCCATGCTGAACACCTTCACCAGGTATAAGCAAATGATCAAGACAACATCGGCCAGTATGATGCTTCAGGTGGCACTCGATGAGCTCAGCCTGATCAATTCGCAGATGGCTGCTGCAGAAGCACTTGGCCTCGATAGCAGCTTCATGGATGGTTTTGAGGAAATGCTTGCAGGGTATCAAGCGGCCTATAATTCGGCCCAGAACCAGTTGGATGTTCGCCGTGCCGAACGCGATGCCGTGAACACCCTCATCAAGGAGTGCAACGACATCCTGCGTTTTGAACTCGACCAGTTTGTCCGTTTCAACGCCCCCGAAAACCAGTCGCTGGCTCAAAACTACCTGCGTCTGCGCCGGGTGAAACGTTCCGGCTCCAATTCAGCGAACAATATGCCCGAAACCTCCGACATCATCGGCACCGTGAGCGATGCCTCTACCGGACTTCCGGTGGCCGGTGCTGTGGTCAAACTCATCGAACAGGGATGGTCCATTACCACCGACGGGGATGGCGATTTTCTGTTTGATGACCTGCCTGCAGGACATTTCACCCTGAGCTGTCACGCCTCCAGCTACGAAGTGCCCGAAATTGCCGCCATTGATCTGGGTCTCAACGACCATGTGGTGTGGAACTTCCAGCTGCGTAAACTGGCCTTCGGCAGCTGATCCACCAAGCTCAGATAGCCAATCGTCCCAAAAGCCTTGCCCTTGCGGCGGGGCTTTTTTTTCTGTTGATTTGTTGATTTGTTGATTTGTTGGTTTGTTGGTTTAGAAGGGTTTAGAGTGGTTTATGGTTTAGAATTTAGGGTTTAGGGCTGGCGCAACGGCTTGGGAGTTGATTTGAAAATTTGAAAATTTGACCCGAAAACTTCCGGATTTGAAGATTTGCCCGACCCGCAATTTTCAAATCAGAAATTTTCAAATCCCAAATTGCCAGCCAAGGGCTAGGTGCCAACAGCCAAAGACCAAAAACTCCGACCTCCCATCACAGACCTCCGACTTCCAACCCCAAGACCCCCTGCCCTGTCCTACCGCATCACATCGAAT
>DISP01000264.1:8158-11992 GCA_002421995.1 Bacteroidales bacterium UBA6207 | reverse complement strand
ATTAAAAAAAATGAGGAAACATCACTTTTTGAAGCTGTCAGAATTGCATTGAATCAGGTCACAGGAGCATATGCCATCGTGGTGATGGCAAAAAACGATCCTGACACACTGATCGCAGCGCGCAAAGGCAGCCCACTCGTGATCGGGATCGGACAGGATGATTACTACGTTGCCTCCGATGCAACGCCAATTATTGAATACACCAAAAATGTTGTGTATCTCGACGATGAAGAAGTAGCCCTCATCAGAAAAAACAAAGATTTAAAAATCAAAACGATACGTAATCAGGAAAAGACCCCTTATATTCAAAAATTAGAGCTGAGTCTCAGCACCCTTGAAAAAGGGGGGTTCGAGCATTTTATGCTCAAAGAAATTTATGAGCAGCCCGATTCCATCAGAGACAGTATGCGTGGCCGTATTCACCTTGAACAGGGAACGGTTACTCTGGGAGGCATCATTGATTATGAGCAGAAGTTGCTCAATGCAAACCGCATCATCATCGTGGCATGTGGCACATCATGGCATGCGGGAATGGTTGGAGAATATCTTTTTGAAGACATTGCACGCATCCCTGTCGAGGTTGAATATGCCTCGGAATTTCGCTACCGTAACCCTGTCATTTATGAAAGAGATGTTGTGATTGCAATATCGCAATCCGGCGAAACCGCTGATACGCTTGCAGCTATTGAGTTGGCAAAGTCGAAAGGAGCCACAATTCTGGGCATTTGCAATGTTGTCGGGTCGTCAATTGCAAGAGCAACACATGCAGGCACTTACACCCATGCAGGACCAGAAATAGGTGTGGCTTCCACAAAAGCCTTCACGGCGCAGGTGACTGTTTTAACGCTGATGGCCCTTCGGCTGGCCCAGATGCGCGGAACGATTGGTCGTTCGCGCTTCATGCAACTTATCACAGAGTTGAGCCTGATTCCTGAGAAAGTTGAAAAAACGCTGACAGTGAGTAAGCGGGTAACTGAAATTGCCGAAAAATTCAAAGATGTGCGCAACTTTCTCTACCTTGGAAGAGGATACAACTTCCCTGTTGCGCTTGAAGGCGCACTCAAACTGAAAGAAATATCCTACATACACGCCGAAGGCTATCCCGCTGCCGAAATGAAACATGGCCCTATCGCCCTGATTGATGCTGAGATGCCTGTTGTATTTATTGCTACCAACAAAGGAACTTACGATAAAGTAGTCAGCAATATTCAGGAGGTGAAGGCACGTAAAGGGCAGATCATTGCCATTGTTACAGAGGGAGACCAGGAGGTAAAAAACCTGGCTGATTATGTGATCGAAATTCCGGAAACTGAAGAAATGTTTGTGCCCTTGCTGGCGACCATTCCGCTTCAAAAACTTGCTTATCATATCGCCGTTATGCGTGGATGCAATGTGGATCAACCACGTAATCTGGCGAAGTCGGTAACAGTCGAATAAAATTTTCGAAGAGTCTTTCTTCTAAAAAACGCTGCCAGTCTCAACCGGCAGCGTTTTTTTTTGCAGTGTTCGTTCGTGCGAATAACTGTTCGCTTGTGCACATAATCTGACGTATTTCGAACAGACAAAAGTTAGGGAGAATGAAGTTATTTCATTTTATAACGTTGTATATCTGCACTTTACAATCTTTGGCACGATAAGTGATATAAAGATATCAAATTAATAATAAAAAAAATAACACTAAATAAAATGAAAACCTTCATCACCATCGCAATCATCGCAGCAAGCATATCTGGTCTTAATGCCGCCAATACTACTTCGTTTACATCGGATTCGGACTACATCAACGACATTCCTTTCGACACTCACTCCATTTTCAGCCAGATCAAGGCCAACAGGGCCATGGCAATTGATTACAGAATTGCAGAAGAAGAATATGTCAATGATATCCCTTTCGACACCGAAAAGATAGCGCAGCTCCAGGCTCAGAAAAATACTCTTCATCAATTGCCAAAGATGGAAGCAGAAGCAGAAATCAATGATATTCCTTTTGACACAGCTGAAATTGCAGCCCGGTATATTCAAAAATAGCAATGTAAATTTTTCTCATATTTAATTAGTTTTGTGTTGGTTAGAAGAAAATGCCGGTTTTGCCGGCTTTTTCTATTTATGTAAAATAGTAAAAACCAAAATAAATTTATAAGCAGACTAAATAAGTCTGCAACAAATTCTTTTTGTGTTAGTTACAAAAACATGAAACAAGTAAACAATACTCATTCTACCCGATATCAAAGACGGACAAAAGCATGATATCGAAAATTGCTGACGAAAGCCCAAAAAATGCACTAATATTGCATTCAACGAAACTTAAATACAAAGTTTATGCTCAAACAAGTGGTATTTGCGCTGGCCTTGTTGTTAACATTTGGCATTTTTGCCTGGACAATGAGAAAAATCTTTCAAAATTTCAGCTATACAAAGAAACTTCCTCTTGATAATATTCCAAAACGTATAAAGGAAACCCTGGTGGTTGCTATCGGACAAACGAAAATTTTCCGTCATCCTGTCATGGGGCTGCTTCATGCGCTGGTTTTCTGGGGCTTTATCGTCATTCTCATCGGAAGCATCGAGATGGTGATTGATGGCCTTTCGGGTCTAGAGCGTTCACTTGGAATTTTAGGTCCGGTTTATGATTTTTTGATCGCCACAGGCGATGTTTTTGCAGCTATCATCCTGATCTCGATTCTTGTTTTTTTGTTCCGGCGACTATTTCTAAAAGTTAAGCGGTTTTATGGAACAGAAATGAAAGCTGTTTCAAAAAAAGATGCTAATCTGGCGTTGGGTTTCATCCTTTTGTTGATGATCAGTTTGCTGGGCATGAACACTTTTTATGTGCTTGATGCAGCAGCAAATGGAGATGAAATTGTTGGATATTATCCTGTTAGCCAGTATCTTTCCAGGTTTTTTGCTGGTGTTTCACCTTCAGGCATTCACTTTTTACACGAATTTAACTGGTGGCTGCACATTTTGTTGATTTTTGCCTTTGCCAATGTATTGCCCTACTCCAAGCATTTTCATGTTTTCATGTCGGTGCCGAATGTTTTCGTAAGCCGTATCAGTCCTTTGGGGTATGCTTCGAACATGGAAAGCATCACCAAAGAAGTAAAGATGATGCTCGATCCTCAGGCGGCTTATGGTGCAACAGCAGAAGCTCCGCCAAAATTTGGTGTTTCGGATGCCGATGATGTGAGCTGGGTAAATTATATGAATGCATTGTCTTGTACTGAATGTGGTCGTTGCACCGCCGTTTGTCCGGCCAATATCACCGGAAAACTGTTGTCGCCACGCAAAATAATGATGGATCTGCGGGCCAGAATGAAAGAAAAAGGCGTTGGTCTGCGGGCCGAAGGCGCTACATTTAATGATGGTAAGTCGCTCATTGGTAATTACATAAGCGAAGAAGAGCTCTGGGCATGTACCTTGTGCAATGCCTGCGCACAGGAATGTCCGGTGAATATTCATCAGCCATCGCTTATTCTTGATATGCGCCGTTATCTGGTGCTTGAAAAATCAGCGGCACCGGCCGGCCTCAACACTGCCTTTACCAACATCGAAAACAATGGTGCGCCCTGGCAGTTTTCGCCGCAAGACCGCATGAAATGGGCCGAGGAGCTTTATATGAATGTTACAAACTAATTACTCGACGAAAAGAGAGATGGAAAACAGCGTAAAAATAAAAGTGCCGGTGGTGGCCGAACTGGCAGCCGAAGGAAAACAGGCTGAATGGCTCTTTTGGGTTGGCTCGGCAGGTGCATTTGATGACAGGTACAAAAAAGTTACCCGCGAATTTGTAAAAATCCTCAGCTATCTCAAAGTTGATTTTGCTGTGCTTGGAAC
>DISP01000264.1:0-8131 GCA_002421995.1 Bacteroidales bacterium UBA6207 | reverse complement strand
AACCATTGTTTTTCACGATCCGTGCTACCTGGGCCGGGCCAACAAAGAATACCAGGCACCCCGCGATGTGATTGCGTCCACAGGTGCTTCAATTGTTGAGATGCCGCGCAACCGCAGTTTTGCACTTTGTTGTGGAGCCGGAGGCGGACAAATGTTCAAAGAAGCCGAAAAAGGCAACAAAGAAGTGTTTATTGAGCGCACAGAAGAAGCTTTGACAACGAAAGCCGACATTGTTGCAACAGCTTGTCCGTTTTGCATGGTGATGATGACCGATGGCATCAAATACAAAAACCGGGAAGATCAGGTGAAAAACCTTGATATTGCAGAATTGGTTAGTGTGTCACTGGGTCTTTAGCCAAAGTTGGACGATTACACCGCTTTCGGGCTTGTTTCATCCTCTTTTTCCCAAAGTCTCAGCTCGTCCATTTTCTCATCCAGATCGAAAAAGCGAAAAACAAAGGGCGCAAAGTCTTTAACATCGCCATAAAAACGCGAACCTTGCTGTTTGTTTGGACTAATCAGTTTGTCCTCCACCTTGATGAAGTTTAGGAGCATTATAACCAAACTCAGTATCAGCATTCCTTTTAAAAGACCAAATACAGCCCCAGTAATACGGTTCAAAAAACCCAACATTATTGTTTCGATCACGCTTTCAAGAATTTTGCCCAGCAATGAAAAGACTACAATAACGAGCACAAGTGTGAGCACGAAGGATATAATCTTCAGGTATTTGCCTGAGACACCGATAAAATCCCTGATAAAATCAGCTGTAACATCAGAAAAATGCAAGGCAACATAAATTCCAATGATCAATCCGGCCAAAGAGGCAAATTCTTTTACAAAACCATCACGATACCCGGCTATCACACTGAGAGCCAACAGGACGATGAGAATTAGGTCAACGAGATTCATTTTTAAAATTATTTTCTTAGACGTCGTGTAAGTTCTGTTGAAAACACAAAATCATTCAATTCGGCATTGTCAGTATGCAGTATCGAGTTTTTATCGCCTTTCCACCACAGCTCGCCTTTGTAGAGGAAGTTGATTTTTTGTCCGATTTGCAATACGGAATTCATGTCGTGGGTGTTGATCACCGTTGTGATATTGTATTCCTCAGTGATTTCGCTGATGAGCTGATCAATCACTTCCGCGGTTTTTGGGTCGAGTCCTGAGTTGGGTTCATCACAAAACAAATAGCTTGGATTGTTTGAGATAGCCCTTGCAATGGCCACACGTTTCATCATTCCACCACTGATTTCGGATGGAAAAAGATGGTTAACATTCACCAGATTAACTCTTTTCAACACGAAGTTAACCCTGTCGAGTTTTTCGGCAGGTGTCATGTCGGTAAACATATTGAGCGGAAACATCACATTTTGCTCAACGTTCATTGAATCAAACAGTGCACCGCCCTGAAAAAGCACCCCCATCTCTTTGCGGATGTCTTTCTTGTGTTTTTCCTTGACTGACGAAAACGGACGCTCATCGAAACTGATCAATCCTGAATCAGGCTCGACAAGTCCTATACAACACTTCATCAAAACAGTTTTACCTGAACCACTCTGACCAATGATAAGGTTGGTTTTGCCTTTTTCGAAAACCGTCCCCACGTTTTTCAGCACCATCCGGTCGGCAAACGATTTGCAAATATTTTCAACGTTGATCATACGAGCAGTAATTGGGTGAGGATGAGGTCGAAAAATATAATCAGGATGCTGCTCACGACAACGGCACGGGTGCTGGCTTTGCCCACCTCAACCGATCCTCCGTCAACATTATAGCCCAGGTAGCCTGAAACGGAAGCAATAATAAAAGCAAAAACCACTGTTTTTATCATGGCATAAGTCACGGTGAATGGTTCGAACCAACCACGAAGGCCGGCAATGAAATCAGACCCGGCAACCAATCCTGTTACCAAACAAGCAAAATAACCACCCCACAGCCCGACAACAATGCTGAAAATGATCAGCACAGGATTGAAAAGCATGCTTGCAGTGATTTTTGGCAAAATGAGGTAATTGGCAGGGTTAACTCCCATCACCCGAAGCGCATCAATCTGCTCCGTAACGCGCATTGTTCCAATCTCGGAAGCAATGCGTGAGCCAACTTTGCCGGCTAATATCAGGCTGATGATGGTAGGCGAAAACTCCAGAATCATCATTTGTCTGGTGGTAAAACCAACCATTGTGAGCGGAATCAATGGCGAATCAATGTTATACGCTGTTTGTATGGCTACAATAGCACCGGTAAAAACAGAAATGATGGCCACAATCCCAATCGAATCAACACCCAGGCCCACAAACTCAACAAGCAGTTGCCGTCGGAAAACCGGTCCTTTGTCAGGTCGTTTAAAAATATCTAAAAGAAGTATCAGGTACTCACCAAGTAATCTGATCATAGGTAAAATGTTTATCAGCGGATAAAATTACAACATTCTGTTGCAAGCTGTTGACTGCAATGGAATATTATCAGTATTTAAAGACCATGCAATATTAAACAGGTCGCAATCCGGTGAAAAAAACTTGCTACTTTTGTCTAAGTCAATAAAAAGACGCGTAGTTATATAATGTTGATTTTGATGTGTTTAAAAAAATATTTGAAGTATGTAATGCTGATCCTGCTGTTTTGTTCAGCTATTTCGTGCAGCCAGCGGATTCATCATCCCGCCGGGGCAAAAAAAAGACAACGCGACTGCAATTGTCCAAAATGGACCAATATCAACCAACCGGATACAATGTTTGCTCAGGATGTCATTACAGGATGAAATTAAAATATTACGCAAGTTTTTTCCGGAGCCGGCCGTAAATTCTGTGCTTGAAAGCCTTCACCAGCATCAGATTCAACTCAGGTTTTCACGATCAAGGAGCTCAAAACTGGGCGATTTCAGGCCGGCTGCTGCCGGAAAACCCTACAGGATTTCGCTCAATCACGATTTGAACCCCTATGAAATGTTGATAACATGGGTGCATGAAATAGCTCATCTTCACGCATTTAAAAAATATGGAAGACGTCACCAGCCGCACGGTAATGAATGGAAACAGCTTTTCGGTGAGCTGATGAAACCTTATCTGGCATTGGGTATTTTTCCGGATGACATAAAAGAAGAGCTGTATCAATACCTTTACAAATCAGGAGCAACCAACGGCAGCGACCTCCATCTGCGCCGTCTGCTTAAAAATTATAATGCTAACGCAACCGCAATGGTTCATACCGTAGAATCCCTGCCTTTAAATGCCCTGTTCCGTTTGCCCGATGGAAGGGTTTTTCAAAAACTTGAGCAAAGAAGAAAAAGATTTAAATGCTTGTGTATGAATGACAAAAGATACTATTTGTTTAGTCCTATAGCAGTTGTCGTACCAATTGATGGACAAAATTCAAATCAATCAGTATATTTGACAAAAAAAAATATTTAACCCCTTATACCTCGCATATGTCTATCAACAAAAACCATTATTGCGTGATCATGGCCGGTGGCATTGGAGCACGCTTTTGGCCAATGAGCACCACCAATCGCCCAAAACAATTTATTGACATTCTTGGAGTGGGCAAGACGCTCATACAAATGACATTTGACAGGTTTGCAAAAATTTGCCCTCCTGAAAACATCTATGTTGTCACGAACGAAATATACCGTGACCAGGTGCTTCATCAGTTGCCTTTGATAGGCGAAATGCAGGTGTTGTGCGAACCCGCCAGGCGCAACACCGCGCCCTGCATAGCTTATGCCAACCATGTGATCCGTGAACGCAATCCGGAAGCCATCATTGTTGTAGCTCCAAGTGATCACGTCATCCTCAAAGAAGATGTTTTTACAAAGAATGTTTTAGACGCCATGACGGTTGCCAAAGAAAAACCCTGGCTCATTACTTTGGGCATTATCCCCAGCCGTCCCGACACCGGCTATGGATATATTCAATACCTTGAAGGAAGTGTCTCGGAACAAGTTCCTGCTTTGAAAAAAGTGAAAACATTCACCGAAAAACCCAGCCATGATATTGCTGTTTCATTTTTAGAAAGTGGTGATTTTCTGTGGAATGCGGGGATTTTTATCTGGTCGCTTCAAACCATCAGCAATGCTTTTGATCAATATCTTCCCGAGGTGGACGACCTTTTCAAAGAGGGAGCCGGCAAATACGGAACACCCCTCGAAGCTGATTTTATAAAACAAACCTATGCCGTTTGCCGCAATATCTCTATTGACTATGGTGTGATGGAAAAAGCTCAGAATGTGCATGTTATGTCAGTTGATTTCGGATGGAGCGACCTTGGAACCTGGGGATCGCTTTACGAAACACGACCAAAAGACAAAAATGCAAATTCAATCATCGGAAACAATGTGCTGGCCTACGAAACTACCGGCTGTGTGGTTACAATGCCAAAAGACAAACTCGTTGTGCTTCAGGGTTTGAATGACTTTATCGTTGTGGAAGAAGACAATGCCTTGCTTATTTGCCGTAAACAAGACGAACAACAAATTCGTCAGTTTGTGAACGACATCAAGGTCGAAAAAGGCGAGAAATACATCTGACAAAAGTAAAATGCTGTAAACAAACACTTTATGATGCTACAAAATAAAATCCTTGTTGTATATCCCGAAAAACGAGCAACGCGTATTGCGGTTTACAGAAACACCGAACCCATGTTTCTCAAAACCATCAAGCATCCCGAACAAGAACTTTCGCGCTTTCCGAATATTATTGATCAGCGGGATTATCGCCGCGATGCTATCCTGCACGAGTTGAAACGTAATGACTTTGATATTCACAAAGTAAATGTGATCATGTCGAGAAGCGGTTTGATAAAACCTTTAAAATCGGGTATTTACAAGGTAAACACGCGTATGGTGGAAGATTTGATGGTTGGTATTATGGGCGTGCACGAAACCAATCTTGGAGGGTTGATTGCCTTTGACCTGGCTGCAATGGTTGGCATAAATGCCTATATGGCCGATCCCGTGGTTGTGGATGAATTGTCAGACCTTGCCAGAATTACCGGCCATCCCATTTTTGTTCGAAAATCAATTTTTCATGCATTAAGTCATAAATATTTTGCACGCAAATACGCAAAAAGCATCAACAAACCCTACGAAGAATTAAATCTGATTGTTTGTCATGTCGGCCTTGGCGGCATTTCTGTTGGTGCACATCAAAAAGGTCTCGTAGTGGATGTGAATCAGGCCTTTGATGGGGGCGGACCTTTTTCCATTACGCGTACCGGCACTTTACCCGTGGGCCAATTGATCAGCCTTTGCTTCAGTGGCAAATACAATGAAAACGAAATTCGCGAAATGGTTAACAGCAAAGGTGGTTATGCTGCTTATCTTGGTACTGACAACATCCAGCAAATCAACCAGATGATTGCTGAAAAAGACCCGAATGCACTTTTTATCTCCGAAGCCTGCGCCTATCAGGTGAGCAAAGAAATTGCAAGCCATTATGCCACCCTTGAAGGGCAAGTGGATGCCATCATACTCACCGGACAGATATTTAACAGCGAGTTATTCCTCGATAATGTGAAACGCCGCGTTGGAAAATTGGCTCCAATGGCCCTTTACCCCTCAATAAACGACCTTGAAGCACATGCAATGAATGGTTTGCAGGTACTCAGAGGCGAAGTTGAAGTGACAGAATATGTTTAACAACAAATGGTCGTGGTTGCTGACAGCCTTGATCATTTTTTTTCAAAGTGCTGTTGCACAACAATATAAAATAGATTTTGAGTCGGAAAGTTCAGCGAGCAACTGGACTGGTTTTACTGTTGTTCAAATTAATGACAGCAACCATGCTGCGTTGATTGAAAGCAACAACCTTTATGCCTGCAACTTGTTTCAGCCTTTGGAAAAATCACTTCATGGCAAAAACCTGAAATTCGATATAAACGCCAACTATCTTCCTGACTCTGTGCCATCAGACGCAATTTTTGTTGTTACTCTAACACGTGCCGACAGCTTGGTTTATTATCATGGTATGAGGCTTGATGACAAGCTTTTAAACAAAACCGGCTGGAATCTTGCCGAAAGCAGCTTCCTGTTTCCTGCAGATTTTAATCAGGATCTGAATATTAAATCCTATATCTGGAACAAATCAAACTCCACTTTCTATGTTGACAATCTTCAAATAGACGTTGAAGAGTTACAATTGCCCTCTTTTCTTCCTGTGGTTCCACACATCGGGCAATCCGAAACCAGCGCCTTTCTTTTTGGGAATAAGTATTATAAAATTGCTTATAACTCTTTAGATCAACATCTTATACTTGCAGATGGTGATGGAAATGCGCTTACCGAACCCATACAATTATTAATTTCCTCGCTGCATAACGATCAAAGCAACAATGATTTTTACCCGCAATGGAAATATATTGATTCCAAACAAAATCAAAACAAAACCATGCTGCGTTTTGAATCAAAAAACGCAAACAGCATCACATTTCTAAGCTTGCATTGTGCCGATGAAGAACAGAAAATACACATCGAAATTGAGACAAAATTTCGAAAAAAAACAACTGTGGAGCGAATCACCCTTATGGTGCCTTTTCTGGAGCAAACTGAACAGGTTTTCAAAAAAAATGCGTTGCTCGACAGCTGCTGTTTTCAAGCTGAATACTACTTAGGACATGGTGGAGCTAAAATTGGCATTGGAGAAAGGGGTGTATTATTAATCAACAGTTTACAACTATCTTCGGTGCAACTTCAAACCCATCCCGCTGTGCTTTACCTCAATACGGATTTGGCTTCTGATCATCCGATGATACACTATCCCCTGATAGAAGATACAACAGATTTTTTTGAAGATCATTCTGCCATTCGATACAAAAAAGGGGCTGTGATACATGGAAGTTTAAGCCTTTTCGTAGCAGCTACAAACCAGATAATCCCACGGATTTCCAACATTCCCGATGGCTATGATGCTGCATTTATCTGGACAGAACATGCAGACTGGACCGATGTTAGGACGCACAGGGCGGTGAATTTCGGCAGCGAAAACATCGAATCGTCCTCCGAAGCCACGGGAGGCTTTGTGAAATACACTATTCCGGTTACGAAAAGCGTGTTTTTCAACAATCCCGACAAGGTTAGCAATAGTCAGGCGAGCAATGGACTCTTTCCGCTACAACATGCCAGTTTGAAAGACGACACTGCATTTGCAAGCCTCATTGAACAGTTGAAAGAAGCCGGACACGAGATATGTTTGCACACACCTGAGCAATTTACCAGCACACCAAAAAACCTTAAAAAGGCCTTGCACGAAATGCAAGTTAATTTTGGTTCACCCACCTGGATTGATCATGGCTATAATAACAAACGCCTGAACAACCGCGAAAACCTTGTGTGTGACGGTAATAAAAAAGGCGTAAAGCTTTATGCGGCAAAGTGGTGGAAAGCTTTTGGTGTCAGGTATTTCTGGAATCCCTGGTGGGAAGAGGCAAATCCCTTTCAGGCATATGGTTTCAATGGTCATTTCGATCTGCCCTGGCCCGGATTTGGCGATGCGTTTCCTGTGGCTATGATTCACAAATATCCGGCCATTGACAACAGCTATTTGTGGGGAACAACCGGAACCCTCGAAGCACCCAACGATGCGCTTTGGAACTACTATTTTCAACCAATCCGGCTTCAGGCATTGCTCAATCACCGCTCTGTTCACATCACGCATGTTTACCCGGCCTGGGTCAAAGAGGGAAAAGGATTCTGGCGTTTCAACGAAAACGGGCAATGTGTTGCCACTGATGGATTGAATCAGGCGCTTGCTGCCATTGATAAACTGCACAAAGATCATCGGCTCTTGCCAACTACCATTTCCTATCTGGTTGGATACATCGAGGCACTCGAAAACGTTCATATTGAACCGCTTGGAAACAATCGCTATATGGTTTCAAATTCAGGAATCAACAGCATCCATGGATTGAGTATTTTGGCTAAAGCCACCCGGGTTTTGATCAACGATGACAAAAAAGTGCAAATCCGCCGAAATGCTGATGATTTAATCATCTGGTTTGACCTTGAGGCGGGAGAAGAAGTGGATATTTCATTGTTTTAATTCAACAATACCGCGCATCAGGCTGCTTGAAGTTGTATAGCACAACCTAAGCAAAATCCGGATTTAAATCGGGTCTGCTGAAAAACCCTTAAGTG
>DISP01000196.1:1196-13486 GCA_002421995.1 Bacteroidales bacterium UBA6207 | reverse complement strand
ATAGTGATTATTACCATTGGTTTACTGAAAAACCTGTGTTGACAGGCAACTCTTTCGGATGGCACTTTTTCGGAATTCAACTCGCCGAAATGAACAAAGTATTTGAGATTGATTCTACTACAATAATCAGATACAGAATTTCATTTATTTCTGATGATATTAATAATCAGAAAGATGGACTAGCATTTGATGATCTTCATTTTCAGGACCATCTCTTAGGGTTAAACGACGGAAATAATGTTGATAGTTTTGAAATTTACCCAAACCCAGGCAACAATATTTTATATGTGAGAGCCAATAGTAGTCTTAATGAACAAATGAGATATTCATTGCTCAATATCAATGGCGGACTTATTGAAACCAAGACACTACCAACTAATATTTCTTCAACTATTAATATAAAAGAACTAAAGCCAGGTATATACGTGATATATATTTTAGACAGACATAATAGACCAATTAAGCAGCAAAAAATTATCAAGCTATGAAACGGATATTATTATTCATTAAAATGCAAGAATTTATGAAAAATAAAGCACTTTTTGCAATAATTATATTTATAACAACATTTCAGACTGGAAAAAGCCAGAATGTTTTCCCATCATTCGGTGACAGTGCGAAGTGGAATGTATTGCAGTGTGTTTATGGCATTGGATACTCCTGCAACACGACGATTTATCAATATGACTATGATACCTTGTTCTGCGGAAATGTTTATTCAAAAATATCTTCAAAATCGACGGGAGCCTTTGGTTACATTCGTTCTGACAGTTCACGTGCATATATTCGCGCATCGAATTCATGCTTCGACAAAGAGTATCTCATGTACGACTTTTCAATCAATTTTGGTGACACAATTTATTTAGCCAATAATATTTGGAACAGCAATCAAACTGACACGACTAAATTTGTGCTGGATTCATTACAAACCGGCATTTTCAATGGAATTGAACGACGTATTTTTTATGTAAAATATGTACGCGATCCGGATTTATGGCCCAATTGGTTTGGCGCACAAATGAAGTGGATTGAAGGTATTGGCTCTACGTCAAATCCATTTTTCCCGATCGAGTGTATGCAGGAATATTGCGAATTATCGTGGCAATTACTTTGTTTTGACAGTTTAGGCATCCAGTTGTATCAGGATTCCGTTTTCAAAACATGTGACACAACTTTCACAGATGTTGTAATAAACGAGTTTGTAAATGAAAATCAATTAGTTATTTATCCCATTCCTTTTACAAAAAGCCTTACTGTTTCTGTTGAAAATACGATCATTTCAGAAATCGATATTTTAGATTTAAAAGGAAAACATATCTATAAAATTGAGGGAAATGGAAAAAATAGTATAAAACTTGACGCAGTGGACAATTTACATAAAGGAATGTATTTTTTCCTGGTGCATACAGATAAGGGTATTCTGACAAAGAAAATAATTAGTGCTTGTCTTTAAAGTCCGATGGCTTCGTTATGTTCATCATTCATGTCAGTCATTTACATTAGTAAACTCCTGACATTCATTCCGCACATGCCTCGCCCTCGAACTTTAAAACTCAAGCACCTGACATTATGGACAGACACTAATTAAGATAGAATAATACCTGCCCTCGTTCAGTGTAGTTTGCAACCGGGCAGCATGTGGGTTTCTTCATGAAGCCGATATCTGATACGCAAAAACCAAGATAATTGACTAAAATATTTTTTAAAACGAACCTTGATTTTTATTTAAAAACAGTGCAATTGTGAATAGATTTCAACATTCATTTCCATACAATTACAAAGAAAAAAACACGCATTATGAAAAAGTTTTTCTTCAATATATTATTTCTATTGATCTTATCTTCTTGTTGCAGAAACCCGGCGACCTATAAGATGCCGGAAGATTTCAAACAATATATATTATTCCCCAAGGATTCCTGGTGGATATATAAAGATCAGAATAACAACATGGATACTTTGCGCATAATTCGCGTTGACAATCCACTTTTAGGTGATAAATGCGAGGGATATGCGGAGAAACTAACTATCCAATATTCCTCAACAAGATTTGGTGTTTTTACAGGTACTTCAGATATGTTTGTACCAAACCTTTTTTATTACTGTTGCAGCCCAGATAAGAAATATTTTATAGACTTAAGTAGTACAACAAAACAAAACCCTTTTGTATCATGCAGTTCCGCGTCTTTTTGGCATATTGAACCAAGTATGGAGGTTGAAAATATTACTTATAATGATGTGTACGTTGTTATAGCAGACACCATAGATTTTTATGAAGATTACAAACCTTCGGAAAGTTATATTGTAAAAAACATAGGATTGATTCAAGTGAAGTATTTTGATGGCAGTGAATGGAAATTGACTGAGTTTTTCATTAATAATAAACCTTAACCCTCTAAACCATTTCTGCACCAGCCCTAAACCCTAAATTATAAACCCTAAACCACTCTAAACCAGCTCTCAACAAATCAACTCCTAAACCGCTGTGCAAGTCCTAAACCCTAAATTCTAAACCCTAAACCCCTCTAAACCAACAAATCAACAAATCAACAAATCAACCGCATAAAAAAAGTTGATTTGTTCTTTGTTGATTAGTTGATGCTGGCGCGTTTATAAGTGACTGGTAACAAGAGTAATGAAACTTTTATCCATTAGCTATGGACTTTGAGTTGCATAAGCCCTCAACAAATCAAGAATCACCTGATTGCTATATAGCAATTCAATTTTTTAAGTATAGATATCTGTTAAAGACTCTTTCCAGAAAGGAACTATTTTGATTATTTTTTCGTTTATTTTAAGTGTTTCTTCTTGATTCCATGTATAGATGTAGCCTGTGTCCATGGATAGTTCTGTCATGGCTGTCAGCAATGATTTTATTTCCCGATCCTTTGTGTCGCCACCTTCCAATGTATAGCAAACCTGAATCAATGCTTTTGTTGAATGGGTATGGACAAAAAAATCGACTTCCTTGCCCTTAGCTGTTTTATAATAGAAAAGTTCTGAATGCTTTCGAAGCAAGTAATTAAAGACCATATTTTCGAGCAAACGTGAATTGTCGGGGTCAACCCTATTCAGAAAAATAAACGAATTATCGGCTAAATATGTTTTTCTTTTTGATTCACGCTGCACAAATGACGTTCGGTAAACATACAGATTGGAAGTTAAATAGGGTTCGGGCAGTATGTTAAAATAGTCGGCCACCGTGGGGACACTCGTTTTATACACCGAAATAATTTTGTTGGCTAAACTTGTTATCGAAAATTCTTTGGTAATGTTTTCGCTGATCTTATTCACAACAAGTTTCAAGAGGTAGTCGTCTTTATCAAATTTTGCGACCAGATCTTTATAGAATAACAAGTTGTAAATATTTTTTGCCATTGTTCTTTTGTCGGTCGAAGCAACTTTTATAACTTCTGGAAATCCACCATATCTCATGTACTCCTCGAACAAATTTGTTATATATGGCTGGTTAATAATGTCATCATTTACTTGAAGTTCGATATTTTTTAGTTTCAGAAATTCAGGAAAAGAAAAGGGATAAATGGTTGTTTCCAAACTCCTTCCTTTAAGAAAGGTTGAGATTTCTCTACTTATTAAATGCGCATTGCTTCCAGTAACATATATTTTGTAACCTTTTATATGTAGTCGTTTGAGATACAAGTGCCAATTTGGAAGGTTTTGTATTTCGTCGAAGAAAACTACTGGTTCCAAATTTGGAAAAAGCATTTTATAAGCATCAACAATCACATCGTAATTAGTTAAGGAGAATAAGGCAATGAGCCTTTCGTCCTCAAAATCAAGAAATAGAATGCGCTTTGGATTGATTAGTTTTGCTTTTTCGTAGAGCATATAAGTCTTGCCACAGCGTCTGATTCCGGTCAGAACGGTTATATTATCTGTTACAGGGATGGAGTAATTTCTGGAAATCAATTGTTTGTTGGCAATGATTTCTTGATTTTCCAGGATAATACGCTTTAGGATTGTTTCCATATATCACAATATTATTAAATTACACTTTGCAAAAATAGATTATTTTGCAAGTTTTTACTTAATAAATATTATCAATTCACCGTCCATTTATTGTTGGGTCAAACCGCACAAAAGAATTAATTGAATCATCGGGAAGGATGGTTCTAACACGTCAACGGCTGGAAATGTTGATTTGTTGATGCTGACGCGTTTGAATGTGGGTGGTGCTGGAGGCTCTGGCTTTTAGCTATGGCTTAAGCTAAGGCTTGCGTTAGCCCTAAACCCCTCATTCTATACCCTTCTAAACCAACAAATAAACAAATCAACCGTATAAAAAGAGTTGATGTGTTCTTTGTTGATGTGTTGATGCTGACGCGTTTGAATGTAAGCGGTACTGGAGGCACTTGGCTTTGGCTTAAGCTTAAGCTAAGGCTTGCGCCAGCAACAAATCAACAAATCAACGAATCAACAAATCAACTTCTAAACAACAAATCAACCATTTCAAAAAAACATATCTTTGCAGCGCGTATATCAATTGTCCTTCCACAAATAAGGTCGTTGATTTATAAAGAAGAGCGGAGAGACTAGGCTCTGCGAAGCTCTAGCAACCTTCCCCGACTGGGAGTGGTGCTAAAACCTAATCCCGCGAAAGCGGGTGATTATAAATTAAATGTGTTACCGATGCAACATGTTTGCTTCTTCTGTCACCTTCGCCGAATGCGCTCCAAAAGAGACTGAGGCTTTAACCCGATGGTTTTCGGAAGTTGATCTGCTTGTTGTTAAATTTTCAAACGTATGACAAAAAATACAATTCCCGTCAGGGAACTGCTGAAAGACAGAATATTAGTCCTCGATGGCGCCATGGGCACCATGATACAACGCTACCATCTGAGCGAAGCCGACTACCGCGGCCTTCAGTTCAGCAATCATCCGCGCGACCTCAAAGGCAACAACGACCTGCTCTGTATCACCCGGCCGCATATCATCCTCGACATCCACAGGCAATACCTGGCTGCAGGAGCCGACATCATCGAAACCAACACCTTCAACGGCACCAGGATTTCGCAGTCCGACTACGGCCTTGAACACATGGTTTATGACATCAACCTGGCTGCAGCACGTATTGCCCGGCAGGCCGCTGACGAGTTCACCGAAAAAGAGCCTGACAAACCCCGTTTCGTGGCCGGTGCCATCGGGCCTACCAATAAAACTGCCAGCATGTCGCCCGATGTGAACGACCCGGGTTATCGTGCCGTGACCTACGACGACCTGGTTGAAAACTACCACGAACAGGCTGCTGCGCTCATCGAAGGCGGCGCCGACATCCTGCTCGTTGAAACCATTTTCGACACCCTCAACGCCAAGGCAGCCCTCTTTGCCATCGGGCAGCTACAGGATGAGCTGGGGCGAAAAATCCCCGTGATGGTTTCGGGCACCATCACCGATGCCAGCGGACGCACCCTCTCGGGACAGACCGTGGAAGCTTTCCTGCATTCGGTGACACACCTCGAGCTGCTGAGCATCGGACTCAACTGCGCACTGGGCGCCAAAGAGATGCGGCCTTATATTGAAACACTCGCCAGGCAATCAGACCTGCCGGTGAGCGCCTATCCCAATGCCGGTCTGCCCAACGAACTGGGTGGCTACGACGAAACACCGCAGATGATGGCGGGCCACATCCACGACTTTGCCGCCAACGGCTTTGTCAACATCGTGGGAGGCTGCTGCGGCACCACACCCGATCATATAAAAGAATTTGCTGCACAGGTGAAGTACTTGCCTGCCCGTCCTGTTTCGAAGAAAAAGACGGCCTCAGTTTTTACAGGTCTTGAACCCCTGACGATCAGCCCTGAGTCGAACTTTATCAACATCGGCGAACGGACCAATGTGAGCGGCTCGATCCGTTTTGCCCGCCTCATCCGCGAAAAAAAATACGAAGAAGCCCTCAGCGTAGCCCGCGACATGGTGGAAGGCGGCGCCCAGATGATTGATGTGAATATGGACGACGGCATGTTGGACGCCAAAGCCGAGATGGCCAGGTTTTTAAATCTCCTGATGTCGGAACCCGACATTGCACGCCTTCCGGTGATGATTGACTCATCGAAATGGGAGGTGATCGAAGCCGGACTGAAATGCCTTCAGGGAAAAGCAGTTGTGAATTCGATAAGTCTGAAAGAAGGCGAAGAAGCTTTTATATACCACGCCAGACTTATCAGACAATATGGAGCAGCCGTGGTGGTGATGGCCTTTGATGAGGAAGGGCAGGCTGCAAGCTACGAACGAAAGGTGGCCATCTGTCAGCGTGCCTATCAAATCCTGACTGAAAAGGTGAACTTTCCACCCGAAGATATCATCTTCGATCCAAACATTCTGGCCATCGGCACGGGCATCGAGGAGCACAACAATTATGCAGTGGATTATATCCGCACTACAGCCTGGATCAAAGAACACCTGCCCCATGCAAGGGTGAGTGGTGGCGTGAGCAATCTTTCGTTTTCGTTTCGTGGCAACGATGTCGTTCGCGAAGCCATCCATGCCGTGTTTTTGTTCCACGCCATCAAAGCCGGCATGGACATGGGTATTGTGAATCCGGGCATGTTGCAGATCTATGATGAGATACCCAAAGAATTGCTCCAACTCACCGAAGACCTTGTGCTCAACAGAAGACACGATGCCACCGAGAGATTGTTGCATTTTGCCGAAACCCTTAAGAAACAAGATGCTAAGGAGGAAAAAGCCATCGGCTGGCGCAATGAAGATGTGCTGCAGCGACTCAAACACGCGCTTATCAAGGGCATCACCGACCACATTGAAGAAGATGTTTTGGAGGCCCGGCCACGCTTTGAACGTGCCCTCGATGTGATCGAAGGGCCGCTCATGGATGGCATGGGCGTGGTGGGTGACCTCTTTGGAAGCGGTAAAATGTTTCTGCCTCAAGTGGTTAAGAGCGCCCGCGTGATGAAAAAAGCCGTGGCGGTGCTGCTTCCTTACATCGAGATGGAAAAAACCACTGCAAGCAGCTCGGCCGGAAAGGTATTGCTGGCAACAGTGAAAGGCGATGTGCACGACATCGGTAAAAACATTGTCGGCGTGGTGCTCAGCTGCAACAATTTCGAAGTGATTGACCTTGGCGTCATGGTGCCGGCCGAAAAAATCCTTCAGGTGGCTCAGGATGAAAACGTTGACATCATTGGGTTGAGCGGCCTCATCACGCCGTCGCTCGAAGAGATGGTGCATGTGGCTTCGGAGATGCACCGCCTAAACCTGAGTTGGCCATTGCTCATTGGCGGCGCAACAACTTCCGAAATTCATACAGCTGTGAAGATTGTGCCCACGTATAATCAGCCTGTTGTGCATGTGCGCGATGCTTCCAAGGTGACAGCCGTAATAGCCAATCTTTTGGCATCCGACGAACGGAGAACCCAATATGTTGACGAGATCAAAACGCGCTATGAGCATTTGCGCCACAAATACCTCAGCAGCAAACAAGAAGATCAGTATATAAGCCTGTCACAGGCAAGGGCCAACAGTTTTAAGGGACTTTTTTCGCAGAACACTGTTTATAAACCTGTTCACCCAGGTGTCAGCATTTTCAAAAACCAAGACCTGAATGCGCTGCTTCCATATATTGACTGGACTTTCTTTTTCCATTCATGGCGGCTGAGCGGGAAATATCCGCAGATATTTGAAGATGCCGACAAAGGCGAAGAAGCCAGAAAACTCTATGACGATGCCATCCGGATGTTGAAAATGATTGTTGACAAACAATTGCTTACAGCACATGGCATTGCAGGCTTGTTTCCGGCCAACGCGGATGGCGATGACATCATTATCTATTCCGATGAAAAGCGCGAAAACGAAGCCACCCGCTTCTCATTTCTCAGAAACCAGCAAGAAAAATCCGGCGGCTTGCCCAATCTTTGTCTTTCAGATTTCGTTGCCCCCAAAGGCATGCCTGACTACCTTGGGCTTTTTGTTGTTACAGCAGGCCATGGCACCGAGGAATTGGTCAAACACTATGAGAATAGCCACGACGACTACAACGCTATCATGGTAAAAGTGCTTGCCGACAGGCTGGCCGAGGCTTTTGCTGAGTTTCTGCACGAAAAAGTCAGACGCGAACTTTGGGCCTATGTGCCTGACGAAAAGCTGGCTACATCGCAGCTCTTAGCCGAAGCCTATCAAGGCATCAGGCCGGCACCAGGCTATCCGGCTTGCCCCGAGCACTCAGAAAAGCAATTGCTCTTTGATTTGCTGAAAGCCGAAACACATACCTCTGTTACGCTCACCGAAAACTTTGCCATGTCGCCTGCTGCTGCGGTAAGCGGCTTCTATTTCGCACATCCCGATGCGCAATATTTTAATGTTGGAAAAATAAGCCGCGACCAGATTGAAGACTACAGCAAACGCAAAAAATGGACAATCGCTGAAACCGAACGACTACTCAACGCTAACCTAAACTATAAATAACACTGACAATGAAACATTTACTCAAAGTTACAGAACATATCGCCGCAGCAAAAAACACCCTTTTCTCGTTTGAGCTGCTGCCCCCGCTCAAAGGTCAAAACATCGAAAACATCGAAAACACCATCCAGCCGCTAATGGAATTTGATCCCGCATTCGTGAACGTGACCTATCACCAGGAAGAATTTGCCTACAAAACCCTTCCCAACGGATTGATTGAAAAAAAAACCATCCGCAAACGACCCGGAACAGTTGGCATTGCCGCTGCAATCCTCTACCGCTACGGCCTGAATGTGGTGCCACACATCATTTGTGGCGGTTTTACCCGTGAGGAAACCGAAAACGCACTCATTGACCTTCACTTTTTGGGTGTTAAAAACCTCCTTGTGGTGCGTGGCGATCCGCAGCCCTCGATGAAATATTTCCAACCCGAACCCGGCGGACATACACATTCCGTTGAGTTGGTACAGCAAATCAGTAAACTGAACCAGGGCATTTATCTCGAAGAAGACCTGCTCAACACCACACCCACCGACTTCAGCATCGGTGTGGCCGGCTATCCCGAAAAACATATTGAATCGCCCAATATGGAATCAGACCTGCATTTTCTGAAGAAGAAAATCGAAGCCGGTGCAGAATACATTGTCACACAGATGTTTTTCGACAATCAAAAGTATTTCAGCTTTGTTGACCGCTGCCGGGCGGTGGGCATCAACGTACCCATCATTCCCGGATTGAAGCCCATCACATCGGTCGGGCAGATGGGAACACTGCCTCAAACCTTCAACATTGACCTGCCCGAAGCCCTCGTGAAAGAGCTGCTCAAATGCAAAGACAACAAGCAGGCTAAGGAAGTGGGCGTGGAATGGGCCATAGCACAAAGCAAAGAGTTGATTGCCAAGCAAACTCCTGTCATCCATTTCTATACAATGGGCCGGTCGGACAATGTGGTTCGTATAGCAAAAGCAGTTTTCTAATTAACATAACACATTCAATATCAAAAGTTAACAAAATTTAACCTTTCGGATTAGTTTTTGATTTACTTTTGCATGGCAATGAAAAGTGGATTTTTTCTGAAATTTCTGTCAAGTTTAATGGCTGTGATGGTGCTTGCAGGTGCCTCGGGGATCACCCTGAATGCGCATTATTGCACTACAAATCATACACTTAACAAGTCAATACTCCCTTTTCCTATCGAGTGCAACCATGCCCATGAGCCTTCTGCAACAGCGCAGTGCGGCACTGATACAACAGCTTGCTGCCACACAGGTGTCGCCGACAACAAGGTTGAAAGCAAAGGTTGCTGCGAAGATTTTCTGCAATACATCAAAGGCATCACCGACTTTGAGATGCCGACACTGAAAATCAAAAAGGTCTTCAACCAGTTTTTGGTTGTCACTGTAAGGATCATCGAATTCTTTTCACCCTCCAAAAGTAAAGATCCCGCTCCCTCGGCCTTTTTAACGGAAGACCCTCCCCCGCTTTCGGGCAAAACCCTCACCATTACCTATCACCAACTCAAGCTCGATACGCTGCTGGGCTGATTTTTCTTTTTTTCCGGTTTGATCATATGCTTCTGTAAAGGTTTAATACCTTTCTGTGTTCAGGTGCTTATGCGCCTTTGACTTATAGCCGGAATCCAGGTAAAGGGTTTTTCATTTTTCTTTTCTTTAAATTCAGATTTACAATGTTTTATAAATACTTACAGCTTTTCGTATTGCTGCTGACACCTTGGATCGTGCAATCGCAAAGCATCGAAGGATACGTTTTTGAGATCAACCAAAAGGACACAGTCGCCCTTCCGGGAGTCAATATATATTGGGAAGGAACACAAAAAGGTACGGTTTCGGATGGCAAAGGCTATTTCAGGTTGAAAGCAGGTGATCATACGCACTACCTGATTTTCAGTTTTGTAGGTTACGAAAACGATACCTTGCATGTTCACACAGACGAAGGGCCTGTTCATCACATCATGGTCAACAGCCTCAACCTTGATGAGGTTGAAGTGCGAACAAGGGCCAAAACCGCATTCGTTTCGCGTCTGAGCACTGTCAACACCACCCACATCAGCGCGGGCGAATTGCAAAAGGCGGCTTGCTGCAACCTGTCGGAAAGCTTCGAAACCAGCGCCAGTGTTGATGTTTCTTACTCCGATGCCGTGACGGGGGCCAAACAGATCGAAATGTTGGGTTTGTCGGGCATTTATACACAGATGATGGCCGAAAACATGCCCAATCTGCGTGGTCTTGCCACCTCATTTGGTCTGGGTTATATTCCGGGCAGCTGGATGGAAAGCATTCAGGTTTCAAAAGGAACTTCTTCAGTTTTAAATGGTTACGAATCCATCAGCGGACAGATCAATGTCGAATTTAAAAAACCGGCAACGAGCGAACGGCTCTTTATCAATCTGTATCAAAACCATTTGGGACGCTCCGAGTTCAACTTCAACACGAAATGGCCCGTCACAAAAAAGCTTCAGACGATGTTATTGGGGCACGTGAGCAGGAATGGCAAATCGCACGATGACAACCACGATGGCTTTCTCGACGAGCCCATCAACACCCAGTTCAACCTCTTCAACAGATGGGATTACCACGGCGATCATTTTGAGGCGCAATTCGGCATCAAAGCCATGCAGGAAAGCCGAAAGGGCGGGCAAAGTACCTATGATGCCGACAAAACCCGGGACGAAAACAATGGCTACGGCATAGAAATCAATACCCAACGCTTCGAGTCGTTTTTGAAAACCGGCTTCATCTCCCGCAACCGGCCTGCAACCAGCCTGGGCATTCAGCAACAGCTCAGCTTTCACCGGCTTGGTTCGTTTTTCGGAATGCGCGATTATGATGCCGAACAGCTTTCGTATTATGCAAATGCATTGTATCAGTCGTTTATCGTCAACACCAGGCACACCTATACAACAGGCGCCAGCCTTACCCTTGACCGTTACGAAGAACAGCTGAACGACAGCATTTTCAGCCGGAGAGAGGTGGTGCCGGGTATGTTTTTCCAGTACACCTACAGCGATGGCGAGAAAATTAACCTTATTGCAGGTTTGCGTGCCGACCATCACAATACCTTTGGCACCTTTTTTACACCAAGGCTGCATCTGCGCTACAATTTCAATGCACACACCATTCTGCGTCTCTCGGCCGGAAAAGGATTCAGGTCGGCCAATATACTGGCCGAAAACATCTCACTGCTCGCCTCGGGCAAGCGCATCGTGTTTCTTAACGAACCGGCCATGGAAGAAGCATGGAATTTTGGTATCAACCTCAGCAAACATATTGACATTGCCAACAGGGAATTGACAATCAGTCTGGATGCCTATCGCACCTCATTTGTGAACCAGGTGCTTGTTGACAGGGATTCCGACATCAGCAGCATCCGCATTTACAACCTCGAGGGACAATCACGATCAAACAGCCTGCAACTGGAAGCCAACTACGAGCTGCTCAAAGGCCTTGATGTGACTGCCGCCTACAGGCTTAACGATGTGAAGATGACTTTTGGTGGCGAATTGCTTGAAAAACCTATGGTAAACAGGCATAAGGCACTGCTGAGCCTCTCGTATGTGACAGCACTCAAAAAGTGGCAGTTTGATTTCACCACGCAGTTCAACGGACAAACACGTCTGCCGGGCACAGAAAGCAATCCGGAGATTCACCAGATGCCCCCGGTTTCGCCCGCTTTTACTATTATTAATGCACAGATTACCAAATACTTCAGAAAGTGGAGCATTTACCTTGGGGGCGAAAACCTCACTAACTTCAAACAGGAACATCCCTTGATTGCAGCTGAGAAACCCTTTGGCAGCCACTTTGATTCGGGCATGATCTGGGGGCCTGTCACCGGCA
>DISP01000196.1:0-1039 GCA_002421995.1 Bacteroidales bacterium UBA6207 | reverse complement strand
ATTTGTCAAGCATCGGTTTGTTAAGTATCACCTTCCGTTACCGGAAGCCCTTTATCATCATTGGTATAGCTGCTGCTGTTTTGGCAATGGTTTTCAGCGGACCGTTTTTCATCACCCCGCTCTTCAAGTCAACTGTCATTCTCTATCCCACCTCTTCCAATTCCATCTCAAAGGTGTTGTTGAGCACCAATTTCAACACAAACAAAGATTTGCTGGAGATTGGCGAAGACGAACAGACAGAGCGGATGCTTCAGATTTTGAATTCGAACAAAATCCGCGACCGTATCATCCAGAAATACGACCTGATGAAACATTACGAAATCAGGCCGGGATCGGAATACCGGTTCACACGGTTGTACGACACCTATGAAAGCAATATCAAGTTTCGCCGCACAGAATATATGGCGGTGAAGATTACCGTTCTGGACAAAGACCCCAGATTAGCCTCACTGATAGCCAATGACATAGCCGAGTTGTTCGACTCCACTATGAATATGATGCAGAAAGAGGTGGCATCAAAGGCATTTGTGATTGTTGAGAATGAATACCTCAAGCTGAAGTCGGAGGTGAAAGCCATTGAAGACAGCCTCAACGCCATTCGCCGGCTTGGCATTCACGACTACGAGAGTCAGGCCGAGATGCTCAACCAACAATTGGCTATCGAGCTGGCAAAGAACAACAAAGCCGGTATCAACGCCCTTGAGGAACGCCTGAAGGTGTTGGCCCAATATGGCGGAGCTTATGTTTCGCTTCGCGATATGCTCGAACATGAACGCAAACAACTATCCCAGATAAAAGCAAAATTTGAAGAAGCCAAAGTGGATGCAACTCAGGTGCTTCCGCATAAATTTGTCGTCACCAATGCCTACGAAGCCGAAAAGAAAGCCTTTCCGATTCGCTGGCTTATCACCTTGATAGCAGTCATCTCATCAATGGGAATGGCGCTGATCATATTTGTCGCGATCGAGAAGTTTTCATCTGAAGAAGTAAAAAAAAAACTTTTTTCAGGACCTTCCTTCCACGAAGAAGTCACCTCAAA
>DISP01000189.1 GCA_002421995.1 Bacteroidales bacterium UBA6207 | reverse complement strand
GTTTTGATGTTTCTGGATTGTGTGATGAACTGATTGCTCAATCCAAGGTGAAACCCGTCTTTCAGATAACTCATTCCAGCCGGATTGAAATAGGTGGCATCGAGTCCGAGTGATGCATCGCGTGCAGGCATTCTGATGAATGATGCGCTCTGATTGGTGTTATGTACAATACCACCAGCCATGGTTACAAGTGCTAAGGCACTCAAAGTCAGCGTTAAAATTGTTTTTCTCATAGATTAGAATTTTGATTTGTGCGGCTAAAAGTATAGCAAGTATTTCATATATCAAAATTTAAATTTTTTTTTGAAAAATTTCTAACTGTTTAATTATTAACAATAAAGCTGTTATTTGATTAACAATAAAATACTGTGAATATTTCCTCAACACAGTCTGTCAACCAGACACAAACTCAGAATCCGACAGGTTTCATCTTTATGTTTAAACTACGCTTTTCCGCCTTTAGCATGTATTGCTCCATTGGGCCGGGACCACAGCTTCCGCCACCAAGACCCAAATGTGCTGCATCAATGGTGAGTATTGTTTCGGGTCGTTTAGTCAGCTCAAATTCATGATTGGCATTGTCAAGATCGGCAGGAAGATGGTGCAATGCACTGAAATTAAATGTTTTGTCTGCCGTGAATTTCAATCCTTTCCCGCTGTGGTCTGTCACCGTGAACCAGCGTGTTTCGGATCGGTTTCCCATATCCTGCGGACGAACATAATGCTCTGTTATATCGCTCACCGACCGGGCATACTTACCAATATCAGCTGAAGAACGGCGATCCACGTAATTTTCGTGCGGACCGGCTCCAAACCATTCAACAAATTCGAATCCAGCAGGCATTTCCATGATAAGACCGAGTTTGGCAAGTGGCCACGACACCCTGTCAGGGTCTAACACCACGTCCACTGCCACCTCACCATCTGCATCTACAATATAGGTGGTTTGACTTCTGATGACAAACCCTCCCGGTGCAACAGACGACAATGCGATTTTCACCTGAACCTGATAATCGTTGAGCTTCGACGCTTCGAAAGATTGCAGCTGATGCTTTAGTTTGTCTAATTGCTGGTCTTGCCAAACAGGACCCGGTCCGCTTCCGAAAATGTAATCATTGTCAACAGGAGCCCGGAAAACATTGGGCAGCGGGCCGCTCAACCGTTTGTCGGTTTCCTTTGGCCAGGCCACAAGGCGTGTTTCGGGTTTATGTCCTGTGATGGCAAGGCGATCGGTTTCTATCAAACTGACATCCAAAACCTTCCAGGATGAAATAGTACCGGAAAGCTTGCTGAAAACCAATTCAAATTGATTGTTTCTGACTACAAAATCGGTCTGTGATTCTTCAGTTTGCAATTTTGACAAGGGGTTGAACCTTTTTTGTTCAGCAGCTGTTTCAGCCACAGGAAGTGCAAATTGCTCGCTCGCTATCACATAACCGGCTTCAGCCCAAATTGTTGCGCCGCGAAGCCTGAATCCGATGCGCAAAAAATATTCTTTGCCTGCATTGTTATCCGGTCGCTTGAATGGGACTGTAAGTGTTTTACTTTCAGCTGGCAGGAGGTCTAAATTGCTGAGCAGGCCTTTGTCCACAACGCCCTCCTCGCATTGAAGCTCCCAAAAGCCTTCAAACGAATTCAGGTTGGTGAAGGAAAAGCGGTTTTCGATAAGGATTAGTCCTTTTTGGATGTCAACAGCTTCAAAACGAACATTTTGATACACTTTTCTCACTTCTTCAAGTTTTGGTGTGATGCGCCGATCGCCTGTTGTCAGGCCGTTGGCACAGAAGTTCCAGTCGGTGGGACGATCGCCAAAATCGCCACCATAGGCAAGGAAATATTCGTTCTTTTTTCCCGGAATTTCTTTGTAGAGCGTTTGGTCCACCCAATCCCAAATACAGCCGCCGATCAGTCTTTTTGAGGCATAAACAGCATCTATATATTCCTGAAGATTCCCAACCGCGTTGCCCATGGCATGGGCATATTCACACATAAAAAAAGGCTTCGGATCGGTTTTTTGTCCTTGCTCGATGAGCCATGGAACATCAGGATACATCACCGATTCCACATCGGCCACTTCGTCATAACGCTCATAATGAATTGGTCTGTATGGATCGAGCGCTTTAAGTGCTTTAGATGCTGCTTCGAAATTGATTCCCGGGCCGGCTTCATTGCCCAACGACCACATGATTATGGAAGGATGGTTTTTGTCGCGCTGATACATATTTGTGATGCGCGAAACATGGGCCTGCTCCCAGCTTTTCACATGACCGAGTGATTCTTTGCCATAACCCATGCCATGCGATTCCACGTTGGCTTCGTCAATCAGATACAAGCCATACTCGTTGCACAACTCATACCAAAACGGATCGTTGGGATAGTGGCAGGTGCGAACGGTGTTGATGTTGTGTTGTTTCATCAACAATATGTCTTTGATCATTGAATTTCGGCTCACCACACGGCCATCGGTCGGATCAATTTCGTGGCGATTCACACCTTTTATCTTGATGCTTCTGCCATTCACAAACAATTGCTGGTCTTTTATTTTCACCTCACGGAATCCAAAGCTGCTTTTCTGTACCATGAGCTCTTTTCCGGCGCCATCGCGCAATACAAATACAAGTGAATAGAGATTGGGCTGCTCGGCCGACCACCAAAGCGGATTGCTGATCTTTGTTTCGAAAGAGAATGCAGTCGGTTTTGTCGCCAAACTATTGATTTTCTGTGTGAAGAGCGGTGCTTCGGGCAAGGAATTTTCGCCCGGCTGCAACATATAAACGTCAAGCCGATGGTTGGCTTTGCCGCCATCGTTGCGCAAAAGCATTTCGAGTTTTAAAGTAGCTGCCGTGTAATTGTCCAACGAAAAAGTTTCGATTTTATAGTCGTACAACGAAATTTTTGGTGTGGAATAGAGGTAAACATCGCGGTAGATCCCACTCATACGCCAAAAATCCTGGTCTTCGAGATAGCTTCCATCGCTCCACTGATACACTTGCACGGCCAGCTTATTTTTCCCTGTTTTAACCCACTTTGTGATATCGAAACCGGCAGGAAGACGGCTGTCCTCGCTATAACCGACAAAGTTTCCGTTGAGCCACACATACATCGCACTTTCAACGCCTTCGAACTGAAGAAACACCTCATCTCCAATCCATTGCGAAGGCATTTCAAACTCCCTGATATAGGACCCGACAGGATTTGGAATCTTTGCTGCTGTGTAATAAGCCGGAACTGTATCCAGAATGAATGGTGGCTTTGATGGATGCGGAAAAGGCACATTGGTATAGATCGGAATTCCGTAGCCTTTCATTTGCCAGGCCGATGGCACCTGGATATTGTCCCAATAGGAAACATTGAAATCAGTCTGATAAAAGTTAACAGGCCTCAAATCAGGATGTTTCACCCAGTTAAACTTCCACTGTCCGTTGAGTGAAAGATAACGTGATGAAGCAAGTTTATCCGCCGCCAAGGCTTCAGAAATATTTCCGTAAGGTATCCAGTAAGCCCTGGCAGCTTGCTTGTTGATGCTGTTAATCAGCTCGTTTTCCCATTCCGGTTTCTGGCTGTTTGCGTATGCAGATACAAGTAATAAGACCGCAGTCAGGAGGAGGTAGCTCTTTCTCATTTTACATTCAATTTGAGGCAAACTTACCAAATATTGTCCTCTCTAAAACGTTTTAACAGCCAAAAAAAATGGGCGACGATGGTGAATAATTATCGTTATGCAAATTTTTTCATATCGCTAAAATTTCTACTTTTGCAATAAAAAGGATGGATAAACCGCCTCGACCTTCGCGTTCGGATGTTTTTTTAAACTACAAGATTTGGTTATCTGGTCTTGTAGGTCATGGGCAGATTCAGTCAGAGATATTTGCGTTGCTGGAAGCGATCAGAAACCATGAAACATTGAAGTCGGCTGCTGATTCGCTGGGGCTGAGTTACCGTAAGGCCTGGGGGCAGATTTCGGAAGCAGAGCAAATACTTGGTTATTCCCTGCTTGTCAAACAACGAGGTGGCAAAGAAGGTGGAAAATCAAGCCTGACAAGCTCGGCCATTAAATTACTCGAAGCTTACCGGGCATTGCAGCAAAGATTTGATGAAAGCGTTGAGGCTGCATATACTGATTTTATCAACAAGCTAAACAATGGCTGATATGCGTAAAGTTGCAGTACTCATATTACTGGCACTGCTTGCTTCATGCAGTCAAAAAAGCAAAGAGCAACTCGTTGTCTTTCATGCAGGAAGCCTCTCCTATCCAATGAAACGCCTGGTGGAGGCCTTTAATAAGGAACATCCCGAAATAATGGTGTTGACAGAGGCTTCCGGCTCATTGGCATCAGCAAGAAAAATCACTGAAATGCACCGCCGGGCCGACATCGTGGCGCTTGCCGACTACCAGATCATTGATCAGTTGCTCATCCCGCAATATGCGCACTTCAACCTGCATTTTGCCACCAATCGCATCGGGATTGCTTATCATGAGCGCTCACGTTTCTCCGACATCATCAACAGCCAAAACTGGTTTGATTTGTTGCGAAAAGAAGGAGTTAAAATTGGCGCTTCCGACCCCGATGCCGACCCTTGCGGATACCGCACACGAATGATCTGGCAGCTGCTTTCGATCCTAAACAACGACAGCACAATTACTTCTGCACTTTTGGAGGAAGGGAAATACCATCAGCGCCCCAAAGAAACCGACCTCATTGCCCTGCTCGAAACAGGAAGCATTGACTATTTGTTTATATACAAAAGCGTGGCAGTGCAGCATGGCTTGAAATTCCTTGAACCCGGCGATTCTCTAAATTTAGGCAATCCACAGCTAAATGATTGGTATTCAAATGCAAGTATTGATTTGCGTGGAGCAAAACCCGGCGAAACCACACAACTGAGAGGCGAAGCAATCACCTACGGGATCACTATTCCTGTGGATGCACCCAACAAAAGTGCTGCATTTTTGTTTTTGAACTTTATGCTCGATGCCACCCGTGGATTAACACTGTTGCAGGCAACAGGTTTGCAACCAATCATTCCGCCGGTTATACATCCGGAAAGCGCTTACCCTGAAGAACTTAATTTATCAACTCAAATATTCAAAACACATTGATGAAAACAATTTGTCCAACATGTGATATCCGTCCGGCACTTGAGCGCCTCGGAATCAAAGAAATCAATCAAGGCGCAAGCACCGGAAGTGTTTGGCTCGAAACCACCGGCGAACTGCTGCACAGCACAGCCTCCTGCGATGGCCAACATATTGCCAGCGTTCGGCAGGGAAGCTGGGACGACTACGAAATGATTATGGAACAAGCCCAGGAAGCTTTCAAAAGCTGGAGGATGATGCCCGCCCCAAAACGGGGAGATATTGTGCGTCAGCTTGGCGAGGCGTTTCGACGCCATAAAGAAGACCTCGGCACACTTGTGAGCTACGAAATGGGTAAAATTTACCAGGAAGGACTAGGCGAGGTGCAGGAAATGATTGATATTGCAGACTTTGCACTCGGCATCTCACGGCAGCTTTACGGTTCAACCATGCACAGCGAACGACCTCGCCATCGCATGTACGACCAATACCATCCGCTTGGAGTGGTAGGCGTAATCACCGCATTTAACTTTCCTGTTGCAGTGTGGGCATGGAATGCAATGCTGGCTCTTGTGACTGGAAATGTTGTTGTTTGGAAGCCTTCGAGCAAGGTGCCGCTTTGTGCTGTGGCCATCCACAATATCATTGGCGATGTATTGAAAAGCAACAATGTTCCTGAAGGTGTTACCAACCTCATCATCGGGAGTTCCAAACATATCGGCGACAATTTTCTGGCCGACAAGCGCCTTCCGCTCATCAGCTGCACAGGAAGTGTTGCTGTTGGCAGAAGGGTAGCACGTATCGTAGGCGAACGCCTGGGGCGTACCCTTCTTGAGTTGGGTGGCAACAATGCCATTATCATCTCCGATAAAGCCAATCTCGACATGGCACTCATGGCCACTGTTTTTGGTGCTGTCGGCACTGCCGGTCAGCGCTGCACCACCACCCGCCGCCTCATCATCCACAGTTCGGTTTATGATGCTTTTAAAGAAAAATTAGTCAATGCTTACAAACAAATTCGCATCGGCTGTCCACTTGATCCAAACACCCTTGTCGGGCCACTGATTGACCGTGGCGCGGTCGAGGCTTTTGTTTATGCCCAGGAACAATTGCTGAAGGAAGGCGGAAAAGTGATCTATGGCGGTGATGTATTAAGTGGTAAAGGCTACGAATCAGGATGTTATGTTGTTCCTGTTTTGGCCGAAGCAGAAAATCATTACCATATCGTACAGGAAGAAACCTTTGCTCCGATTCTCTACCTGATGAAATATGACACACTTGACGAAGCGATTGCCATGCACAACGCTGTGCCTCAAGGGCTTTCATCAGCGATTTTCAGCTCTGATCTGCTCGAAACAGAGCGTTTCCTCTCGCACGAAGGATCGGATTGCGGCATTGCCAATGTAAACATCGGCACATCAGGAGCCGAAATCGGAGGTGCTTTTGGCGGCGAGAAAGACACGGGAGGCGGACGCGAGTCGGGCTCCGATGCCTGGAAGGTGTATATGCGCCGTCAAACCAATACCATCAACTTCAGCACTGAGCTTCCTTTTGCGCAAGGCATCAAATTTGTTTTGTAAAAGGGAAATAACCCACAATAAAAAAGCCATCATCTTGCAGAAGCAGATGATGGCTTTTTTGATGATATTAGCTTATTATTCAGCGCGTTTATAGACAATTGCAACGACAGTTACATCATCCCCACCCATATTGATGGATAAGCCGTAAGGACGTTCGGCGTTCATGTTAATTTGAGCTGCACCGGCTTTTCCGGTAAGTTGTTGCCAGATGGTAACAGCCTGATGCACACCTGTTCCACCAGTTGGATGGCCCCAGCCAATGAGTCCGCCGGTGGTGTTTATCGGTAAAATACCATCACGGGCAGTGTTGCCGTTGGCTACAAACTCAGCGCCTTTTCCGGGTGCTGCAAGTCCGAGAGCTTCCACTACCAGAATCCCTGCAATGCTGAAGCAGTCGTGTACCTCAGCTGTTCCAACCTGCTCAATGGTGATGCCGGCATTTTTGAGCGCGAGCGCAGCTGTTTTGGCAATGGTTGTCATTTCAACCGGATTGGGCGGATCGTTGGTGATGTTGCGCGTAAGCTGCGCAAAACCAATCACTTCGACAGCATCTTTTTTGTTGATGCCAAGTTTTTTCAAGCCTTCTTCCGATGCCACCACGATGGATGAAGCACCATCTGATACCTTGGAGCAGTCGTAGAAGTTGAGGTGATCCACAAAGTATTTTCCGTTTGGTGGGGCCTGCCCATAGGCAGTTTCCAGGTCGGGCACGGTGTTGTGGTATTCCTGCGCAGTAGGGTCAAGACGGGCATTTTCAATGGCGTTGCGAAACCAGCGTCCCATCCCTTTGCGGGCATAGTCTTTTCCGTATTTTTCATAATAGACACCGGCACGGTCAGAAAACTGACCCGGGAAGAAATAGGCATGACCGGCTTTGCGTTTTTTGGCCCAACCTGCTGTAGCAAGAATATCGGCGCCATATATCGCTTTGACGGTGTTTTGCACTTCGAAGCCAAGCGCCAGACTCACCTCTGATGTTTCAGCAAGGATTGATCTGATGGCAGAAACAACTGCGAGGCCTCCCGATCCGCAAGCGCCTTCAACACGCATGGAGGGTTTGAATTCCAATACAGGATCAATCATGCCGGCAAAACCGCCGGTGTGTCCTTGTTTGTTGAATCTTTCAGCGGCGAAATTGCCAATATATACCTCATCAATGTTTTGAGGGCCGGTGATCTGGGCCAACGCACCTTTACCGGCTTCGCTGATGTAGTGTTCGAGGCCCGGACGTTCTTTGCGCGGGTTGAATTCTTTGCGTCCGGTACCCATCGAAATGGTGTTGGCACCTGCGGCCATATATATTTTTTTTCTCATGGTTCTTCTACTATAGGATTAAACGAAATACACATTCACAGGGCCGTAGGCGTGGAAGAAGCCTGTCAGCATAACTGTATTCACATCAGCTTCGTTGTGTGCCACCCCATCAGACACAAGTTTGCGTCCGATGGCATCGGAGTTTTTGCCGTAGGCCATTGCGAGAGCAGCTCCATTGCTTCCGAAAATTTTGAGTGTGGCAAACCATTGTGTGAAGTGGCTGTCCTTATCTGCAATTTTGATGGCTGATTTCCAAGGCTTCCAGACGTCTGGCATGGCTCCCAGCCAGGCATCGCAAGCAGTTGCAAAAGTGGCTGTTTCGATATATGATTTTGTTGCAGGATCGTAAACAGCAACCACCGCACCTTTCTCATATTTTAAAAAACCGTCTTTCTGCGCGCCGCTTGGCAACTGGCCGCCTTTCACACCCAATTCCATCATTTGATCGAGCAGCTTGCTGTGGAGGTCTTCATCTTTGAGGAAAGGGTTCATCACGTTCATGATAAACTGAACAACATCAACACCCACGTAATCAATCAATTGAAAGATACCCATCGGCCTCACAAGGTAGTCCTGTGTCACTTTGTTGACGATATAAACAGCTTCGGCAAAAGGACGTCCGGCAGCGAGTTCCAACGCCTTGTTGATGCCATAGAGGGCGTCGCGCATGAAATGGCCGTTGCCGATGAAACCGGCAAAGTCGTTGCTTGGCACCACCACTTTTTTGAGCGCTTTGGCATAGTCAAGTGCAAAAGCCTGTGTTTCGGGAAGCGTGTTTGGTGTCACGATAAGTTCAACAAGCTTCTGTATAGCTGGCGGGTTGTAGAAATGGAATCCGAGAACCCTGCCTGTCAGCTCCGCCTCCTCTTCAATCAAGTGAATCGGCACTGAAGATGTGTTTGTGAAAAACCAGGGTTTGTTGGGATTGTTTTTGTCAATCTGGCTCAGAAGCTTCACTTTCAAAGCCCTGTTTTCGCTCACAGCTTCAAACACAAGTTTGGCGCGGTATGCAGCTTCGATGGCAGTTGTTGGCCGCACGATGCGCATGGCGTCGGTGATGTATTGGTTGATGATCTCGTCATTATCAATCAGATCGGCGCGATCGGCATACATCTGGCGCAGCCAGATAAGTTTTTTCTCAGCCATTTTAAGAATCTGCACGCGCAGATAGTCCATGATACCGGCCAGGTTTTCATCACTGAGGTCAATGGCATTGAGTACAAAGGTCTTGCCCTTGTTTTCGGGTTTCAGGCTCAGGTCGGCCATCTCCACTGCGGTGAGCAGTAAAATTCCGCTGCCCATTTTGCCGGCAGCACCCAGCACCGCCACATGTTGTAATCTTTCGTCGTAATTCATTTATTTGGTTTGATTTCGTTATACATTCCAGTTGGGGCTTCTTTTTTCGAGAAAGGCAGACATTCCTTCCCGACCTTCAGAGCCCGGGCCAAAGAGTGATCCAAAGTTCACTGCTTCCAGCTCGCTGCCCTCATCAAAAGACGACTCCATACCCTGCCGTGTCACCTGCTTGATCTTGCGCACGGCCAGCGGACCTTTGGCAGCAATCAGTTTTGCCAGCCGCATACATTCGTCCATCAGCGCTTCGGGTTCGGTAACTTTTTGCACCAGACCGATGCGCAGGGCATCATCAGCACCAATCATCTCGGCGGTTGTGAGCAGATAAAGTGCATCGGCAAGACCCACCAGACGCGGCAGGCGTTGCGAACCTGCATAGCCCGTGATAAGGCCAAGGTTCACTTCGGGTTGTCCAAACTTTGCTTTGGCAGAGGCAATGCGAAAATCGCAGGCCATAGCCAACTCAAGGCCACCACCCAGGGCGAAACCGTTGATGGCTGCAATAACAGGAAATGGCAGATGGCCTAACGATTTGAATGTTTTTTGACCAAGACGCCCAAAGTCGGCACCCTCTTCGGCACTTTTATGCACCATCTCGGCAATGTCGGCTCCGGCCACAAAGGCTTTTCCGGCACCGGTAAGAATCATCGCCCTGATGCCCGTATCGCCTGCAACAGAAGCTATCAGATGATCCATCTCGCTGAAAAAAGCAGTGTTGAGCGCATTCATGGCTTGGGGCCGCGAAATGGTAACAGTCAAGACACCCTGTTCGTTAACAACTTGTAAAATAGTATAATCCATAGTAAATATTTTGATGCCCAAATGTAAGGCTTTTTTGTTTTCGCAAACGATTGAAATGAAATTCAATTTTGGTTCTTTTTCACTGAACGAACCCGCCAACTTCTTAAAATGAAATAAAAAAAAGAGGAATAAAACAGCATAACCCGGCAGATAAAACAGCCCGAAAAAACATTGCGTTTACAGAATCGGGCAATCTTCGCTATCTTCGTCCTCCGAAAAAATAATACCATATGTCCGACACTGCCATCTATGCCCAACGCATTGCTACCGAGTTTCAACTTGATTATCAACATATTCGCAATACTCTCAGCCTGCTTGCCGATGGAGCCACCATTCCCTTTGTGGCACGATACCGCAAAGAAAAGACAGGTTCGATGGATGAGGTCGTGATTGCCGAGGTGTGGAAGCGTTATCAGCAACTCGAAGCCCTTGACAAGCGCCGCGAAGCCATCATTGCTTCTATCGAAGAACAGGGAAAGCTGAGTCATGAACTCAGGGCACAAATAGAAAAGGCAGCCACTATGCAAGAGCTCGAAGACCTGTATCTGCCTTACAAGCCCAAAAGACGCACCAGGGCCACCATTGCCCGGGAGCGTGGGTTAGAGCCATTGGCTCAACTGCTGTTGCAACAAGATTATACCGACCCGGAAGCTGCCGCGGAGCGCTTTGTGAATCAAAGCAAAGAAGTGGCTGACACTGCGGCAGCACTTGCAGGAGCGCGCGACATCATTGCCGAGATGGTGAGCGAGGACAGTCAGGTGCGCGAACGCCTGCGCCGGCTTTATCACAAAACAGCCAGTATCAGCAGCACTGTCGTAAAAGACAAAGAAGAAGAAGGGAAAACCTATCGTCAGTATTTCGACTGGAACGAAGCCTTGTCAAAAGCACCCTCGCACCGTCTGCTGGCGCTGCTTCGTGCCGAAACCGAGGGCATACTGAAAATAAAGATCAATGTGGAAGATGAGCAGGCAACCGGCATAGCCGAAAGACTTTGGGTACGCAACAGCAGCCGCAAAGGCCTTCAGGTGGCCGCTGCTGTTGCCGACTCTTTTAAACGCTTGCTGGCACCCTCACTTTCGAATGAGATGCTGGCTTTTTACAAGGAGAAGGCTGATGAAACAGCCATCCGTGTTTTTGGCGGCAATCTCCGTCAACTGTTGCTGGCTCCTCCTCTCGGGCAGAAACGCATATTGGCGCTCGACCCGGGTTTCCGCACAGGCTGCAAAGTCGTGATTCTTGACGAACACGGCATGTTGCTCCACAACGACACCATTTATCCCCATCCACCACAACACGAGGTGAAACAAGCTGTGCAAAAAATCAAATCGTTGGTGAATGCCTACAAGGTAGAAGTAATCGCCATCGGCAACGGCACAGCAGGACGCGAAACAGAAGACCTTGTGCGTGGCATCCCGTTTGAGCGCGATGTGATGGCGGTGATGGTTAACGAAAGCGGTGCCTCGGTGTATTCGGCCAGCAAGGTGGCACGCGAGGAGTTTCCGGATTATGATGTTACGGTGAGAGGTGCCGTGAGCATCGGACGAAGGTTGATGGACCCCTTGGCCGAGCTGGTGAAGATTGATCCAAAATCAATCGGCGTAGGGCAATATCAGCATGACGTGGATCAAAAAGCGCTTCAGGAAAATCTGGTGATGACCGTGGAAAGTTGCGTGAATGCTGTGGGCGTTGAGCTGAATACAGCCAGCGAACAACTGCTGTCGTATGTGAGCGGACTTGGTCCTCAGCTGGCTTCGGGCATTATCAAATACCGCAGTGAGATTGGCGGATTCAAAAACCGCAAACAATTGCTTGGCGTAAGTCGGCTTGGCAACAAAGCCTTTGAGCAATGTGCCGGTTTTCTGCGCATCCGCAACGGCGAAAATCCATTGGATGCCAGCGCAGTGCATCCTGAGAGCTATGAGATTGTGGAGCAGATAGCAGGTAGTCTGGGCGAAACAGTAGCAGGACTTATTGGCAGGAAAGACCTGCGCAGCAGCATCAAACCCGCATCCTTTGTGACAAAGCAGACCGGCATCGAGACCATCAACGACATCCTTGCCGAACTCGAAAAACCCGGCCGCGACCCCAGACAACAATTTGAGCTGTTTTCTTTTGCCAAAGACATCCGCAGCATCCACGATCTGCACGAGGGCATGGAGCTTGATGGTGTAGTGACCAATATCACTGCCTTCGGGGCTTTTGTTGACATCGGTGTGCATCAGGACGGGCTTGTTCACCTGAGCCAGATGGCCAACCGCTACATCAAAGACCCAAACGAGGTGGTGCGCCTCAACCAACGTGTGCGTGTGAAAGTGCTTCAGGTGGATGCCGACAGGAAAAGAATCAACCTGAGTATGAGAGGAATTGATTAGTTTATTTGTTTATTTGTTGGTTTATAGTGGTTTAGGGTTTAGAATTTAGGGTTTAGGGCAAAAAAGATGTTGATTTGTTGATTCGTTGATTTGTTGATTTGTTGATTTAGAATGGTTTAAGGTTTAGCGTTTAGGGTTTAGGGCTGGCGCATCGGTGTGGGGCTTGATTTGTTGATTTGAAAATTTGGGGATTTGAAGATTTGAAGATTTGTCCCACAATTTTCAAATCAGAAATTTTCAAATCCCAAATTGATTAATTTCATTCATAATGCGTGGTTTTTTCTTTGTAATTGTATGGAAATGAATGTTGAAATCTATTCACAATTGCACTATTTTTAAATAAAAATCAAGGTTCGTTTTAAAAAAAAATTTAGTCAATAATCTTGGTTTTTGTGTATCAGTTATCGGCTACATGAAGAAACCCACATGCTGCCCGGTTGCAAACTACACTGAACGAGGGCAGGTATTATTCTATCTTAATTATTTTCTTTGTCAGAATTCCCTTATCTGTATGCACCAGAAAAAAATACATTCCTTTATATAAATTGTCCACTGCGTCAAGTTTTATACTATTTTTTTCATTTCCCTCAATTTTATAGATCAGTTTTCCCTTTATATCTAAAATGCAGATTTCTGAGATGATCGTATTTTCAACAGTAACAGTAAGGCTTTTTGTAAATGGAATGGGATAAATAACTAATTGATTTTCATTTATAAACTCGTTTATTGCAACATCTGTGAAAGTTGTGTCACATGTTTTGAAAACGGAATCCTGATACAACTGGATGCCTAAACTGTCAAAACAAAGTAATTGCCACGATAATTCGCAATAATCCTGCATACACTCGATCGGGAAAAATGGATTTGACGTAGAGCCAATACCTTCAATCCACTTCATTTGTGCACCAAACCAATTTGGCAATAAATCCGGATCGGCTACATATTTTACATAAAAAATACGGCGTTCAATTCCATTGAAAGTGCCGGTTTGTAATGAATCCAGCACAAATTTAGTCGTATCAGTTTGATTGCTGTTCCAAATATTATTGGCTAAAAAAATTGTGTCGCCCACATTGATTGAAAAGTCATACATGAGATATTCTTTGTCGAAGCATGAATTCGTTGCGCGAATATATGTACGTGAACTGTCAGAACGAATGTAACCAAAGGCTCCGGTAGATGTTGAAGATATTTTTGAATAAACATTTTCGCAGAACAAGGTATCATAGTCATATTGATAAATCATCGTGTTGCAGGAGTATCCAATGCCATAAACACACTGCAATACATTCCACTTCGCACTGTCACCGAATGATGGGAAAACATTCTGGCTTTTTCCGGTCTGACAGGTTGTTATGAAAATAATTATTGCAAAAAGTGTTTTATTTTTCATGTTTTTTTTAGTTTCTGATTCTGTCCCATATTGAGCTTAAACCTGCAATATCACGTCAATTTCCACCTTGCTTTTAGGATCCATTTTCCAATGGTTTTTTTCAAAACGTAAAGATAAAAAACTTAACCGTCCACCTATATGTTCGATCGGATTTTTATGGAATCTTTATGTATATCTCAACAAAAAATATCTATTCAAACAAGGTGTGAGCCTGTGCGTCCCGGAGGCTTTTGTGAGCGGGCCGGCTGCTTATAGAATGAAAAAACGACTGGAAATCTTGCAATGCAGCCATAAGAAGATGCTATTTGCTTTTCCCTTCGGCTGCGCTCAGGGCCAGGGCTTTTGGCAGTCTGGTTCGTTGACTGAAGGCAACAGTCTCTTTACATTCTGGGAAAGGTTGTTTGTGTGTATGACGCTTTTGAACCCCTTGCATAGATTTCCGACTTAAGGTAAGATTCAACTGATCACAGGTCACCCGTGACCTGTCACTTTTTTTTTGTCATGTACTTTTGTCAGCCCAAAAGTACCAAAAGGCCTTGCGCGAACAATGCGCCTCCCCGCCCTGAAGAAATCTTGCATTTTAATCCAAAATGAGCTTTTGGCTTTTTGCTCTTGGCCTTTTGGCAGCCTGAGGAAGGGTTGAGGTGCTAAGTATTCGGTTACCGATTCCGAAGAATCTGAGCCAATTAAATCTCACGCAAAGCCGCCAAGACGCAAAGAAAAGGAGATTGTATCTTTCGAGCTGGTGTGTTCATCGAAGCTCCAAAAGCACTTCCAAGCCTGTACCGGATTGGGAGCGCAGGCCGTGGGATGAACGGGGAGCGTGCGCCCGGCGTGAATCGGCAAACTGCTGGAAATCTTGCAAGGAGGCGCCAAAAATGGCTAAAGGCGATTAGCTATTGGCTTTTGGCTGTCTGTTTCGATGACTGATAACAACTGCCTCTGCAAATACTGGAAAAAGGTTGTTTGTTTGCATGACGCTTCTGAACCCCTTGCATAGATTTCCGACTTAAGGTAAGATTCAACTGATCACAGGTCACCCGTGACCCGTCACTTTGTTGATCTTTGAAACTTTCTATCAAGAGAAAGTACGGAAAAAAGGAAGACGTTGATCATCAGGATAGATAGAAAATATTTATCAGCTGTACGACCCCTCCGGAGTCGAAAAACCCTCAACGATTTATTTTCTATAAAGATGCGACCCCTCCGGGGTCGGAAGTTCTATCTTTTAGACAAAATCGAACCACAAACCCATCACCC
>DISP01000082.1 GCA_002421995.1 Bacteroidales bacterium UBA6207 | reverse complement strand
ATCTTTACCGAGACTCATAAAAAATAATGCAACAAATTTCATCGAATTTTTAACTTTTAATTGAAAGCTGTCACTTCATCGTTATATTTGCATAAGTTCACACTGCCATTTAAAAATGACATTTATGGTTTTCAGCAAGCTACTTCTGCGTCTCTTTGTTTTTGTTGTTGCGATGGCCATTTTTAGGGTGGCAGTTCACGCACAAAGTATTGACGTAAGCCGCAAACTGAAAGACCTTGAGCCCAAAACAAGAACAAAACCTGACAGTTGTTTGCAGGTGTTGCGTACGATGACAGCCACCGGTCAGTTCACAAAAACGATGCTTGCTTACCTGAAGGGTCAATGCTACAGTCAGCTGGCAGTGACCGACAGTGCAGAATTGTTTTTGAACGAGGCATTGGAAAATGTTGCAGGAGACAATCATTTACGTGCAAAGATTTTGTTTGTGATGGGCGAAAATGCCTACACCGCAACCAAATACAGGCATTCGGCTGAATTAATTCTCAAAGCAGACAGCATCACGCTTCAAACAGCCGACACAGAGCTTGAGAGAATGATAAAAAACGCGGCAGGCAGCGCATTTCTGGCACTAAACAAGCCCGATTCGGCCCTGCCATTTTTCAATGAGGCATTGTCGCAGGCTGAAGCAAACCATGACAGCTTGTCTGTTGCCCGGGTTTTGAACAATCTGAGCATCACTTATTACAAACTCGGCAACCTCGAAAAAGCCATAGAATGGCAAATCAAGGCAGTAGCCATCAAAGAAAAAATCGGCGACACAGTAAGCATTGCCACTAGTTTAAACAATATCGGTTCATATTTCATCAAGCTTGATTATTATGAGGATGCCAAACGCTATTTACTCCGCTCTTTCACGATGATCAGCGAGCGTCAAAGCGGAAAAATAAAAGCCTTTGCCGCATCGAATCTTGGCATTTCCTACAAGATGCTTCAGGTGTATGACTCTTCAGAATATTTTTATAATCAGGCGCTTACTTATTACAAAAAAATGGGGATCAAAAGCAGCATCGGCAAGACTTACACCAACCTTGGCGGTCTGTACGAATCGCAGCTTAAATATGATAAAGCCCTCGAATATATGATGCTGGCAAGAAGAATGAGCAAAGAAACGGGTATGGCTTTCGAAACAATCATCCCAAACAGAAACATTGCCAACCTTTACCTTTTGATGGGATCGCCCAAAAAAGCTTACCCTTACCTTATGGAAGCCCTGGAAGCTGTGAATGCTGTGAATTCGACTGAGATGGAGATGGAGGTGTACAAAACCTTGTCGAACTATTACGAACAAACCGGCGATGCAAAGAAGGCCCTCTATTATTTCAAGTCGTTCAAAGACGCCGCCGATACCTTGTTTCAGAAACGCAGCATTCAGCATATCAACGAGTTGAATGTTATTTATGAAACTGAAAAAAAAGAAAAGAACATCCGGCATCTGCTCGACCAGCAGCGTATCAATGCTTTAACAATCGCACAAAAGGAAAATGAGCTTCTTAACCAAAGGCTTGTATTGGGTTTTGTGGTACTTGCAACACTGCTGGTGTTGATGTTTCTTTATCTTTGGTATTCGCGGCAGCAAATCAAGTCCAGCATTGAAAAGGAGACCTTGGCACGTCAAAAAAGTGATTTGGAACAAAGGTTATTGCTTTCGCAAATGAATCCTCATTTTATTTTCAATTCGCTGGGTTCGGTGCAGCAGTATATCGGATTGAATGAAAGTCAAAAAGCACAATTGTTTCTTTCAAGGTTTGCCAAATTGATGCGGGCAATTCTGGAAAATTCGCGCAGGCAGTTCATTCCTCTGGAAAAGGAATTGGAGAGCCTGAAAATCTATCTTGAGCTTGAAAAACAGCGATTTGGAGAAAGATTTGATTTCGATTTCGTAAACAATGTTGATGAACCCGAATTTTTAATGATACCTCCCATGATGTTGCAGCCTTTTGCCGAGAACGCCATTTTACATGGTTTTACGCATACAAAGAAGAAGGGTATTTTACACATTGAGACAGGCATTGACAAAAATTTGTTCCGGTGCACTTTTACCGACAATGGGGTGGGCAGAAGTGCGAAACATGAAACGACATCCGCAAACAACCATCGCTCTGTGGGGACCGTTGTTGTGATGGACAGAATCGCCCTTTTCAGAAAAGAATTCAAATGTGATGCAGGAGTGGAATACGAAGACCTTCGCAACACCGAAGATGGGTCAGCGGCTGGAACCGTGGTGACAATTACATTGCCCTTTAAAGAAAGAGAGGACTAATGATCAAGACCATTCTCATTGATGACGAACCGGCATTCCGCCACGTTTTAACAGACATGATCCGGCATTACACGCCAGATCTTGAAGTAGTTGCAGAAGCAGGAAGTGTGAAGGAAGCTGCCGAAGCCATTCAGTTCCTGAAGCCTCAGCTGCTTTTTCTGGATGTGCACCTGACTGATGGCACCGGTTTCGACCTGTTGCAGCGCATTGGCCACCGTGATCTGAGGGTGATTTTCACAACGGCCCACGACAGTTATGCCATCACAGCCTTCAGGTTCAATGCCATTGATTACATTCTGAAACCTGTTGATCTGCAACAATTTTTAGAAGCTGTGGAGAAAGTCCGGAATCAGCCATTGCTTTCTGCTGACAAAAGTGAAAGGTATTTCATTGCACCAGGAAGCACTGCTCACATGCGAAAAAAGTTAGCGCTTCCTTCGCATGAAGGAATCAACATAATCAACACCGAATCAATCATTCGCTGTGAATCCGATGGAAGCTATACGACTTTTGTGCTTGCAGGAGGTCAAAAAATAACCGTGTCACGCTCAATGAAAGAGTATGACGAATTGCTTAGCCCAAGCGGTTTTTTTCGGGTTCACCAGTCACATCTTGTAAACCTGAATCAGATCAGGCAGTTTCTTAAAGAAGACGGCGGCACACTCATCATGACCGACGGCAGCCGAATTGAGGTTTCAAGGCGCCGAAAAGATCTGCTCTTACAACTGCTACAGTCTTTGACCTGATTTGGCAAAGCTGAATTTTCAATCAGGCATTTCATACTTCTGTTTTCGGGCGCACTAATGCCGGCTGATTCTATTGGAGGAACAAACCAGATTTTCATCGGTATATGCCAAATACAAACTCATTTCAGCCGGATAACAATTTGACGAAACACAGCATTGTCAGAAGGCTATATTTGCCATATTCATTAAAAAACAGCATTTATTACCAGGCAAATACACACATAAAATGAAATGCAATTTTCTATCTCATTTTTCACTGATCCAAATCGCGAAAAAGCATTTTCTGCTACTTTGCATGATTGTTGTAAGTGTTAATGTTTTGGGGCAGTCCGTTCCCGGCCAAATAAGCTTTCAGGGCAGGCTCACTGAAGACGGTCAGGTTGTAACCGGCACGAGAGCAATCACTTTCAGTATTCCCGGCAGCGGTTGGAGCGAGACACATGATGCTGTGGCCATCACCAATGGATTGTATGCTGTGATGCTCGGCAGCGTCACACCAATACCGGCAGATGTTTTCACAAAATCCGGTACGGCTTCGCTTCATATTGTGGTTGACACAAATGCGCTTTCGCCCGACATTACGATAGGTACATCACCCTATGCCTTCATGGCCGAAAAAGCTGCTTTGGCTGAGGAAGCCAATGTGGCTACCACTGCAGTGTCTGCACAAAATGCCACAGCTATTGGCGGCACAACTGTAAGCGATGCTTCACCTGTCAGCAATAACTATTTACGCTACAACGGATTAAACTGGGCTCCGGCACAGGGAGAGTGGCAACTTTCGGCACCCAATCATATGGTTAACCTAAATGCCGGAAATGTGTACATCGGCGGCATCACTGGTAATGGTAAACTGAGTGTGAACAGTGAAAGCCTGACGGCAGTATCGGCAAAAACTACCGGTACATCAGCTATTCTTGGCGAGATGGTTTATGGTTCTGACGGTACAGGCATCGGTTACGGAAATGCTGCCTCAGGCGTGACCGGATATGCTTTTTACGGGAGAAAATACCACTTTGGTGTGGCAGGCTACCGGAACGATTACGGTGAAGGCCATTCAGCAGGTGTTTTCGGTGCAGTAAGCAATTCAAGCAACCCCTTGTCCTGGGGTGCATTGGGTTATGAAGACACATTGCTGAACCGTTGGGGTGGATACTTTCATGGCGACATATTTACCGATGGCAGAATCAAAATGGCCGGCGGCAACCCGGGAAACGGGAAAATATTGACCTCCGATGCCGACGGCCTTGCCAGCTGGCAAACAGCTCCGGTGAGTTCGCAATGGGTTAGCAACGGACAAACCCTCTATTATTATAATGCTGCCGGAACTGGTCATGTGGGTATCGGCACCAACAACCCAAGCGCAGCCCTACATCTGATAAGTGCTGATGTTAGCAATAACTTTCACACCTTTGAAGTGGAAAACACTTCGACTTCCGGAGCAGCAACCAATTTATACGGCATTTATGCAAAAATCAATTCAACATCTGCTGACGGAAACAATGCGGCCATCGTAGCCTATGCAGCCGGAACGACAGGAAATGCTTCTGCTTTAAGAGCCATAACAGCTGCCGAAAACGGAACGGGCGTCTATGCCTCAGCCACTTCAGGATCAGCATATTCAAAGGCTTTGATGGCAGTCGCCGGTTCGGATGATGCTTTTGCAGGCTATTTTTTAAACGGGAAAAGCTATTTCAGCGGGAAAGTCGGCATCGGAACCACCGCTCCCGACGAAATGCTTGTGGTTGGCGATACAATGCATGGTAGCTTCTCAGTGCCCGCCATCTCGGTAGGTGATGCAGACGGGGGAGCCTTTGAGCTGGTTTCTGAAAACCTGAGGCTGACTTCGCAAGTCGTTCCGTTTTTCAACAGCGCATTCATCACTGCATCAGATGCGGATGGTTCAGGACAAGGAAACCTGATTTTCAATCTTGACAGGATGGGCATTGGAACAAGTCCTTCTTCGTCAAAACTTCATGTATATTCATCCGAAGATGAATCATCGGCCTTTGTTCAGGGGAACGGTTCCGGGCTGGCGAATGCCACGCTCAGAACCAGCAATACACACGGTCAGGGGGTTGCAGCTGCGTTCGAAGCAGGCGGAAACCAGCCGGCAGTTGTAATTGAAAACAGCAGCACCGGCGGATTGTTGAAAGGAATAGGCGCCGGAGACTTGCAATCATTCGTGATCAGCAACAACGGCACGATGAGTATATATAATGGTGAAGGCACAGAGACTATACGCCTCGACCCCACAGAATACAACGCCAACGAGGGTTCACAAATCAGTCTTTGGAACGCTGCCGGCGAAGCCACATTGCTGCTCGATGCGGATGAAAATGGTGCCGGAGCAGTGCATAGCGACCTTGCTTTCATTGGTCTGGCCGAACACCAGGAGGATGGCACTATCCTGATCAAAAACGGCAACAATGTTACGACAGTGAAAATTGATCCTTCCGAATCAAGTCCTGAAGAAGGAAGCCAGATAGCTCTATGGAACGGAGCCGGTGAAGCCACCATCCTGCTTGACGCAGATGAGGCAGGCGCCGGAGTCATCCATGCCGATGCTGCAAACGTGGGAGCAGCTGAATTTCAGCAGGATGGCACGATTATTATCCGCAATGGCAGCAACATTCCAACCATTAAAATTGATCCTTCTGAGGCAGCTCCCGGCGAAGGCGGCCAAATCTCGATGTGGAATGCCTCAGGCACTGCTTCAATCCTGATTGATGGTGACTACAACAACAGTGGCAGCGGCAGAATCACTACCAACGAACTCGAAATCACAGGCGGCGCCGACATTGCTGAACCTTTTTCGGTGGTTGAGGACGTAATGATTGAACCGGGCACCGTGCTAAGCATTGACCCACAGGAAACCGGAAGCCTGAAAGTTGCCGACAAAGCCTACGACCCTTGTGTGGCAGGAATTGTGAGCGGAGCGGAAAACGTAAAACCGGGATTGGTGTTGAAGCATTCAGGCACAATCGCCGACGGCAACCATCTCGTTGCACTCACCGGCAGGGTCTATTGCAAGGCAGATGCCAGAGCAATGCCCATCAGGCCCGGCGATCTGCTCACCACTTCCGAACTTCCGGGCTATGCCATGAAAGCCACCGACCGCCAGCGTGCGCAGGGAGCTGTTATAGGCAAAGCCATGACCTCGCTCGACAGCGGCACAGGTATGGTGTTGGTTTTGGTTTCGCTGCAATAAAAACATTGAATGAAACCAATGAAAAATACCATTGTATTGTGCCTCAGCTTACTGGTCTCAATAGTGGCTGCGCAGGATGGTGCAACCGAACTGATCCGTGACAGGCAAGGAGTGCCATTCAACGGTTATGCCGGCTTTAAATTTATGATCGCCAGCGACAGCATAGCTGTTTGGTCAAACGACGGAAGTATTTCCAGGGTCGGGCAGCCAGTGAGTTCAGTAAAGCTCTATGTTAAAGATGGCGAATATATGGCTGACCTCGGCTCAATGCCGATGAATCCAATATTTCAAGATGTGATGGAAATGTATGACAATCTCAGACTTCATTCCTGGGTTGACACAGGAGACGGCTTCGTGGAACTGGCTGAAGTGGTATATGATAAAAATAAAAGTATAGATTTTGATGACCCTGCGTCCTATACACTTCACCCACTCAAACCGGAAGGAATGCCCTCAGAAATGAAGCGTCAGAAAAAAGAAAAGATGGAGTCAGCCTCCAATCCTGACGACCGTATGGAACAATGGAAGAAGCAACATGCCGATGCAAACGGGAATATACCTTTCGATGGATTACTCAAAGCAAAGGCACAGGTCGCCCGCATGTTGCAAACCAAAGATGCAGGCATCTGGAACTGGGAATGGCTCGGCCCAAGCAATATTGGTGGTCGCGTGCGTGCCATTGCCATTCGACCCGACGATGCAGCTGTCATCTACCTCGGCAGCGCTACAGGCGGTTTACTCAAATCGGAAGATGCAGGAGCTTCATGGGCGGTGGTTAACGATTTTCTGCCGAGCCTGTCTATAAGTTCCATCGTCTTTGACCCGAATGATTATGATGTGATGTTTATGAGCACGGGTGAAGCACGGTCGCGTCCGGGAGCAGGCATCTTTAAGAGCTCCGATGCCGGCGAAACATGGACACAGCTTCCCTCAACCAACAATGACGACTTCAAAATGGTCTTTCGGCTTTTTCACCATCCCGACAGCAGTGGTGTGATTTATGCATCGGTGTATGAAAACGGTGGGATATGGAAAACCATTGATGGCGGCAACACCTGGAGAGAATTGCTCAACATACCGAAAATCTATGGTTTTAAGGTTTCTCCCCACAACCCGAAACTAATGCTGGCATCGGCCAATTCCAATGTTTATATAACAGATGATGAAGGCCTTAACTGGGTTCTCATCAGTACCGACGACACATTAAACGGAAAACTGCCGGTCAACACAGGCCGTTGCGAATTTGGATTTTGCCCAACAAACGAAGACCGCATTTACCTGAGTATGGCAAAAAACAACGGCCGATTCTACAGGTCGGACGACAAAGGTAAAAACTGGACGCATCTGTGCGACTCTTCCTTTTTCAATATCGGCAGCGGCAATCAGGGAAATTATGACCATGCCCTGTGGGTCGATCCAATCAATTGCGACCACATCATTGCAGGCGGTATCGAAATCTGGAGCAGCACTAATGGTGGTGTTTCGTTCGACAAGCTAAACAACTGGCATCAATACCACAACAACTCCCGCGCTTATTCGGCACATGCCGACCAACATGCCATCGTCAATCACCCCGCTTATGACGGCGTCAACAACAAAACCATTTATGTGGGCAACGATGGCGGCATACAGCGCAATGACGATGTTTTTGATACTCTTTGGACCAATCTGGCAGGCACTTCATTGGGAATAACTCAGTTTTACGGAGGGGCTGCTTCAACTGACGGAGCATACATCACCGGAGGAACACAGGACAACAGCGTCTTACGCTACAAAGAAACAGGTGCATGGAGCGGCAAAGATAACTGGTTTCAAAGGGTCACCGGCGATGGCGGCCGTGTAGCCATTGATCCAGTGGATAATCAGATTCAATATATCGAATCAGTTCATTTAAAAATCTACAAATCAACCGATGGAGGAGAAACTTTTGTAAAAGGCTTCAACGGTTTGATGGATGCAGAAAACGACAGCGCATTGTTTTTCGCTGCTCCTTTCAAGCTCGACCCAACAGATTCTCAGCGGTTGTTAGGTGGCGGAAAGCGGCTGTGGCAAACCCTGGATGGCACACAAAACTGGCAAGAACTGGCTGGCAGGCTGGCAGGTGAAAACTACTGTTCGGCTCTTTGCATCGCGAAACAGGATTCTGACATTGTGTGGGCCGGGTATGAGGATGGTACGCTCGCGGTTAGCAACAACAGCCTTGATGCAACACCGGTTTGGACAAACATCAATAAAGCACCGCTGCCTGCCCGTTATGTGAGCGACATCTGCATCAGTCCGCATAACCGTCAGGAAGTGTTTGTCTCCTACGGCGGTTTCAATGCCGACAACCTATGGTACACCCCCGATGGTGGCACAAGCTGGTTCAACAGGTCAGGCACATCACCCAATAATCTGCCGTCCGTTCAGGTCAACAGTATTACTATTCATCCGCGCAACCCAAACTGGATCTATGTTGGCACCGACATAGGTGTTTTTGCTTCGGAGGACAAAGGCCAAACATGGTCGGTTGATCCGCGCTATGATGCTGCACACAACGAAATACCGGCCAATGTGGAAGTGCACGAACTTTTTTGGCAGGGAACAGACTACCTGGTTGCTGCTACACATGGCAGGGGGATGTTTCGTGCAATGCCACTCTACACCCTGTATGTGGATAAAAACGCTGCTGCAGGCGGCAACGGAACAGCTATTGCCCCTTACCGGACGATATTGGAAGCCACCAACGCGGCCGGTCCCGGTGCAGTGATTTCCATTCAGGCCAATACCTACGACGAAAACATCTTGCTTTTGAGAAAAAAAACACGGCTGATAACCACCAACGGCACAACGCTAATCAAGTAAAAAATGAAAATAATTACCCTCTTACTGATCTTATTCTTTGTAAGCACCATTCCCCTGCAAAGCCAAACCGCTCATGAATCCACCGTTCTGGCTTCAGGAGGACAATCCTCCGCAGTGAGCAATCTGACGCATTTGGCCGTAATTGGTGAAGCAGCCATTGCATTGAACCAAAGCAATCAGCACAATGCCGGTTTTATTTTCAGATTGGGCAACCTGCAACTCACCGGACTCGACATAGCCTTGTTTCTCGAAGGAGCATGGGACCAAAGCGGAAACATGCACACCGGTTTGTTTACCGCCGACTTGATTCCTCACACACAACCCTATAACACAGAGCCATGGAATTATGCCGGCAATGAATCGGCCCATGAGATTCCGGCAGGAGTAGTGGACTGGATTCTGGTGGAGCTGCGCGATGCCCCAACAGCAGCACAGGCCATACCGGCAACGGTTGTGGAAGGCTGGCCCAAAGCCTTGTTTTTACGCAGCAACGGATCAGTTGCCGACACCAACGGAAATGTACCGTCCTACACTTTCAACAACATAACCGACAGTCTTTTCGTGGTAATCAGGCACCGCAACCACCTCGCGGTCATGAGCAGTCATGGCCTGACGTTGACAGGCAATACCTACAGCTATGACTTTACTGACGACATCACAAAAACCTATGGTGGCGAAGTTGGGTACAAGCAACTGGAAGAGGGCGTTTATGGGATGGTTGGCGGCGATGCTGATGCTGACGGAAATATCTTCATGAGCGACCGAACCCTTTGGCGTGGCGAACTTGGGACCACTGTGACTTACCATAGCACCGACTTTGATATGGATGGAAACATCTTTATGAGTGACCGCACTTTATGGAGATCCAACCTCGGGACATCAAATCCCATCACAGGCTTTTTCGTTAAACCAAGATTTACATCACAGGTACCCAAATAATCACACATCACAGCCATGAAAAAACAGATACTCCTTTGCATTTCAGCTGTACTATTGATACAAGTCCATGCCCAGCAACTGAGCTGGAGACTTGCCAACCCCCGCATCATCTTTTCTTCACAGCAGCGTTTCGAGTTCGAGATACAGGTAAAAGCCTCTGCATCGGGCAGCTACTATTCCTCGGGGCAGGTGATGTTGAACTTCAACAACGAGGCCATATCGCACAGCAGCGATCTTCATTGGACAGTAATCCCGGCAGGAATTTCAGCTCAAACCCACCCCGATATGGGCAACAAATACACCATTTCACGGGTAAGGAGCGGAAGCTACCCCGGCCTGAAGATGCTTATTGCGCTTAGCCCTACCGATGAAGCCGTGCTGGATGAACCTCCCGGATCGGGCTACCTGGCAGAGCTCACAACCAGTTGGCAAACCTGGATAAAAGTCCAGTGCCGGATCACTGATGCCAATGCCGAAGCAGGAATTTATTTCCACGAAGCAGGCACCAACGGTCAAAACTTCTTTCTTTCAGCGCCGGGAATTGAATCGGCATACGCTTCCCCCTCATTGTATGAATCTCTGAATCTGCTAACAGCCAGTCTTGCACGTATTCATAGTCAGGCTCATGGCTGGACACAATATGGAGGTGTTGTCAACGACCAGCCATTCACTGACTGGAGTGTTGCAGTAAACACCACCGTGTGGGATGGTGAGGCTCAGCTGGCTTCCGGTGATGCCATGATGAACAATTTACATATTCATGCAGGCGCGTCGCTTGAACTTGACGATGAAACAAATCTCACAATACAGGGCATGACGATGAACGAAAGCGGCAACAACGGTTTCATCCTACGCTCTTCATCTGCTTCTTCTGCATCCTTACTTCACCAATCCAATCACCTGAACGTAACTTACGAACGCTACCTCAGCGGCAACAGCGACCTCACGCAGATGGCTTACCACACAGTGAGTGTTCCCATCACTTTTGGCGCAGTGGCAGGATTTTTCATCCACTCTTACCTCTACCACTTTGATGCAGAAAGCCAGGGATGGGCCCCGGTGGGCAGCGACATCAACACTCCGCTCAACACCCATGAAGGATTTCTTGTCTATTATCCATATGCTGACACAGTGTATCAGTTTCAGGGCATGCTGTTTAACGACCAAACAAGCCTCGCTGTTTCGTATCATACCACTGCTGAATCCGAGGGGATGAACCTCGTCCCGAACCCTTTTCCATCGGCCATTGACTGGGAAAATGTAGCAGGCTGGCAAAAAACCAATATTGCCAATTCATTCTGGGTTTGGAATCCCGGTTTGAAAAACTATGCTGCATGGGGCGACGAAACAGGCATCAACGGCGCTTCGCAGTACATACCTTCCGGGCAAGCCTTCTTTGTGAAAGCCACTGCCGACAATCCGGCACTTTCAGTAAGCAACGACGCGCGCCTCCACCATCCCCAGGCATTTTTCAAGCAGGAGGACTTTTCATCAACAATACGTATCAAGGCATTATCGAACGGATATGCTGATGAGGCCGTGATTCGTGTGAAAGAACAGGCTCATCAAGGTATTGACACACAAGAGGACCTATATAAACTCTACGGCTCACCCGAAGCACCTCAATTATACAGCGCAGCAGCTGAAACAGCCCTTTCTGTCAACACCATACCGCCACAGCAAGCTGTAAATACCATTCCCCTGGGTTTTTTAATGGATAAGGACACCACTGCCTCCATGCAGTTCAGCATCAGTGATCAGCAACAGCTTTTCAGCTCAATCCAGCTCGAAGACACTTACACAAACACCTTTACCGAAATTACAGAGGGCACGGCATACAGCTTTAATCATCAGGCAGGTAGCAACCCCGACAGATTTCTACTGCACTTTCAGCTCTTGACTTCAACTGACGAACAATATCGAAAAAGTATAAAAGTATGGAGTTATGGTCGCAATGTGTATTGCAATCTAACAGATTTTCCTTCAGAAAGATTTCAAATTACAGCCACAGACATGACAGGAAAAACTTTGTTTACAGGCAATGTTAATGGTGGTAAAATTCATACTTTAGGGCTTGCAATTCCGGCTCAGGCAGTGGTGGTGACAGTGGTATCAAAAGACCTGAATTATTTTGGAAAACACTTAATCAGTGAATAATATGAAAAAGCTGCAGATTTTGCTTGTTATAAACGCCTCCCTGTTACTTGGCCAATCCTTGTTTGGCCAGGGACCGCCCAACCCTCCGGGCAATCCATCCTCAGGCGGCGGCCCTGTGGGTGGCAGTGCACCGCTATCCGACGGTTTGTTTATCCTGTTGATTGTTGCACTTGTTTATGCAGCATATAAATACCGTTTTATTGCCATCCAACAACTCCGAAAACTATCTGGTCTCTTCGTGCTAACCGCCATTATCAGTTTTACAGCAGAAGCCCAGACAACCAGTCAGTTGCAACGTCTGCAACAAATCAGCAAAGAAAAAACAGCACGTTTCATCACTAAAAAGCAGGAAGCCATAAGCAAAGCAGCTCAGATGGGCATCCCTGTTTATCAGAAACTTGCAGACGGCAGGGTGATGGAATTGATGTATTTTACAGGTGATCAGCCTTCCTATTTCATCACCGACAACAAAATTTCGGCTGCCAGTATTGCCACCAATAAAATACAGACAGGAGGATCAACCGGATACGATTTGAACGGATCAACCGAGATATTAGGTATTTGGGATGGTGGCCAGGTGAGAACAACACACCATGAGTTTGGCAACAGGGTCACCATCAGTGATGTTGTTTCGGAAGTGATTGATCATGCCACACATGTGGCCGGCACAATGGTTGCATCAGGCATTGACACCAATGCCCGGGGCATGTCGGATGCTGCAAGTTTGCACTCATTCGACTGGGACAACGACGAAGCCGAGATGGCCACAGCCGCGGCAGACGGATTGTTTGTTTCGAACCATTCTTATGGCTATATCAGAGGATGGAATCTCGTGAATGAGTCAGGTGTCAACAAATGGTACTGGTATGGCGACACATCAATCAGCACAGCGGAAGACTATCTCTTTGGCTTTTACGACAGCACTTCGATGGCACTTGACGAAATCGCTGTGAATGCACCCTATTACCTCATGGTGCGCTCGGCAGGTAACGACAGAGGTGAAGGCCCGAGTGGATCGTCAACGCCGGTTGATGGCGGAGCCAGCGGATACGACTGCATTCCTCAAGGTGGCATTGCTAAAAACATCTTATCTGTTGGCGCAGTGCTCGACATTCCTGATGGCTACGACGACACCCTTGATGTGGTTACCACCAGCTTTACTTCATGGGGTCCGGCCGATGACGGAAGGATAAAACCCGACCTGGTGGCGAACGGCTCCTCGCTCTATTCAGCGGTCAGTGACAATGACTCCGCCTACTCCACGATGAGTGGTACTTCGATGGCATCGCCAAGCATTGCCGGTTCAGCAGGACTCTTGTTGCAACTCCAGCGAAACCTATACGGCGATGTTGTTTATCGCGCTTCCACACTCAAGGCACTGCTCATTCACACAGCCGATGAAGCAGGGCCTGATCCGGGGCCTGACTATATGTTTGGATGGGGTCTGGCCAATTTCGAAAAAGCTGCGTCTTTAATGGAATCAGCAGCCGGTGATTGCATTAACATCCGTGAATTTCGTATAAGCCAGGGCGAAACGCTCGAACTTTCCATTCTCAAAGAACCAACCAAGCAGCTCAGGGCTACGGTCTGCTGGAGCGATCCGGCCGGCTCTCCCCCACTTCCTGCTGTTGATCCTGACGACCGAATGCTCGTGAATGATATTGACCTCAGAATCAACTCCAGAGACACGACTTATTTGCCCTGGGTGCTCGATCCGCTTAACCCAGCTGATGCAGCCGAAACAGGCGACAACATTGTGGATAATGTTGAACAGGTGGTAGTGAACAATGCTGACCAGGGGTTTTATACAATTACCATTTCGCACAAAGGCAATCTGAAGGATGGCGAACAAATTGTTTCACTTATTGTGAGCGGCAACAGAACGATCAGCGCCAATAATACCGTAAGCAATCAAACCATAAATACCAGTGCTGGCTATTGGGCACACGATACCCTCAACGTTTCATCTGCCGATATGGGTGCAGGTGCAGAGGTGGAGCTGCGTGCAGGAAGAAAAATTCTATTGAAAGACGGACTTGTTGTGCATAATGGTGCACAGCTGTTCGCAAAAACCGATCCCAACCTAAGGTGCATCGAAGGCAGTTACACGCTACACAATGCGCAAGGATCATCACAACAAAACCCACCGCCTTTTGTGTATGAAAGAAATATCGCCAACAAAAAGAAAGATTAAGGGCAATCAAAGCCTGATAGCGTTTGTACCCGACACTTGATCGGAAAAGATGATTTTCTTGCGGGTAATAAAATTCACAGCCGATCACAAAATTCTTTACAGCTGATTTTTTAATTGCGTGCATTTTGTTTCTAATTTCGTTAACCCAAAATTGAAGCAAAATGCGTTTTACAAAACTTCTACCCCTGTTGCTGCTCCTTGCATTGGGCAGCTGCAAATCCGACCCCAAACCAGAGATTGAAGTACCCAATCCGGTGTGGAGCATAGTGCATAGTCAGGACAGTATCGTGTGGTTTTCGCTCGGTTTTTATGATGCTGAAAATGGCATTGTTTCCGGCGCCCGACTTGATCACGAAGGATATCTCAGGGGCAACATACTCATGAAAACCGGCAACAGCGGGCAAAGCTGGGAAGAAGTGCCCACGACCGGCATGCCTGTGTTTACCGATATCGTTTTCATTGATAAGAATATTGCATTGGCCACTGCCCAAAGCAGCATATACCGCACTGTCAACGGAGGTGCAGACTGGGCGCCGGTTTATGTAAACAGCACGGTCAGCCCCGAAGCCATTGCCTTTGCCGATCAAAACAACGGACTCGTGACAGGGCTTTTCGGCCTGGTATTGAAAACCACCGACGGCGGACTCAGCTGGAACCTTCAGCCCAGCGGCTATCATTGTCAGCTTGGCGATGTGGAAATGACAGACAGCAATACCGCCTATGCCGCAGGCTATTGGAACCAAACCGACCATCTTTACGGCGCCATTCTGATCACCCGCGACGGTGGCACACACTGGGACTCAATCCCCACCGGGCAGGTGATGTGCAACACGCTGAGTTTTCCCTCCAAAAATACCGGCTATGTCTTTGGCACCTCCTTGTCGGCAGGTGTGCTGCTCAAAACCACTGACGCCGGTCAGACCTGGGAAACCATGATACAACCGGCCTTCAACGGCGTCATTTCCACCAGTTTTGTTGACAGCCCAAACGGATATGCCGTTGGCCAAAACGGACAAATCATCCACACCAATGACTACGGCCAGAACTGGGAAAACATGGAAAGCAATACCACTGCCAGCTTTCATCGCATCCAGATGATTGACAAAAACAACGGCTATGCTGCCGGCTTTGATGAGGTTGCGAAGAAAGGCGTCGTGCTGCGTTACAGATAATCTTAAGGTCCGGGAGCCTGGGGGTCACGGAGTCAAGGATGTTTTTGTACAGAGACCATTCACTAACAATACCGGAATTTCCTTAATAACGTGACAAAGTTTTAATGCAAAGCCGGAATTTCCTTAACANNACAAAGTTTTGATGCAAAGCCAGAAATTTCCCTTCATCCAATGGCCTGCGCGCCCAAATCGGTGATCCGTGATGCGTGATGCGTAATGGGTGATGTGTGATGCGTAATGGGTTGAACAGGACTGCATTTAGATGCTAATGCATAGAACTTCCGACCCCGGAGGGGTCGCATGTTTATAGAAAATAAATCGTTGAGGGTTTTCCGACCCCGGAGGGGTCGCACAGCTTATAAATATTTTAAATTTATAGTGATTATCAGCTCCTTCCATTATCTTGTACTTTCTCTTGATAGAAAGCACCAAAGATCAAGGGATGAACAACGGGAATCTCCCCGCTCTCGGCAAACAGCGGAAATCTATGCAAGGTCCTGTAAAGCACAATGCTTTACCTGCTTGCTTCGGCTGGGTTTGGCAGAGTAATTTTTCTTTGGGTAGGATTTGAGCTGCATTGTACTTTACAAACAGCCCCTTTGGGTCTGCCTTGCAAGATTTCCAGCTGTTTGCCGATTCACCCCGGGCGCACGCTCCCCGTTCATCCCACAGTCTCCCCGCCCAACCCGGTGTGAGTTTGGAAGTGTTTCTGGAGCTTCGTTAACCACATTCCCCGAATGTTAGAATCTTTTCTTCTTTGCGTCCTTGCATGAGATTTAATTGACTCAGAATCTATGACTGCATTTGCCAAAAGCCAAGAGCAAAAAGCCAAAAGCCTCATTTTGCCAGAAGGAGGTATCGT
>DISP01000013.1 GCA_002421995.1 Bacteroidales bacterium UBA6207 | reverse complement strand
CCATTATAACTCAACTGGATGAAAAAGCGCATCATCATTTTTTTGCAAAAGTCGGTAAATCAATTGAAATGGGAAAATATCAAAGTGTGTTTCAGCATTTATTGCCATAATCTGCAATGAATCAGGCGAAAACAGGCTAAACAAAAGATACACTTCAAAAATATTTGCAGTTCGGGTTCTATCAAAACTTAACTTCAGCTTCTTTATTCGTATTGCAGTTGTTTTTTCATAAATAAAAAGAACAATACCGGAGCAGCTACAATCATACTAATTTCAGTATTTTTGCGAAAAAGCTGTTATGAACCTACTCCTTGATTTTATTTTGCTTCATGCTGATCATCACCATGTTGCTGCAGGTGCACCACTGATTATCGGCTTGGTAGCAAGCGTTTTGCATGTGGTTAGCGGTCCGGATCATCTTGCAGCTGTCACGCCGCTTGCCATTGACAACAAGCTCAAGGCGTGGATTGTGGGACTGGGCTGGGGTTTAGGTCACACATCCGGGATGTTGCTTATTGGTTTATTATTTCTTCTGTTCAAGAATATGATTCCGGTTGAGGCCATTTCGGGTTATAGTGAGATTTTGGTGGGTTTTATTCTCGTTGGCATTGGCTTATGGGCTTTTTGGAGAATTTTCAGGCAAGGTGACGATCACCGGCATCAACACCCTCACAGCCACCACACCGACAGTGGCGAGGTGATCACACATATTCACGAGCACGATCACCCGGCTGTGAATGCACATGTTCATCAGCATATTTTGCCGGTAAAGCAGTCTTTTGTTTCAGCATTGCTAATTGGAACGTTACACGGACTTGCAGGTGTTTCACATTTAATGAGTATGCTGCCTACTTTGGCATTCACAACAACGCAAGACTCAGCAATGTACCTTACAGGTTTTGGCTTTGGAACCATATTTGCGATGGTTGCCTTTTCGTTTTTGTTAGGTTTTGTTTCGTGGAAATCGGATGAATCCAAAAAACCGTTTGTGTTCAAAACAATACGTTTTGCCGGTGCCACTGCCTCTTTGTTGGTTGGTATTTTCTGGATAACCACATCAATCTGACATGAGACACTCCCTGACGTTATTATTTGCAATACCACTCTTGCTATTCTTGGTTGCGGGTAATCAGCTGTTTGGTCAGCGACCGGTGCCACGCGTGGATACAAGCATTGTTTCAAAAGGCGTAACAAGCCGCAAAGCCCTCCTTCTATTTCCCAACAAAAAAGACAGTTGGGTTATCGGGATTTCAGGGGGCGCCATGTTTGGAAATATTAATATGGCAGGGCAAAATTATTCTATCAAAGATAAGAAAACCTTTCAGGCCGGATTGATAGCCGGTTATGGATTATCTGAGGACGTAAGGATACAGCTTGAGCTTCTTTTCGAACGAAGAGCATTTGCTCTACAGCGGTTCATCAACGGTTTTATGCTCAGCGACACCTCAGAACATATATGCTGGGAATGTTATTATGCCTATGATGTAAGTTACATTTCGGATTATCTTCAGCTGCCTTTAGTGTTCAATTACACAAGACAAAGAGGTTCTTTTTCTTTTGGTGCCGAAGCTGGTGTATATTTAGCCCTTTTGCTTGTAAACAATCAGAAAGGAACAGAAGAGCTATACCTTGATCCTGTTGGGGCTGATTCTTTTGTCAGCTTTGGATTCGAACCCGGTTATTCGCGTGTTGTATATAGCGGAGCCACAGCGAATGTAATAAATACGTATGATACAGGCCTTCTTTTAGGATTGACAGGCGGATATCAGCTCACAAGTAACTTTGCTCTGACACTTAACGGCAGGCTTCAATTAGGATTTACCGGTGTTTTTGAAAATCCACAGATGCCAATGCTGAATTTCTCAAGCTATACACTGAGAATGGGGCTGAGTTATCAATTCAATAGACAAGAATAATGATTCAAGGTTTGCCCTCCCTAACGGTGGAACGGCTGAGCAATTACCGGCGTGTGCTCAACAGCTATCAGTATCTTGACGAGGCCTACATTTTTTCCCACCATCTGGCACGACACGTAAAAATCAAAGCAGCAACGGTGCGTCGCGATCTCATGCTTATTGATATAACGGGTGATCAGCATCGGGGATACAAAGTGAGCGAAGTGCTAAACAAGATCGCCGAAGCGATTGATCCTGATGATGTTACAAATATTTGTTTTGTTGGCATGGGTCACCTTGGCAGTACGATTATGGAATACTTAAATTCTTATCATTCGCGTTTGAAAGTTATTGCCCGTTTTTCACTGGATGAAACAGCGGATTATTCAGCCGAACCTCCCTCCTATTCACTTACAGAAATTCAACAGGTGATACGATCAAAAAATATCAAAATATGTGCCTTAGCGGTTGCACCTGACTTTGCCAGAGAGCTGACCACTATCCTCATGACCGCCGGCATAACAGGGATCTTAAACTTTAGTCCGGTTCAGCTACAATCCTCAAAAACGCTGAACATCGAAAACTTTGATATTGTTTCAAAGCTTGAAAGGATGGCGTATGAAACCAATCCCAACCACAAGAAAGAAGATTAATCACCGTTTTTTGATCGGAGCATCCGGCTCGTTTGCCATGTGATTAAAAACCATACGATCAACCATTGCAGGTAAAAAGGTGTTGAGCCAAACCGTAAGTTTTCCCTGCGCTGTAAGTGTCAGGGTGCGTTTGCGCTTTTCAACGGCATTGAGCAGATAAACAGCCACAGCGCTGCTTTGCATCATCTTCCCTTCTTCGCGCGGCGATTCACCTTGCTGGCTACCGTCGGACGACAAGGCTGTCTGGCGTATATTGCTTGCCGTGAAACCCGGAAATGCCATCAAAACATGCAAGCCATCGTGCAGATGCTCAATTCTAAGCGCCTCGAGAAAGCCTTGCATTGCAAATTTCGAAGCTGAATAGCCCGTGCGGCCGGGTAATCCTTTCCGGCCGGCAATCGAAGATACTCCAACCACGCTTCCATGGCTTTTTAACAGATGTGGCAAGGCATACTTTGTGCAATATACAGTGCCCCAAAAGTTTATATCCATCACTTTTTTAATCACAATCAGATCGGTCTCCAAAAACAGAGCACGCATTGAAATACCTGCGTTGTTAACCAAAATGTCTATCTGCCCAAACTCATCAATTGCATGCTGAATTAGCGCTTTGCAATCTAATTCGAGGCTAATGTCGGCTTTGAAAAGGCTTATTCCCTGCGCTGTAGGTCCACACAAAGCAGCAGTTTCTTCAAGTGCACTATAATTTCTGGCTGCAAGCACAAGTTTAGCACCCCTTCCGGCAGCCTCAACAGCTGTTGAACGACCTATGCCTGAGGATGCCCCTGTGATAACCACAACTTTATTCAATAATGATTGCATGATTTCTTTTTGGCAAAAATAAAAAATGAATGGTTAGTGTGCCGAAACATACCGAAGTACTCGGTACATTATTCATAAGCTGTTGTTTTTTTTTTTGAGACAAAAGACAGCTTGCTGCTATTGTGGTAATTTTGCAAAAAAAAAGGAGAGATGTTGACGAACAGACAATTGTTTCAATTGCACATGGGATTGCCGGGGGTTGTGACAGATCCTGTTGAGATAGTGCGTGCCGAAGGTATTTTTCTGATTGATGATGAAGGAAACAAATACATTGACTTGGTTTCAGGCGTTTCGGTAAGTAATGTCGGTCACCGGCATCCAAAAGTTGTTGAAGCAATTCACAATCAGCTCGATGCATATATGCATGTGATGGTTTACGGGAAATTTATCCATTCGCCGCAAGTGCAGCTGGCCGGACTATTGGCAAAAAACCTTCCTGATTCACTCGATGCTGTGTACTATGTAAACTCAGGAAGCGAAGCCATCGAAGCTGCCCTCAAACTTGCAAAACGACTTACGAACCGACCCGAACTCGTTCATTTTGCAAATGCTTACCATGGCGGAACTGCCGGTGCTTTGAGTATGCTGGGAAGCGAAACAATGAAAAATGCTTTTCGTCCGCTCGTTCCCTCGACGCGTATGTTGCGGTTCAACGATTTCGGTCAGTTAAAACAAATTTCCGAAAATACAGCTGCAGTCCTTGTTGAACCTGTGCAGGCCGAAGCCGGTATCATTTTGCCTGAAGCCGGCTTTTTAAAGGCTCTGCGCGATCGGTGCAACGAAACCGGTTCGTTATTGATTTTCGACGAGATTCAAATGGGTTTCGGTCGCAGTGGAAAACTATTTGCATTTGAGCATTACAATGTAGTTCCGGATATACTTTGTCTGGCAAAAGGCATGGGAGGCGGAATGCCCATTGGCGCTTTTATTGCATCAAAAGAAAAGATGCTTGCATTGACACATCATCCCGAGCTTGGTCACATAACCACTTTTGGCGGTCATCCTGTTTCCTGTGCTGCTTCGCTGGCAACCCTGCAGTTGATTCTATCAATGGATCTGTTAAGCAATGCAGAAAAACAAGGGAAAAGATTTGAGGAAGCACTTGTTTCTCATCCTTTTGTGAAATCTGTTCGGCGCCTTGGATTGATGCTTGGTGTTGAACTGAAAAATGAGATTGATATACAAGATGTTATGAAGGCGTTTAAGAAAAATTATCTGGTTGTTGACCAGTTCCTTTTTCATGAACATGCATTCAGAATTGCACCGCCACTGACAATTACAGATGAGGAAACAGAACTTTCCATCGAAAAGATTGTTAATTCTTTTAGATTAATCAAGGGTTTATGATCAGGCATATAACAGGAAGCTTATTGCTTTTGCTGGTTTTCACCGCTGAAGCCACGCTGGCTCAGATGCATGTATATCAAAAAAAAGCAAATGCGCGATCCGAAGTCATTGGGCGTAAAGGAATTGTTGCCACAAGTCATCCACTTGCGACACAGGTTGCGATTGACATTTTAAAACTGGGCGGAAATGCAGTGGATGCAGCCATCGCCGCCAATGCCATCCTTGCCCTGGTTGAGCCTGTTGCCGCCGGACTCGGAGGCGATCTTGAAGCCCTCATATGGGATGCTGCTACTGCTGAACTCTACGGCCTGAGCGCTGTTGGAAAATCACCCGCCGCGCTTACTCCCGAATTTTTGCGAAAAAGCAAGATTAAAGAGATACTACCCGCTGGTATGATTTCAGTTACGGTGCCAGGTTGTGTTGATGGCTGGCAGGAAATGCATAAAAAATTCGGGAAACTTTCGATCGAAGAAATCTTAGCACCGGCAATTTCTTATGCCAACGACGGCTTTCCGGTGACGGAAGCTGTTGCAGAATTCTGGCAGCTTGAAGCGCAGCGCCTTAAAGATATCCCGTCATTTGCCGAGGTTTTTATCCCCGGCGGACAACTACCGGCCAAAGGTGAATTGTTCAGAAACCCTTCCTTAGCAAACACTTTTAAACGTCTTTCCGAAGCCGGATTACGTGATTTCTATGAAGGTGACATTGCGTGTGATATTGTGTCACATTTCAAATCGAACAACGGTTTTCTTACATCAAATGATCTGGAACTCTATCACAGTCAATGGGTTTCGCCTGTTTCAACCAATTACAGAGGCTTTGATATCTGGGCCCTGCCTCCATCAAATCAGGGCATAATATTGCTCGGAATGATGAATATTATGAAGGAAAAAGACATACGATCCATGGGCGCAAACAGCAGTGAACTTCTGCACTTGTTTGTCGAATCGAAAAAGCTTGTTTATGAAGACAGAGACAAACTTCTTGGCGATAAAGATGCAATGCGCGTTGCTCCGGCAAGCATTCTGAGTGAGCAATCGGCAAAAGAAAAATTCATGGCAATAAAAACCGACAAAGCCGGTAAGAGCGACCCCAAGGGGCTTGCTGAGAACGACAATACGGTTTATATCACAGTCGCTGACCGATTTGGAAACATGGTATCATTGGTTCAAAACAATTATATGGGCATGGGTTCAGGAGTAGTCGTGCCGACCTTAGGTTTTGTTTTTCAGAACCGCGCTGTTGCATTTCTTAAAGATCAAAACCGCCCCAATAGCTACAACGCCGCTAAAAAACCTGTATTTACAGCAATACCCGGTTTTGTGTCAAAAGCTGGAAAACCATGGCTATGCTTTGGTATTACAGATGGGAAAATGCAGATTCAGGGCCATGCACAGGTGCTTATTGATATGGTGGATTTCGAATTGAAACTGCAAAAAACAGCTGATGCCGGCAGATTTTACCATGAATCTTCTGTCCTCAGCGGCCCGCAATACACCAACGAAAGCGGCTGGCTAATTCTTGAAAAAGGTTTCAACTACGAAATAATCCGCGAACTAATGAAAAAAGGTCATCGCATCAAGTTTGATGTGGATGCTTATGGCGGCTTTCTTGGCATCATGCGCGATACGATAAACGGTGTTTATTATGGCGCAGCCGAATCAAGGTTCGACGGGCAGGTATCGGGCTACTGAGCCGGAGTGTAATTGCTTGTCTTTTAAGTTCGATGGCTTCTTTATTTCATCATTCATGTAAGTCATTTAGATTGGTAATACCTGACAATCATTCCGTACATACCTTGCCCTCAAAATTAAGCTTAAGAACCAGACACTATAGACAGATACCAATTATAAAAAAAAACCTTCCGGCTTAGGGAAGGTTTTTTTGCGCTGATATTTAGTTGAGCACCAGATCCATTTTTGCTTCACGCTCCGCTGCTTTCTTTTTCCAGACCGGAACAATTTCTTTCAGAAATACATCCTTTTCCTGTTTTAGCTTCTCCATTGGCAAGCCGATATATTCCTGCGCTTTCTCCTTTGTGCTGAGGTCAGGATAAGGTATTTCTTTCGTCAAACCTTTTGTTGCGAGCAGTCGTGCCAGTTGGATACGTGCATTTTGTGCATGATCAATGGCTTTTCCAAGCACACGGGAACTTTCGACCGGTGAATGGAACGAGCCACCGTGAGAAGCTGCCACATAGTCCCAAAACCATTGGCCGGCACGGATTTCATAGAGAATATCCTTCATTTCGGCTTCGCTGGCGTTGTTATCCCAGGCCACTTTTGCTTCGACATGGGCGCGTGTCAACAATTCCTCGGCTTTGTTGCGTAGTTCTGCAACTTTATTCTGTCGGTCATATACATTCTTTAGCAACGTAGCTTCGCTTTCCCTGTGGCATGTTTGACATGCCTGCGACACGTATTTGAGCGGAGAGGTGACGTGGTGGTTCGAATACTTTAATCCTCCTTCACTCACATACGGCATGTGGCAATCAGCGCAAGAAACTCCTCGCTCAGCGTGAATACCGGTTGTATATACTTCATAATCCGGGTGTTGTGCTTTAAGCATGGGAGCCTTGCTTATGGAGTGTGTCCAGTCGGAGAACTTGATATCATCATAATATTTGAGCATTTCTTCGGGTCCGTAGCCATTAACCCAAGGGAAAGTAAGGTAGTTTGGACGCTCTTCTTTGTTTTGGTTGTTGAAATAATACTCAACATGACATTGGGCACAAACGAGCGACCTCATTTCCTGATGCGTTGCTTTGGAAATATCTTTTCCCATGGCCTCAAAAGCTTCAACCAATGCAGGACGTGTGATTGTAAGATCCATTGTGGTGGCGTCGTGACAATCAGCACATCCAATAGCATTTACAACTTCCTCACCATGTTTTGCCCATTTGCCTGCATAAAATGCAGCAGGGCTGCCCAATTGGTTCATCATTCTTGGAACATCAGGGCCTTTGCAAGTCCAGCATGTGCTTGGCATAGGGCCATCATCAGGAGCTTTTGGTCCGGCTGTTCGAAGTGTATTGTGAATATCATCAATCGCATAGCTGTGTCCTCTTCCCTGGTTGTAGTCTTTCGAAAAACCATAACCTGCCCATAGAACAACCATTTCAGGATTTTCTGAAAGCACATCTTTCATGGCATTTCCACCATGAGGAGTATGAAAATCTGTTTCCTGCGTTTTTCGATACGATTCGTATTGCCAGGGATAATTTTTTCCCCAAACTTCATTTCGCGGCTCAAAATCAGCCAGCTGAACCTTTGGTTTGTAGGCAAAAAGTGCTTCGGCCCGACGTTCACTGATGGTCGAGACAAACCATCCTAAAATAAAAACAGCTATTACTGTCAGCGAAAAAAGCGACAGGTTTACCCATGGGGATCTTTTTTTTGATTCAGAATTCATATACTTCATTTTTTTGGTAATTATTTCTTGTTTGATTTTATCCATTCAGGCACAGGAGACTTAAGCATAGGTACGCGTGCATACGGAGTGCTTGATAGGCTTTTAACCCGGCCATGCGGCACCTCGCGGTGGCAGTCCCAGCACAAACGATCTTCAAACTTTTGATGAAATACGCTTGTTTGTGCAAGCAATTTATTATCGGTAATTAATCCCGAATGACATCGGATACAGTTTTCCTGCACCACCTCTGTCCCCTCTTCTTTGATGAAAATGTTTTGCGGCTCCAGCCGAAGGGTAAACATCGAGGCATGCCGCATTCCGTCTTTTGCCTTAAATAAGTATGTCCTGAAAATATTGTCATGCGGAACATGACAGTCGTTGCAATGCGCCACTTCACGATGCGAGCTATGCTGCCAGGTGGCATATTGCGGAGCCATTATATGGCAGTTGACGCAGGTTTCAGGCGCATCCGATAAATATGACCAGGCTTTACCGGCATAGATTGCATAGAACGAAAGTCCGGTGATTATACCTGCAAGCACCACAACCACAACCCTCCATTTCGGTGGCGGAACCAATGATTTTATAAGTTTTCCTGTCATTATTCTTTAATTAAGTATTCACGTGCTTAATTTCATGTACAAAAACAATAGTATTTCAATACTTAATTTCATTTTTAGCAAAAATTTGTTTAGTTTAGAATTGTTCTTAATAGGATGATTATTGCGTGTGGATTCAACCAAATGACGGTTTGCTTGTTTAAGCTTTAAACAATTTCATGGTCAATATTTTTTGGTTTAGGAGAGATCTGAGGTTCGACGACAACCTTGGCTTGTTTAAAGCCCTTTCAGCCGGGCTTCCGGTGCTGCCTTTGTTTGTTTTTGATGATGATATTCTGTGCAAACTTGAAAACAAAGCCGATGCAAGAGTTCACTTTATTCACAAACAGCTCCTCAACATGAACGCTCATCTTCAGGAAATTGGTCGTGGAATCCTGATTGAAAAAGGCAAGCCTTTGGATGTATTCAATGGCCTGGCTTCAACATTTTCGATCAAAACGGTTTTTTCAAATGCTGATTTTGAGCCTTATGGTATTGAGCGGGATGGTAGAGTGAAGCAATTTTTGAAAAGTCAGAATATTGAATTTGAACAGTTTACAGATCATGTTATTTTTTCTCCCGATGAAATTTTAAAAGCCGACGGAAAGCCATACACCATTTATACTCCCTATTCAAAGCGCTGGAGAGAAAAGCTTGTGGGCAATTTACCCGAATCCTTTCCATCAGAACAATTGCTCAGGCGTTTTATTGAAGGTGCAACCAAGGTTCCGGACTTGGATGAGATTGGGATGACAGCAAGCGAAATACAGTTACCTGCCATTAAGTTGGACGAAAAGGTGCTCATGACTTATGCTGCAATGCGTGATTTGCCTGCAGAAGAAGCTACAACACGGGCCGGTGTATATTTACGGTTTGGAACGATCAGCATTCGTAAGCTGGTTCAGTATGCGAGGCAACTCAGTTCGGTTTATCTGGGTGAATTGATATGGCGCGAGTTTTTCATGCAGATATTATATCATTTCCCCCAGTCTGTCAGCAAGAATTTTTACCGCAAATACGATGCAGTGGAATGGCGCAACGATCCAGCCGATTTTGAAGCCTGGTGCAAGGGTATGACGGGCTACCCGATGGTGGATGCAGGCATGCGCGAGCTAAACGCCAGCGGTTTGATGCATAACAGGGTAAGAATGGTGGTGGCAAGTTTTCTCACAAAGCATTTGCTTATTGACTGGCGCTGGGGCGAAGCTTATTTTGCCTCGAAGCTACTTGATTTTGAGCTTTCGTCGAACGTCGGAAACTGGCAATGGGCTGCCGGAACAGGCTGTGATGCAGCGCCATACTTCAGGGTATTTAATCCATCAGAACAGGCCAGAAAATTCGATCCCCAAGGAAAATATATTCAGAAATGGATTCCTGAAGTGAATGAGCTTTCCTACCCCCTGCCAATTGTAGAACATGCTTTTGCACGAAACAGGGCTGTCAGCACCTACAAAAAAGGAATAGAAGCATTCGGCAGCTAAAGCTTTTTTTGTTTATTTGCCACCAGAAAAGAAGATTGTATGGCTCCATTTAAATTGATTGAGGTAAAAGATAAGCAAAGCGAAAATATTTGGCTTTCATTTCCTTCGCTCCTTTACAAAGGCGACCCTAACTATGTAAGGCCTTTCGACGAAGATGTAAAAAAACTCTTTGATCCGGCAAAGAACAAATTGTTGCGCAAGGGAGGCGATGCAATCAGATGGCTATTATATGATGAGCAGCAACAGCTTGTAGGGCGTATAGCCGCCTTTATTGATCCAAACACGGCCAAAAACAATGATCAGCCAACAGGAGGCTGTGGTTTTTTTGATTGTATCAATGTGCAAGAGGCAGCCAATCAGCTGTTTGATGCCTCAAAACAATGGTTGCTTGAGCGTGGAATGGAGGCAATGGATGGTTCGGTAAATTTCGGTGACCGCGATAACTTTTGGGGAGTATTGGTGGAAGGGTTTACCGAGCCGGTGTTTAACATGCCCTACAATTTTCCTTATTACAAAACGCTTTTCGAAAACTACGGCTTCAAAAACTACTTCAATCAACTTACCTTTGAACGAGCTGTGAACTCCGAAGGACTTGCAGACAAAGTTTTTGAAAAAGCTGCCCGGGTGAAGGCGAACCCTGATTACACTTTTGAAATGATAGCGTGGAACAGGAAAGAAAAGTACGCCAAAGATTTTATGACGATCTATAACAAGGCATGGGGAGTTATTCCGGGTGTGAAACTCATCACTGAAGCGCATGCCATGGCGTTGTTGAAACAACTCGAGCAAATACTCGACCGGAGGCTGGCACATTTCGGATATTATCAGGGAGAGCCAATTGCATTTTTTATTATGATGCAGGACCTCAATCAGGTGATAAAGGATTTTAACGGCAAACTTACCACGGTGAATAAAATAAAGCTGATGCTCCGCCTGAAAGTCCTGCGAAGATGCGACAGAATTATAGGCAGGATTTTTGGAATTGTACCCGAACACCAGGGTAAGGGTGTTGACGGGGCTTTAATACTCCATTTCAGAGAGATAGCCCTGAAGAAGAATTTTCCTTACAAAGAGCTACAGATGAACTGGATAGGCGACTTCAACGAGCCAATGATAAAAGTGGTGAAAGGTATCAGCGCAAAAATATGCAAAGTACATGTGACTTACCGCTTGTTGTTTGATCCGGCCAAACCCTTTCAAAGAGCCAAGCGACAAAAGAAAGAACTCGAATGATTTGTTCACCAGCGGATAATCGTTCCGCGCGTATCAGTGTGAACAAATTCGCTGTGAGAACCATTGTTTCTGTAAACACCCATGCCCCCACTCAGCCATTTATTACGGGGGTCTTTGTCAATCTCATCAATTATCACGGATAAAAACCTGGCGTCTTCGACGTTGATTTTCCCGTCGCCGTTGATATCGTCCATGCGTTGATCGTTGTTGTTATCAACATAAATATCTGCTGCATCGCCATAGACATGCCGGCTGTTTCGGCCATTTCCGATGCTACCGTTGTAATACGGTGTCCGGTAACCGCTTAATACTGCCATATTCTCAACCTTCACTCCCTTTTCTTCGAGCCGCCGGATGATCAGTTCAAGTTTATAAATGAGTTTGGGCGAAACAATCACATATTTCGGAAATCCACCCTGCTGCCGGGTTAAAAAATCTTTCAACCTGAAATGTGTGCTTAGAAACGTTTCCTGGTTCTCTTCTGTCACCTCAATCATTCCCTCCGGGTTAGCATACTCTGGCAAATTTCTGAAGGTTTTTGAAGGATAATTACCCATAATGAAATGAGAAGAGCTTTTTTTGATCTCGTCCATGTTTTTCATCACAACTACCTTTATTATATTGGCAGAAGAGTTTGTACGGATCGCGTGTTCATAAATTCCCGGTTTAACAGGGGCTACCCATGCCAGCATACTATGTCCATTTGATTGCAAAACAGAATCTCCAATACTTAACAGGATTTCTGTTTCAGCTTGTTCTGTTAAAAGCCTGATGCTATCGCCGGGCATGACAGCAATAGACAACATTGGAAAATCGAGTGGAATACCGTTCACACTGATTTTATCGTTTTGAGGAAACTTTTGAGGAAAAAGCTGCGTGAACCCCAATAGCAAAAGAATGAGAAACAGACGATAAATCATTTGGCGAAGATAGGTTTAATGATACTACCCATCTTTTAAAAAATGCTAAAACATTTGTTTACTGGTATGCAAACGGTTGATTTAGTGCATCAATTAGTGCATCGTCACGATGATAGATGTCTGATTTGAAGTAGAAATTCTGATTAAACCCTATGCCCGCAGTCCAATAAAGCAATAAGATCGGAATTCTTTCTTTTAGATTAACAGTGATTGTTTTACCCGAAGCTAATTCCTTTTTCAGCTTTGCCTGTGTCCATCCTTCGTTATTGGCTTTGAGAAGCTCTTCGGCAAGTGCATGAATTTCCTTCGTACGGATACAACCATGGCTGAAGGCCCTCAGGTCGCGCGTAAACAATCCTCTTGATGGAGTATCATGCAGATAGATACTGTAATCGTTCGGGAACATGAATTTCATTTCACCCAGGGCATTTTTAGGGCCGGGACTCTGCCTGAACATATACGGAAAGTTTGCTTCGTTATATTTTTCCCACTTCAGGGTTTTGTGATCCAGAACCTTTCCACTGTATGTGACCACCTCCATATTTTCTTTATCAAGGTAGGACGGGTTTTTCTTCTGGTTGGCAATGTATTGGGCATTCAGGCTGCGAGGCACTGTCCAGGTTGGGTTCAGCACAATATAACTCATAGTACTTTTAAAGACAGGTGTTTGGGTTTGGTATCTTCCAACCATCACAGGCGAGGTAAGCACCTCGAGGCCGTCGTCAATAAGATACAATTCAAAACCGGCAATGTTTACCGCGATGTATTTTTTTTCGAGGTCCTGCAGCACCCAACGACCGCGCTCGAGGTTGGCCCTGATTTGCTGAATGCGGTAATCAACAGACATATTGAGTGCCTCGACAGTTGATTTACCAAGATTACCATCCACCACGATGCCATATTTTTTCTGAACCAATTTTATAATTTCAAAAAGTCTGGCATCGTAAACCGTGCTGTCTGCAGGCTGATAAGGTTCCATCTCGCCGCTTGCAAGAAGCCTTTTCCGCAACAATGGTACACGGGCATCATGCTCACCTTTCTTGATTGTTTTACCTTCGGGAATGCTATCCCAACCACCATTCAATTCAAATTTTCTGAAATCTTTAAGCGCTTGTTTCAAACCGGTGTACATATAGTGAGATGGTTTCAACTTCTCGACTTCCTCTTTTATTGATTCATTATCAAGTGCTTTTTGAAGCATCCCAGGAATATCCTGGTATTTTTGATTGTAGTTGACAACCTCGATTGACCATTGATTTTTTAAAGAAGCGGGATTCACTTTACCGGAAACTAAGTGGGCAGCAGCCGTGAGCAATGCATCCGAAAGCATAACATCAAATTGAGCATAAGCAGATTTGTCAAGATTACTATCATTTCTTAAATCCGAATAAAGCTCTTTAAGTTCACCATAGCGGTAATCCTGAGGGTCGAGACCGTCATCATAAGTTTGATATAGTGCAGAGAGCGCATCTTCGATGTTTTTAAAACTTGTCCAGGCAGTCAGGTTTCCGCGGCGTGCATAAAACTCATCCAGGATTGTTGGATTATACAGCTTATAACTATGACCTTCAATAGCTTTGCTATTGAGGAGTTCAGCCACAAAGTCAGCCGTACCCTCATTGTTGAAAGATTTCGTTTCGACTACCCCGGTAGTCTTTGACTTTTCGTTGTTTTTGTTTCGTTTGTCCGAAAGCTGTTTGCATGACAACATCAGAAATATTGAAACAACCAGCAGCAATAAATTACGTAGCATGTAATAAGAGATTATTGTTTTTTTGAAAGAACAAAATTACAATGAAGTTTTCGTTTTCAAAAACGAATTCTTTTCTCGTTCAGAAATGCTGAGGATCGAATAGTTTATCAGATGAAATGTTTTGTCATTTATTTGCGAAACTCAGCGTTTTTTCTTTCGGCTTAATAATACATCAAAAAACTACAGTGCTATAAAACAGTAGCTTATAATTTAGAAGCAATCCAAATATCAAAATTTGGGAAAAACAAATGAATCAAAAACGGCTTAATCGTTCAAGATAATTACATTTGCCGGTGGTATATTCACCTAATTCTGAACAAAATCTGGTTTATGAAAAATTTTTTCCGATTTTCTGCTTTTGCCATGACATTTGTCTTGGTTTTCGCAAATTCGATATTTGCACAAAGTGCTGACTACCATTTCAGCACACGAACCTCAACAGAAGGATTCACCTTGATGCGGAGCGAAGCCGATGGCTTACGTTTTGCCTTCGGAATTCCGCAAATGTCTATTTCAGATTTTTCTGACAATGGGTATAGTGGTAAAACCATAGAGCTCAACGGCATCTATCTGCCTGCCAATGCCGGCGCACCCAATTTACCATCGAGCAGCCGGTTTATTGCCATCCCAAATGGTGCTACAGCAAAACTTAACATCTTGGGATTCAGTAAAGAAGTTATTCACAATGTGGACTTGCTTCCAGCTGCAGCCATTCCATTGGGAAATGACGACAGTCCGGCAAAATATGAAAAGGACATTGCCATATATGAAAAAGATGGTTTTTACCCGGCCAATCCCTTCCAGATTTCTGAAAAAACCGTTATCAGGGGAGTTGAAGCGGTCATGCTTGGCATTACTCCATTTCAATACAATCCTATTACAAAAGATTTGATTGTGTATTACGACATCGAAGCAGAGGTTGTTTTTGAAGGTGGAAGCAGCCAGTTTGGTGTTGAAAGACTGAGAAACCCCTGGTGGGATGCAATATTATCAGATAACGTACTTAACAGCAACGTTATACCACGTGTTGACTACGCTTCGAGAACCATCGGAAATCTCAAGAGCAAAGACCCCGGATGTGATTATCTCATTATTATACCTACCGGTGCTGCTTTTGCACAATGGGCAGATACGATCAGGGTATTCAGACAACATCAGGGTATCAACACAAAAGTTGTGAACCTGACCGAAGTGGGCGGAAATACGGTTGCTGCCATCGAAGCATATGTTAACAATGCATACAACAACTGGAACCCGGCTCCTGCAGCTATTTTGCTCCTTGGCGATTACAGCACCAATGCAGCTGACGGAATCATCTCGCACACCCTCAACGATCATCCCGGCGGGTACAATCCTTATATTTCTGACAATCCATTCGCAGATGTAACCGGCGACAACCTGCCTGATATCTCTTTTGCCCGTATCACAGCCCGCAATGCTGCTGAGTTGCAACATATGATCAATAAGTTTCTGAATTATGAACGTACTCCACCAACTTCAGCCGCTTTCTACAACCATCCTGTGACTGCAATGGGATGGCAAACAGAACGTTGGTTCCAGCTGTGTTCGGAAACCGTCAACGGCTTCTGGCAATATGGCCTTGGTAAGAATCCTGTTCGCGAAAATGCGATTTATTCAGGAACACCCGGTGGAGCATGGTCATCAAATGCAAATACAACGACGGTTGTCAACTATTTTGGACCTAACGGACTCAACTACATTCCTGCAAACACAGCCCATTTAACAGACTGGGGCGGAAATGCCACAAGGGTAAACAACGATATTAATGCCGGTGCTTTTATGCTCCAGCACAGAGATCATGGTTTTGAAGGCGGCTGGGGTGAGCCGGACTATTCCCTCACCAATCTGCCGGGATTGACCAATCAGGACCTTGTTTTTGTTATGTCAATCAACTGCCTCACCGGTAAATTCAATTACTCAAGTGAATGTTTTACAGAGCGTTTTCATCGTCATAACTTTGGAGCACTCGGTTTAATTGCCGCAACAGAGGTTTCATACTCATTTGTGAACGACGTCTATGTTTGGGGAGCATACGATAATATGTGGCCACAGTTTATGCCTGCTTTCGGCTCCAATCCAGCTCCAAGAGGAATTTTGCCTGCGTTTTCAAATGTTGCAGGAAAATACTTCCTGCAGCAATCAAACTGGCCCTATAATCCTGAACATAAAAACATCACCTACAACCTCTTTCACCACCATGGTGATGGGTTTATGACTGTTTATTCTGAGGTGCCTCAGAACCTCACGGTTAGTCATATGCCTGTTTTACTGAGCGGTATGGAAACCTTTGAGGTGACAGCCAACGAAGGTGCGATGATTGCCTTAACAGTGAATGATGAAATTATCGGAGCAGCTGTTGCAGGCAGTGGTCCTACAGCAGTGCCAATCCTTGTACAGCTTCCGGGTGTCGAAATCAGGGTTACGGTAACTTTGCAAAACTATTACAGGTATGAACAAACAATTGGCTGTATCCCACCTTCCGGACCTTATATTATTTACAACGCCTACACCATCAATGATGCTGCCGGAAACGGAAACGGCGTGATTGATTATGGTGAAAACATCAGCCTTGATGTTGCTGTAAAGAATGTTGGGAGCGAAACAGCACCTTCGGTACAAGTGACAGCTTCATCCGGCAGCCCATATATCACATTCATAAACAATAGTTTCACGGTGGGTAATGTTGAAGCCGGAGCTATTGCACTGACCCAAAATGCGTTGCAGTTTTCAGTGGCAAATAATGTTCCCAACAATGAAACAATCGTAATTTCACTCAACGTTACAAGTGGCACCAACGAGTGGATCAGTCAATTTGCTGTTAAGGCTTTTGCTCCATCTTTCAGTGTCGGAAACATGGTTATTAATGACAGTCAGGGCAATGGAAATGGACGTCTTGACCCGGGCGAAACGGTTCAAATCAGCATCAGTGCCACCAATAATGGTCAGAGTGCTGCTCAGAATGCTGTTGGTTCCGTTATTGCAAACAGTCCGTTTATCAATATAACATCAGGAAATGCAAACTTCGATGTGGTTAATGCAGGACAAACCATTACAGCTACCTACGCTGTTGAAGTGGCCGGAGGTGCACCAGCAGGAACTGTTGCCGAATTCAATTTTGATCTCACAGCCGGTGCATACGCAGCTGCCAAGAATTTCATTGCCAAGATAGGTCTTATCATCGAGGATTTTGAAACAGGAAACTTCAGCCAGTTTGGTTGGACAAACGGAGGCAATCTGCCCTGGCAGGTGAGCAATGTTTCACCTTATTCAGGTGTTTATTCTGCAAAGTCCGGAACAATCAGCCATAGCCAAAGCAGTCAGTTGATCCTTCAGTACGAAGTTGGAGTTGCTGACAGTATTTCGTTCTACTACAAAGTTTCATCCGAAAGCGATTATGATTATTTACGCTTTTATATCGGAACAACCAAAGTTGGTGAATGGTCGGGCACTGTTGATTGGACCAAAGCAAGCTATCCTGTTACTGC
>DISP01000114.1 GCA_002421995.1 Bacteroidales bacterium UBA6207 | reverse complement strand
GCTTTCTCATTGTAAAGAAATGCCCCGGCCCAACCTTTGGCCGAACCCAGAACATCAGAGTTTGAGAAACCACCAACAAAAACAATCATATTAACATCGGTCAGGTTTTCACGGCCACTGATCAGATCGGTCATATGAACATCTTTAACATCAAAACCGGCCAGGTATAATGAGTAAGCCATCTCCCTGTCGCCGTTCACGCCTTTTTCGCGGATGATGGCTGCCCTGATGCCTGATGCTGTGCGGCGGCCGGGATCAATTTGATATTGTGCTGCCTTGCCTGTGAAGCTTTTGTTGAAACTAAAGACGAGGTCTTGTTTTTTATAGTTTTTATAGCGCTGCAATGCCAGTTGTTCACCACTCTGTTTTCTGTCGAGAAGGTATGATGTTTTAAACCAAACGTCGCGCAATGTGTTGATATCGAAATGGTAACGTTCGTCCTGGTGCGAAACGTGAACAAATCGCTCAGCAACCACTTGCCCAATCTCTACAAAATCAATGCCCTGTGCTGACAGGTAAGCCTGGGTAGCACCACCGCCGGGCACCTGCAGAACAAGGGCGGGTTTTTCACTGAAAAGCAGATTGACAATCGAAACATCATTCCATTTGTCGAGTTGAAGTTTCATGCCGTGATCGGTATTGGCAAAATTCATTTCGAGCAGGGTAGTGATCAGTCCACCTGAAGAAACATCATGCCCGGCCAATACCATTTTATTTGCAATCAAATGCTGGACCGCATCGAAAACAGCTGCGAGGCAGCGAGCATCCGTAATATCGGTGGTGCTGCTGCCAACCTTATTAAGAACCTGCGCAAGGCTTGATCCCCCGAGATTGAAGTCATCACCGGATAAATCAATGTAGAGCAAAGAGGAATGCAGATCGGGTTTCAGTAGGGGTGTAATTGTTTTTTTCACATCCGAAACTTCGCCCACAGCAGTAACGATCACAGTGCCAGGCGCAAGAACTTTTTCTCCGCCGGGATATTTCTGTGTCATCGAGAGTGAATCTTTTCCGGTAGGCACATTGATTCCGAGCTCGATGCAAAAATCGCCGAGTGCTTTTACGGCTTTGTAGAGCCTTGCGTTTTCGCCTTCATTTCGAGCGGGCCACATCCAGTTTGCACTCAATGAAATGCCTTTTAACCCGCCTTCGATGGGCGCCCAGATGATATTGGCGAGTGCTTCGGCCACGGCAAGACGGGAGCCCTTGCGTTCGTCAATCAAGGCTGCCACAGGAGCGTGACCGAGCGCGGTTGCAATGCCTTTTATGCCTTTGTAATCGAGAGCAACAACACCCAGGTTGTTGAGGGGTAATTGGATCGGACCTGTTGTTTGCTGTGTTGCAACTCTTCCGGTAACCGACCGATCTACCTTGTTCGTGAGCCAGTCTTTGCAGGCCACAGCCTCTAACTGTAGCACCGAATTAAGGTAATAATGAAGCTGATCAGCGCTTGTAGAAACCGGTGAAAAAGTATATTTCTTTGTTTTATCAGTGAGAACTGTTTTTGGAGGCTTGCCGAAAAGATGTTCTATACGGAGGTCAATAGGGCAGCTGTCTTCATTTTTTACAAACTTAAGCTGTTGATCGCCTGTTGCTTCACCCACTTCATACAGTGGTGCCCGCTCTCTTTGGGCTATCTGTTCAAGCAATGCAAGGTGCTCAGGATCAATGACAAGTCCCATGCGTTCCTGCGATTCGTTACCGATGATTTCCTTGTCGGATAAGGTTGGGTCGCCAAGCGGAAGTTTGTCAATATGGATCAGTCCGCCGGTATCTTCAACAAGCTCGGAGAGGCTGTTGAGGTGACCGCCGGCACCATGGTCGTGGATAGAGCGTATAGGATTTGTTTCCGACTCGGCCATTGCACGCACCACATTGCTCACCCTTTTCTGCATTTCCGGATTGGCGCGCTGCACGGCATTCAGCTCAATTGCATTGCTGAACTGTCCGGTGTCAACACTTGATACGGCACCACCACCCATCCCAATGCGGTAGTTGTCGCCACCGAGAACAATAACTTTGTCGCCTTTTTGAGGACTTTCTTTTTGGCAGTCCTCTTTTTTGGCAAATCCAACACCGCCTGCCAGCATGATCACTTTGTCATATCCAAAATGTGTATCTTCCTGGTGTTCAAACGTAAGCACGCTACCGTTGATGAGTGGCTGACCAAATTTATTACCAAAATCTGATGCCCCGTTTGAGGCTTTTATAAGAATGGATTCGGGCGACTGATACAGCCAGGGTCTTGCCGGGTTTTTTTGTTCCCAGGGCCGGTTGTCCTGACTTCTTGAGTAGGAGGTCATATAAACGGCAGTGCCGACAAGTGGGAGGCTGCCTTTTCCGCCCGCCATTCTGTCGCGGATTTCGCCACCGGTGCCTGTGGCAGCTCCGTTAAAGGGCTCAACAGTGGTTGGAAAATTATGTGTTTCGGCCTTAAGTGCGATGACGGTGTTGATATCTCTTATTTCGAAAAAGTCGGCCTTTTGGGGGTTAGCCGGTGCAAATTGTTCAGCAACAGGCCCTTCGATAAATGCTACATTGTCTTTATAGGCCGAAATAAGTCTGTTTGGATGCGTTGCAGCAGTTTTTTTGATCATCCCAAACAGCGTTTCGGGCATGGTCTTGCTGTCAATGATAAATGTACCATTAAAAATTTTGTGTCTGCAATGTTCAGAGTTCACCTGGGCAAACCCATACACCTCACTGTCAGTAAGCTTACGCCCAAGGCTCTGACTTATATTTTCGAGGTATTCAATTTCGTCAGGACTAAGGGCCAGGCCGTTTTGGCTGTTGTAGGCAGCCAGATCATCAATAAAGGCTACGGCTTCGGGTTGTGTTTTGATTTCGAAAAGATGCTGGTCAAGCGTATGATAAACAGACTGCAGCATGGGGTCGAAATGCGCTGCATCCTTTTCAACCGGAAAATATTGCTCAATTCTTTTAATTCCGGCAATCCCCATGTTTTGGGTAATTTCGACTGCATTGGTGCTCCATGGAGTTATCATTTCCTTTCGCGGACCAACAAAGCTGCCTTTGAGTGATTTTTCGGGCAGGAGGGGACTGTTACTGAAGAGCCAGACAAGCCGGGCTATTGTTTCTTTGTCTTGTTTCTGGCTGGTTTCCAGTGCTATGACTACGTTTTCCGGGTTCTTAAAGAAGAGTATCATACCGCATTTCTTTGGGTGAATTCCGACGGGGAAGTCGCGACAAAGATAGAAAATGAAGTTTTACGGCTACCTGTTTTTTTGGTTTTCAGTGGTTTTTGCTTTTACTGATTGGTAATCAGTATCATAGAAATAGAGTACGACAACAAGGCGGTTTCCGTGCTTTTTTGTAAGTGAAATTGTCTATGCATATTGCACAACAAGTTAGCCGGTATGTGTGCGTTGATGAAAAGTGATGAGTGATGCATAATGCGTGATGAGTTGTGGTTTGTGTGGTTGCCTGAATAGCGTTGACCGTTTTTGAGCGAGATCGTTGATCAGAGAACAGAGGTCAGAGAACAGAAGTTAGCTGTCACAGAACTGTCTAATGATAGAATTTTCTTGCTAACGTCAGAATCACATTTTTTCGCGTTCGAGCGGCTTTGCGTGAGATGATTAAAAGTCAGAATGAAATGCTTTACAGTTTTTTATCAATAAACTGCGGAATTTAGGAACCATCGGGATGCGTGCCAAAAAACAGCATAAAGATTTACGAAATGTTTTACTAAAACAATTTCATATTCAGGCGTTTACAAATTCTACACCAAGTTTTGGGTGGCGCATTGCTGAAATAAAAAAAAACAGACGAACACTCCTGAAGATTGTCCGTCTGTTTTTTTTGTGGTAGCTCAAAAGCTGTTATTCCACGATAAGCTTTGTAAGCTGGGTGTGGTTTTGCTGGCGGATGCTGAGCAGGTAAATGCCTTTGTTCAGTTGATCAACCGGCAGGCTGTGTTGCCCGGCCTGCAAGGTTTCGGTGAAAACAACACGGCCTGATAAATCTGTGATGCTAACCGCGGCTTGCTGTGGGCTGGTGAAGTTTACGAAGCTGCCTGTTGGGTTCGGATAAACACTGATCATTTCAGCCATGTTTTCGGGGCTTCCCACGCTGCTGATGCCATAAACCAACACATCGTCAACCTGCCATGTTGTAGCTGCTTCGGTTGTTGAGGTGTATTTGAAGGCAACATACCAGGTTGTGCCGCCGCTTTCGGACAAGAGCACATCACCCGATTGAACCCATGTCCAGGTGCCGGCCGACCAGTCAGCCTGATCGGTTATATCTGTCCAGCTTGCGCTGTTAGGGTTGCCTGTGCCTGTATAATTGGTGCTTTTCATCAATTGAAGGGCGTTGCCATCATAGTTTCTAGCCGAGCGGAATTTCAGGGTCACATCAATTACTGTTGCCGGCACAACCAAAGCGGGACTGATGAGCCAGTCTTCATTGGCAACAGCGCCTCCGGAATAGCCCGACATGCGCGCATAATCTTCGTTGTTGAAGTTGTAATAGGTCCATTCCTGTTCGCCCGCAACGCTGTATGCATCCATCACGCCAAGGTCGGCATCAAAGGTTTCGTGCAGCAGGAGAACATAATTGTTTGAATGAATGGTTGATGATGGGATTGTTCCATCGGTTTTATAATCTATATCACTTCCGGAGTTTGTATAGGGAAATATCTGGAAGGAATAGATCAGGCCCGGCTCGAGGGTTTCGAAAACGTGTCCGCCTTTGCCATAGGCAACATTCCAGGCAATATAGCCTTCGCTGATATCGAGGTTGTTAGCAACAGGACTTCCGTCGGCCGGAATTTCACTCGTGTTTTTTGGCGTTGCAACAGTTGCATAAATCAGGTAAGCATCAGGGAGTTGGGTGCCTGTGGCGTCGGTCCAGCTGAGGGAGGCACCGGTGCCGGTTGCTGTTGCAACAAAGGCGGTAGGGTAGTTGCTGGGCTCCGGTTTGATGACGATGTCGCCTGAAAAGGTGAAGTCGTCATAATAAACAGCGCCTCCATTGTTGCCATCCTGGTTGTAAACCCTCACTTCGAAACGAAAGCCGTTGGCATCAGCCGGTGCGGTGAGCACAGCGTTGAACTGCTGCCACTGGTCGCTGTTTTCGCTGTAAGTGGCCGGTCGCAGTGTAGCTTCATCGGCAGCGATCGTAGTTGTGCCGTTGAGCCAATACGACCAGATACGTGTTTTGGCAGCGTTGTCGTTGTCTAAAAACCAATATTGAATGGTGTAGGTTTGGCCTCCGGTGATTCCTGAGATTACTTGTTGAATTTTTTTGGTTGCCGAGGCTGAGGTGTGCTTTGCCGAGAAACTGCCCGAATGCTTGATGGTAGCTTCTTTGCTGGTGTTTTCGGCTATGGTCCAGCTCTCGGGCTGGGTGTCGCTTGTCCAGACTTCCATTCCGGGATTCTGCACAAAGTTCTGTGCCTTAATTGTTTGCGAGAAGGAGATTAAGGCGAGAATGAATAAGGTTAAGTAGATTTTTTTCATCTGCTGAAATATTTAAATTGTTCAAATGTTTTGTTGACAAAAATACAATGAATTGGATTACAATAAAAAAAGACGGTCATTTTTGACCGTCTTTTGATATATGATGTGGTGTTAAAGGCTTATTTTTTATCATCCACTTCTTCAAAGTCAACATCAGTAACTTCGTCATCCCCACCTTTTGGATTGCCGTTGCCGCCATTGTCGGTGCGAGGCGCTTCCTGGGCATTGCCTTGAGCCTGGGTGTTGTTATACATCTGCTCGCTTGCCGACTGCCAGATTCCGTTGAGTTTGTTCATTGCTGAATCAACTGCGGTGATATCCTGGTTTTTATGAGCGTTTTTGAGTTGCTCCAAAGCCTCTTCAATTTCAGCTTTCTTATCTGCAGGCAGCTTATCGCCATAATCCTTCAGTTGTTTCTCTGTTTGGAAGATCAGTCCGTCGGCGGCATTGAGTTTGTCAACCCTTTCGCGTTCTTTCTTGTCGGCTTCGGCATTGGCAGTGGCTTCATCCTTCATACGCTGAATTTCGGTATCGCTCAGGCCCGAAGAGGCTTCGATGCGGATGCTCTGCGATTTTCCTGTTGCTTTGTCTTTGGCCGAAACATGCAGAATGCCGTTGGAGTCAATATCAAAGGTCACTTCGATCTGCGGAACGCCACGTGGTGCCGGTGGGATGCCGTCGAGGTGGAAGCGGCCGATGCTCTTGTTTTGGCTGGCCATCGGACGTTCGCCCTGGATGATATGTATTTCCACCGAAGGTTGATTGTCTGATGCTGTTGAGAACGTTTCTGATTTCTTGGTAGGGATGGTGGTGTTCGACTCGATGAGTTTTGTCATTACACCGCCAAGAGTTTCAATACCAAGTGACAGAGGTGTTACGTCGAGCAAAAGAACGTCTTTCACTTCGCCGGTCAGCACACCACCCTGTATGGCTGCGCCAATTGCTACAACTTCGTCAGGATTTACGCCTTTTGAGGGTTCTTTGCCAAAGAAATCCTTAACTATCTGCTGTATAGCGGGAATACGTGTTGAACCACCCACGAGAATCACATCATCAATGTCAGCGGCTGTAAGTCCTGCATCCTGTAGTGCTTTGCGGCAGGGCTCAATGGTTGCACGGATGAGGTGATCATTGAGTTGTTCAAATTTCGAACGGGTGAGTTTGCGCACAAGGTGTTTCGGCACGCCGTCAACAGGCATGATATAAGGCAGATTGATCTCGGTTTCTGTAGAGCTCGAGAGTTCAATTTTGGCTTTTTCGGCTGCTTCTTTCAGGCGCTGAAGAGCCATTGGGTCTCTTTTTAAATCAACACCTTCGTCTTTTTTAAACTCATCTGCAAGCCATTCGATAACGTTTTGGTCAAAATCATCACCGCCGAGGTGGGTGTTACCGTTGGTTGATTTTACTTCGAAAACACCATCGCCCATTTCGAGGATGGAGATGTCGAAAGTTCCACCACCAAGGTCATACACAGCTACTTTGATGTCGTTTCTTTTTTTGTCGAGACCATAAGCCAGCGCTGCTGCCGTGGGCTCGTTGATAATACGTTTCACCTTGAGACCTGCAATTTCGCCGGCTTCCTTGGTTGCCTGACGTTGCGAATCGCTGAAGTAGGCAGGAACAGTGATAACAGCTTCGGTAACAGTTTGTCCGAGATAATCTTCGGCTGTCTTTTTCATCTTCTGAAGCACGATGGCCGAAATTTCCTGTGGGGTATAAAGACGGTCTTCGATCTGAACACGTGGTGTGTTGTTGTCGCCTTTTACAACTTTGTAAGGTACACGGTCTTTTTCTGCCGTAACACGGTCGAAGGTTTCGCCCATAAACCGCTTGATAGAAAAGATTGTTTTTGTTGGGTTTGTAATGGCCTGACGTTTTGCAGGATCACCCACTTTGCGCTCGCCGTTGTCGGCAAATGCTACGATAGATGGTGTTGTGCGACGGCCTTCGCTGTTGGGAATAACAACCGGCTCGTTACCTTCCATAACTGAAACGCATGAGTTGGTGGTTCCCAGGTCAATTCCAATAATTTTTCCCATTATTTTTTCCTCCTTAAAACTATTAATATTTTTGATTTTCAATTTATTGTTTCTGTATCCGACAAGTTTTATGCCATGCAGTCCAGCAAACGCTTTTCATTTCTAATTAAGACCGGGTAATGCGGGTAATCATGTAATGAATTTATTTAATATGTTGAATAACAGAGTTATAAGTTATAACGGCTGTTTTATTCAGCAGCAAATATTTTCTGCCAAAACGACAGTTTGACATAAAAGCCTGTCTGTCAAATCTGTCTTTTTCAGGTATCATGTTTTCGGTTTTGACTATGTAAATGCCGCAGACAAAGAATAATACTTGACTTTTTTCATTAAAACGCTAAATTTGATAAAACAATTATCTCTGACCAAAACCAAATTGCATCTGTGAGCGGACAGGTGAGGGTTGAGAACTACATCAAAACTGCTGCAAACGGCACCGAAGCCAATCAGTTAAAAGCAGTCATTATTCCATGGGACAACGTGGAAGGTGTAATCCACCGGGTTGGCGGCTCCATGTTCAACACAGTTCAGAATGGCTTTGTTGGCACCTCGGATGTTGTTGACCTTAGCATCCGTTTTTCACATCCCCTGCACCCCGATTCTGTTGACAGTCCACCGTTTAATCCATTCCTGATCAGACAAATGAATCGGAATCACGAGATACATCTGGTGGATCAGCTGCCCACCTCGCTCATGGATATATCCTTGTTTGGCACGGTGGACGATGCTTCGCAGCCGGCAGCCGGAAAATACTACCGAACCTCCTCAAATCTCACATGGGGTATTCACCTTCCTGAGGTTTTTGACTATCCTGTTGAACATGCCGAAGTCACCGAGACGCATCTGAAATTTTCAAGTTGGGCCGAGTCGAACGGAGCTAACCCGAACGATTGGTATAAAAACAAAAACGGATACCGAAACAACGCGAGAATCTACAGCAAGTAGAAAATCTTTCAAAGAAATTCTGCCAGTTTTCCTGATTTTTTCACACGAACACCTTTTGTTGTTTCGTGCAGCACGCAGGCCTCATTGTAGAGGTCGTGCTCCAGAAAGAGAATGTAGTCATGCTGCAACGCCTCCTGGTAGAATCTTTCCTTGTCGAGGAGCGTATCGAGCGGACGTGTGTCGTAAGCCATGATCCAGGGCATGGGAATATGTGCGGCAGAGGGCATCAGGTCTGCCATAAACACAACAGTTTTGCCGTTGTAACTGATATGAGGAATCAGCTGGCCTTCGGTGTGCCCGTTATACAACTTAAATGTAATACCGGGAATATATTCTCCTTCCTGCTCAATGAGCTGCAGATGTCCGCTTTCCTGAATAGGCAGTATGTTCTCTTTCAGGTAGGAGGCTTCTTCACGACGATTGGGTTGAGTAGCCCATTCAAACTGTTGCCTGCTCGTCCAATAGGTTGCGTTGGGGAAGGCGAGCTCAAAGCCGGTTTTATCTGAGTTCCACTTGATGCTTCCGCCACAATGGTCAAAGTGCATATGGGTGATCACCATATCTGTGATGTCATCGGGCTGAAATCCCAATGCGGCAAGCGATTTTTCGAGGCTGGCATCGCCGTTGAGGTAATAATGACTCAGCCACTTTTCATCCTGTTTGTTGCCAATTCCATTGTCAATTAATATTTTACGGTCGCCATCCACCACAAGAAGACAACGCATGGCCCAGTTGCACAAATTGTTTTCATCGCAGGGATAAACCTTTTGCCAGAGCACTTTGGGCACCACACCAAACATGGCGCCACCATCTAATTTCAGGTTTCCGGTTTCGATAGGGTAGAGTTTCATATTCGTCGTTTATTGTTTTCGATTTTTGTAATTCCGCCAAAAATAAGCTGAAAATCTTTCGGCTTTAAAAATGTTTTCTGCAACAACACAAGCTTTGCCGTATTATTTTCGTTAAGTTTCTAAACAAGAAGGCTTCCTGATTGTTCATTCTACAGGCTTTAAAAGCAATTTCAATCATTGTATGTTAATAAATCATCAATAACGCACGCACTGAAGCATATAATGTGACTAATCTGTCAGGGCGTTGTCATTACGATCCAAAAAACGATTCATTTATACAATCATAAAGATTTTCATGCAGCGGATAGTACTCTTCTTAATAATATTGTTTCAGGTGGTTTCATTGCAGGCCAATCTGCCAACCGACGAAAACGCCGAAAGGCGAACGGTGACAATATCAGGTTATATCAAAGATATTGAAACAGGCGAAACCCTTTTGGGAGCAACGGTCTTCACAAATCCCGGCCGTTTTGGGACGGCTTCGAATGCCTATGGTTTTTATTCATTACGACTCGAACCGGGAACATATACCATCACATGGTCGTATATCGGTTACGAACCCTTGAATTTGTTGGTTCAGCTTCGAAGAGACACAACATTATCGGTGTCATTGCATCCTGAAAATATGCAGCTCGGTGAGGTGGTTGTGAAAAGTGAGCGGTTCAACGCGGATATTGCCAAAGCGCAAATGAGTGTTAGCAAGCTGGATATCAAACAGGTGAAACAAATTCCGGCTTTCATGGGCGAAGTTGATATCATCAAAGCGATACAGCTTTTGCCCGGAGTTCAGGCCACCAGCGAGGGTGGCTCCGGCTTTAGCGTCAGAGGGGGCGGCCCCGATCAAAACCTGATTATGCTCGACGAGGCGGTGGTTTACAACCCATCGCATCTGTTGGGTTTTTTCTCAGTTTTCAACAACGATGCAGTTAAAAGTCTCGAATTGTACAAAGGCGACATTCCTGCCCGCTATGGCGGAAGGCTGTCTTCGGTGCTCGATGTGAGGATGAACGATGGCAATGCCACCTCTTATCACGGGCAGGGTGGTGTTGGAACGATTTCGAGCCGGCTCACGGTGGAAGGCCCGATCCAGAAAAACAAATCGAGCTTTATTCTTGCAGGCCGGCGCACCTATGCTGATCTTTTTCTGGCACTTTCGAGCGACGAAAATATCAAAAACAACACCTTGTATTTTTATGATTTAAACCTGAAAGCAAACTACATCCTGTACGATAAAAACAGGTTTTTTGTGACTGCCTATAACGGAAAAGACGTTTTTGGCAACGATTTTTTCAATCTCGGATGGGGCAACACAACAGCTACTGTCAGGTGGAACCATTTGTTTAGCAAGGCTTTGTTCAGCAACTTTTCATTTATTTATTCACGCTTCAACTACCAATTGGGCGTGCCCGAGGGTCGTCCGAATGCATTTGACTGGCTGGCCGACATGGAGGATTTAAGCTTAAAAGCCGATTTGACATGGTTTGCAAATGACAAGATGAGTCTGCGGTTTGGCAGTCAGCTAACCAATCACCGTTTTCAACCGGGAGAAGCGGGAGGAGTGGGCGAGCAAACCCCTTTCAACATTGTGAAAATGCCGGTCGGACATGCGTTGGAAGCAGCTGTGTATGTGAGCAGCGAGCATAAAGTAAGTCAGCGGATGACTGTTGATTACGGTTTGCGATTTAGTCTGTTCAGTAATTACGGTCCGGCAACCGTGTTTGCTTTTGATGAAAACTTCATGAAATACGATTCTGCAATCTATTCAAAGAATGATTTTTATAACACCTACACAGCTTTTGAGCCAAGGATCAGTGCCGCCTATGCAATCAATGAATACACAAGCATCAAGGCAGCCTATACACGCAATGTTCAGTATATACATATGGCACAAAATTCGACAGGTGGTACTCCGCTCGACATTTGGTTTCCATCAAGCCCAAATGTGAAACCCCAGAAAGGCGATCAGTTTTCGGCAGGCGTTTTCCATAATATCGCGAAGTATAAGGTTGAAACCTCGCTCGAAGCCTTCTATAAAATTAACCACAATGCAATTGATTTTAAGGATTTTGCTGAGTTATTGCTCAACGAATACCTCGAGGGTGAGCTGCGTTTCGGCAAAGCCAGATCCTACGGACTTGAAGCACTTGTGAGGCTGACCGAAGGCAAGCTGACAGGTTGGGTTGGCTATACCTGGTCGCGAACACTGAGGGAAATTCCGGAAATAAACAATGGAAAGGTTTATCCGGCAGCTTACGACCGGCCTCACGACATATCCGTTGTGGCGAGCTATCAGCTTAACAACAACATCAGCATTGGTGCAAACTGGGTTTATTCGACAGGGGCGCCGGTTACGTTTCCAACCGGAAGGTTTGTTATAGGAAACACCATTGCACCGGTTTATTCTGCCCGAAACGCCTACCGCCTGCCTGATTACCACCGCCTTGATGTTTCGGTCACTTATGTGCCTACCCCAAAAAACAAGCGGAAGTGGAGTGGCGAATGGAATCTTTCTGTTTATAATGCCTATTACCGCAAAAACCCCTGGGTAATCAACTTTGTAAACGATCCGGCAACACCAAATGTGACCTATGCCGAGATGACCTACCTTTTTGGCATTGTGCCGGCTTTAACCTATAATTTTAAGTTTTAGAATGAAAAATAGCAGATTCTTTCAGTTACTCATGGTTTTGGCAGGACTTGCAGCTTGCACCGAACGCTACGATATTGAACTCGATTCGTCCTATGCCCGGCTTGTTGTTGATGGCAAAGTGACGTCGGACAGCCTCCAACATACGCTTAGGCTGACCACCTCGACAAGCTATTTCTACAACGAAGAACCGCCGGCAGTAACGGGAGCCGCTGTTCGGCTTTACGACGGCGAAGAAAGCATACCTTATGTTGAGGATGCGCAACGCCCCGGTTATTATCATGCTGCTGAGGCTTTTGCCGGAAAAGCCGGTCGGCTGTACCGCATCGAAATTGAGTTGGCTGCTCCTGTCGGCGATTTTTCATCCTACGAGGCATCGAGTTTGATGCCATTGACCTTTGGCAGAATTGACAGCATTACCTTGAAGTATGAACCATCATTTGATTTTTATTTGCTTAACCTTTTCGCAACAGATCCGGCTACAACAGATTTTTACAAATTTGATGCCTATGTAAACGGGAAAATCCTAACCGACACTGCTTCAAGGGCCCTGGTGACCGACGATAAATTTTTCAATGGCAACAATACCAACGGATTGCCGGTGATGTTTTTCAGGGGCGATGAAATAAAACCGGGCGACACCATCACCTTGCAGCTGGCAGCAATCACTGAAGACTACTACCGTTTCTTTCTTGAACTTCAAACAGGATCAGGTTCGTCAAATCCGTTGTTTTCAGGTCCTGCTGCCAATATCAGAACGAATGTTTCAAACGGAGCACTGGGGTATTTTGCTGCCGCGCGATTGGCACGAGCCTCACTGATTGTGCCTCAAAACTGATAAAGTTAGACTTTATAGTTTGCAAGGCGCTCATGCTGTATGGGAGGTTTACTGAACGATCTGTCAGCGTACTTCCGGAGTTTTAACTAACAGCCACAAGCAGGTTTGAGCAAAGTTGTCAAGTTTTTGCGGGCACTTTACGGTTTTAAACATCATTTTTTCGTCAGTCTTGCCGATTAAAGCTCCCGAACTCCTATTTTTGCTGCAAAACCTCCTTTTATGAAATGGAAAGGCAATGTGCCACATACGTATGTGATCGTTTTTTCAATCATCCTTTTTGCAGCGGCTTTAACATGGTTTATCCCGCCGGGTAAATATGTCAAATCAACAGCAGTGGTTGATGACAAAGAGCAGACCACCATGACCTTTTATTATAAAGATCAATTGCCTGCCACCGAGGCTGCAGTTTTTAAAAGCCAGCCACAAACATGGCAGGTATTTTCGGCTTTGTTCAAAGGCTTTGTCAAACAAAGTGCCATCATCATTTTTACGCTCATGATCGGTGGTGCATTTTGGGTAATGAACACCAGCAAGGCCATTGACGTAGGAATCTTTGATTTCCTGAAGTTCACAAAGCGGCTCGAGCATCTCTCTATTGTCCGGAAATTGGGCGTTGACAATATTATCATGGTGATGATCATGACCATGTTTAGCTTTTTTGGTGCTGTATTTGGAATGAGTGAGGAAACAATCGCTTTTACGATCATCCTCATACCATTAGCCATTTCAATGGGCTACGATTCAATTGTTGGCGTAGGGCTTGTTTACGTGGCAGCTCATCTGGGTTTTTCCGGTGCTATATTAAATCCTTTTACGATTGGTATTGCCCAGGGTTTGGCTAATATTCCGTTGTTTTCGGGCATTGAATACAGAATGTTTAGCTGGGTGATTATTAACCTGGTAGGTTTTGCTTTTGTACTTCGGTATGCACACCGCGTGAAACGAAATCCGAGGTCATCCATCATGTATGAAGAAGATGCGTATTGGCGCAAAAATCACAGCGCCGGGCCAGAGGATGTTACCTATTATACCCCGAAGTCAGCGTGGATGGTGTTTTTGGCTATAGCCGTGGCCTTGATAGCTTTCAGCTGGTTCTATCCGCAAACAACAATAAAATTGGGCAATGCCACCCTCACCTTTTGGATCAATCCCGTTTTGACGTTTCTATTTATTCTTTCAGGAATTTTGAGCCTTCGTAAATCAGTACATTATTTCATCCTGCTTCTTCTGACTTACACTATAGTCTATCTTATTGTTGGCGTGATGGGTTATGAGTGGTATGTGATGGAGATTGCCACGCTTTTCATGGTGCTTGGTGTAGCAAGCGGGGCTGCCATCAACAAGAGTGCGAGCGATATAGCAAAACTTTTTGTTGAAGGTGTAAAGGATATTTTGTCGGCTGCAATTGTCATCGGATTGGCTGCCGGAATCATTGTTACACTCGAAGAAGGTGGTGTCATTGATACGATTCTCTACGGCCTTTCGATGGCGATGGGCAATTTTGGCGAAATTGCATCAGTCGGCACGATGTATCTGATTCAAACTGTCATCAACATTGCCATTCCGTCAGGCTCGGCCAAAGCAGCCATAACAATGCCAATAATGGCTCCCTTCAGCGATCTGATCGGTGTTTCGCGACAAGCCACCGTGATGGCTTTTCAGTTTGGCGATGGCTTCACCAATATGATAACCCCAACCTCAGGCGTTTTGATTGCTGTGCTCGGTGTTGCCAGAATCCCTTATGAGAAATGGGTAAAATGGGTTTGGCCGATGATTTTAATCCTGATTGTGCTCGGTTTTCTATTGTTGATCCCCACAGTCACAATGCAGTTGAACGGTTTTTAACACCAAAGCAGCTCGACATATATCATAAAACTAAAACTTGTTTTGTGCCGGCTTTCTTGTTATTTTTGGTAGAATTTTTATTGTAAAAAAACCAACGGCATCAGAAAATGAAATTGAAGCCATATCAACATCCTGCTATCCTTGTTTTTGTACTGATCTTTTCATTAAAAGTCGGTGCGTTGTTTGGTGCAGACCTCGACGAATACAATCATCTTCGTTTTCATTCGCTTACAACCCAACAAGGCCTGAGCCGCGCGCTTGTAAAAGCGCTCGAGATGGACGAATACGGCATGTTGTGGATTGCTACCGAAAATGGCCTGAACCGTTACGACGGCTATACTTTCGAAGTGTTCCGCCACCAAAACAATGACGCAACAAGTCTTCCCGATAACAATTTAATCTCACTGACGTATGTTGCCGGAAAGGGATTGTATGCCGGCATGAAAAGCGGATTGCTGACAAGATACGATTTCATACACCACCGTTTTGAGACGGTGAGTCTGGGCGCAGAGCTTGACTCACTGTTTGCAAGAGCCGAACCCGATTTTTTACTCTTCGATGGTTTACAAACAATCTGGATCGCTTCAACCAACGGTCTTTTTGCATTGAATACCACAACCGGAAAAGCAGTGCATTTTAACACCGAAAACAGCGGGCTGCAATCCAATTATATCAAACATATACTCATTGATAAACAACATACGATGTGGCTGGCCACCGATGCCGGGCTGGCCCGGGTGGATGGCTTTGAGAATATGGAAAAGGCAGGTATAGTGAGTTTTCCGACTGAAGGGCTGCCGTCAAACTACGTTAAGCAATTAACCGAAGATCACAACGGAAACATCTGGGTGGGTGCTGATGGCGGCATTGCTCTGATTGATCGTGCCAGCGGAAATCCAATCCGCGTATTTAGCCATAACATCAATGATCTCAATAGTTTATCAAATAATTATGTCAAAGCGATTGCCACAGACAGCAAAGGCAAAATCTGGATTGGTCACGATTTGGGGCTTTCTATTTTTGATCCTGAAGATCAAAAGTTCGTCAATCACCAGGCCGGATACGAGGATGAGTACGGCATTGTTAACAATTATGTTAAATGCTTGCTGCTGGATGATCACGATATTATGTGGATTGGAACAGACCTTGGAATAAGTTATTACGATCCGATCAGAGAGCCGTTTCGTGCTTTTACACACCATCCGGGTAGATTGGATAAATTGAGCGGCAACCTCATTTATGCACTTTTTGCAGATGCTCCCGACAGCATCTGGCTTGCCACCAACAATGGTTTGAATCTCTGGAATCCCAAAGATAATGCAGTGAAACACTTTAAACATCAGCCCGACGATCCGACAAGTTTAGCCAGCAACATCGTTAGGGATGTGATGCGGGATGATGAAGGGACATTGTGGGTTGGAACCGACAACGGATTGTGCAAAATGGTGAAAACACCTAAAGGATATGGTTTCAAAAGGATTGGTGTTGACCCGAAAGACGGTAAAGGACTTAATAATATTTTTGTAGTTACAATCAGTCAGTGCACAGATCGCCGCATCTGGGTTGGAACATGGGGTGGAGGTGTCAACATTCTCGATACACGCACCGGACGCTTCGAATACCTTACGTCTGAAGCAGCTGATGAGGGTCACCACATTTCTAACAATCAGATAGCCAATATTTTTGAAGACTGCAAACAGCAGGTCTGGCTGCGCAGCGGAAATATTTATGACCTGCCGACACATACGATCAAACCTTTTCCTTTTCGCGATCAGATAAACAGCATTAATTTCTTTTTTGAAGACAGCAAAGGAAGAATTTGGATTGGTACTTCCTCCAACGGACTTGGATTTTATGAGCCCGGTGCTGCAGGATTTACCTGGCTTACGAAGCATCCTGTGCTTAGCGAAGGCGTTGTGGTAAGCATGCTCGAAGACCTTAAAGGCGACTTTTGGATTGGTGTTAACAAAAACCTGATACGTTTAAGTGGCGATTTGCAGAATGTATTTGTTTTTGACTCCGGCGATGGCCTTCAGCATGGTGACTATATCAACGAAGCGGCGATTGCCGACAACGAAGGAACAATGTATTTCGGGGGCAGCCGGGGTATCACATACTTCAAACCGGAAGAAATACTTTTAAACAAGCGCCCTATCAAAGTTTACCTGACGGGACTGCGCCTCTTCAATAAAGCCGTCATTCCTGGCAAAGACGTTCTACTCGATTCAACACTGATCAGCAAAAAGCGTCTGGTTTTGCCCTACAACCACCGTGAGCTTGTTTTTGAGTTCACCGGGATTAACTTCACAAACGCAGGCAAAAACAAATATGCTTTCAAGATAGAAGGCTTGCAAACAGAGTGGGTCTATACTGATGCAGAAAACCGGGAAGCTTCTTACTTTCAGATACCCCCCGGAAAATATTTCCTGCATGTGAAGGCCGCAAACAACAGCGGTGTTTGGAACGATGATCCGGCCACACTCGAAATCATCGTTACTCCTCCCTGGTATTATAACTGGTGGGTGCATTTGTTGGGTGTGGTGCTGTTGGTAATCCTGGTTTATTCGATCATTCTACTAAGAACCAGACAGTTGAAAAAACAAAAGCTTTTTCTTGAGCAGAAAGTTCGTCAACGCACCAATCAGCTCGCCATACAGAATGAGCAAATTGAGCATCAAAACAAACAGCTTGCCGAAGCCAGCAGGGCCAAATCGGAGTTTCTGGCCAATATGAGTCACGAAATCCGAACTCCCTTAAATGGTGTGATTGGATTCACTGACCTGGTGCTCAAAACTGAGCTCACGCCTGCCCAGAAAGAATACCTGCAAATTGTTACACAATCAGCCGAAAGCTTGTTGAATATCATCAATGATATCCTCGACTTTTCGAAAATCGAAGCAGGGAAGCTTGAATTGTTTATCGAAAAAGCAGATTTGCAGGAGATTGGCAATCAAGCTATTGACTTGATCACATTTCAGGCACAGCAGAAAGGACTTGAAATCCTCCTGCATATTCCGCCCCAACTGCCCAGGTTTGTTTGGACCGATATTGTGCGGATGAAACAGGTGCTCGTGAATTTATTGAGCAACGCAGTGAAATTCACCGAATTTGGAGAGGTGGAGCTTAAAATTGAAATAGTCAAAATGATTGACACCTCAACAGCATTGCTCCGATTCAGTGTACGCGACACCGGCATCGGTATTAATCCTGACAAGATGCATGTTATTTTTGAGGCCTTCACCCAGGAAGACAGCTCAACAACCAAACGTTTCGGAGGTACCGGGCTGGGTTTAACCATCTCGAACAAGCTGCTGTCAATGATGGGTTCGCGTCTGCAGCTGGAAAGCGAGCAGGGAAAAGGAAGTCTGTTTTTCTACGAGATACCGCTGCGCTTCGAAAACGGACAGAAAGGAGCTGGTGAGGAGATCGGAAGTGTGAAAAAAGTGCTGATCGTTGATGATAATTCGAATAACAGAAAGATACTCAAAGAAATGCTTCATCATATCGGCATCAAATCTGTGGAAGCGGACGGTGCTGAATCGGCTTTCAGTATCATGGCCGGCGAAAAAGGATTTGATGTCATTTTTATGGATTATCACATGCCCGGCATGGATGGGCTCGATATCGTGAAAAAGATCAGAGAATCAAATAATCTGGTTTCTGATTCAACACATATCATTATGTGGCACAGCTCGATAGATGACCACACTTTTGTTACACGCTGCGAAAATCTTGGGGTTTCGAGAAGGATGGTAAAACCGGTGAAGCAGAAAAACCTGCATCAGGTGCTGCGCAATCTGAACACCGGACTGAAAATAATTCCTCCAGCAGTCAAGCAGGAGCCGCGTGCATATGCTGATGCATTTGAGGTGCTTCTTGTCGAAGACAATCCGGTGAACCTGATGCTGGCCAAATCAATACTTCACAAAGTGTTGCCCAACTCAAAGCTTCATGAGGCTTATCACGGAGGCCATGCTGTTTCATTCTGTGAAGAAAATGTGCCTCACTTTATCTTTATGGACATTCAAATGCCTGTATTGAATGGCTATGAAGCAACAAAAGCCATTCGCGCGCTGCCCGGCTTTGCAAAAATACCCATCGTGGCCCTCACGGCCGGCAATGTGAAAGGCGAAAAAGAAAAATGTTTCGAGGTTGGCATGAACGACTTTGTTACCAAACCCGTGGTGGAGCAAACGATAACAGAAATTATTGAAAAATGGCTGCGTCCTGCCAAACTGATCAAAAAAGGCACTGAGAAACCGGCCGAGATTAAAAAAGAGGATGTTTTTTCGATGCAGTTGCTAAAACAGGATCTTGGCGACGACCCTGTATTTCTGCGGGAGTTTTTGCTCGTCTTGCAGGAAAGCCT
>DISP01000045.1 GCA_002421995.1 Bacteroidales bacterium UBA6207 | reverse complement strand
GTTTGTCCGTTTACGAACAGTGAAACGAAACACAACGCTATGATGAAGACTAACCGCATAAAATTGGACATGGAAGAAGCTTTTAAAGGCAATAATACGAATTCTTCAAGATAGAAAGATTCTAAATTCACAAAATTGCAAAAAAAAGATCAGTTAAATCCCTTGAAAAGGAGCCGGATACCCAAAAAAGGACTACTTTTGTGAAAATTTTCACACTAAAAATATTATGAAACCATCTCATATTGAACACATTGGAATTGCGGTAAACTCTTTGGATGCAGCCATTCCCTATTACGAGCAAATTTTGGGTACAAAATGCTATGCCATTGAAGAAGTGGCCGACCAAAAAGTGAAGACAGCATTTTTCAGGATTGGCCAAACCAAGATTGAATTGCTCGAAAGCACTGATCCTGAAGGACCGGTTGGGAAGTTCATTGAAAAGAAAGGTGAAGGAATTCATCATATCGCATTTGCAGTGAATGGATTAGAAGCAGCATTGGATGATGCCAAAACAGCTGGAATAAGGCTTATTGACGAGACACCCCGCAAAGGTGCCGAGGGCTTGCATATCGCGTTTTTGCACCCGAAATCTACTTTTGGCGTGCTGACTGAGCTTTGTGAAGACAAAAACAAATAACCAAAAATTAAATTTTATGTCATTCGAATCAAAGATTCAGGAACTGCTTTCGAAGCGGGTTGAAGCCAAAAAGGGCGGTGGAGAAAAAAGAATAGAAACCCAACATGCCAAAGGAAAACTTACTGCACGGGAAAGAATCGAGTTGCTTCTTGATGAGTCAAGTTTTGAGGAATTCGATATGTTCGTAACCCACCGTTGCAACAATTTTGGAATAGACAAACAAGAATACTTATCTGATGGTGTTGTGACCGGCCATGGCACAATTGATGGGCGGGTGGTTTATGTGTTTTCGCAAGATTTCACCGTTTTTGGCGGGTCGCTTTCAGAGGCATATGCCAATAAGATTTGCAAGGTGATGGATCAGGCAATGAAAGTTGGAGCACCCGTAATCGGCATAAACGACTCAGGCGGGGCGCGCATACAGGAAGGGGTTAACAGCTTAGCCGGGTATGCTGAAATTTTCCAGCGCAATATTATGGCTTCCGGAGTGATACCTCAGATTTCGGCAATATTTGGTCCGTGCGCAGGTGGCGCAGTTTACTCTCCGGCGCTTACTGACTTTGTAATTATGAGTAAAGAAAACTCAAATATGTTCGTGACAGGTCCAAAAGTGGTTAAAACTGTCACCGGAGAAATAGTAAGCGAAGAAGAGCTTGGAGGGGCAATGGTACATGGAACCAAATCAGGTATCTCACATTTTGTTGCCGAAGATGAGCAGGAAGGCATTCAACTTATTCGAAAAATTATCAGCTATCTTCCTCAAAACAATTTGGAAGACCCGCCGCTGCAAGGCTGCTGCGATCCGATCAACAGGCTTGAGGATAGTCTTAACTACATTATCCCTGACAATCCTAACAAGCCTTATGATGTTAAGGATGTCATTCACAGCATTGTTGATTTGAACGAATTTCTCGAAATTCAAAGGTATTTCGCACCAAACATTGTTATTGGTTTTGCCCGTTTCAACGGGATGTCGGTGGGCATTGTAGCAAACCAACCAAATTATCTGGCTGGAGTGCTGGATATCAATGCCTCGAGAAAAGCCGCACGGTTTGTAAGATTTTGCGATGCCTTCAACATACCGATTCTCACTTTGGTTGATGTTCCCGGTTTTCTTCCGGGAACTGCTCAGGAATACGGAGGAATAATAATTCATGGAGCAAAACTACTCTATGCCTATGGTGAGGCCACAGTCCCGAAGGTAACCGTCATTTTGAGAAAAGCATATGGTGGTGCATATTGTGTTATGAGCTCAAAGCACTTGCGGGGCGACATAAACTACGCATGGCCGGGCGCAGAAATCGCCGTTATGGGCGCAAAAGGCGCAATCGAGGTGCTGCAACATAAGAAACTTAGCGAAATCTCCGATCCACAGGAAAAAGAGGAATTTCTCGGGAAAAGTGAGCAGGAATACAGGGAAAAGTTTGCCAATCCATACAATGCAGCAAAGTATGGCTATATTGATGATATCATTGAACCACGAAACACCAGATTTCGTGTCATCAGGGCACTTCAGGCACTTGCTACCAAGAAAGATACCAATTTGCCGAAAAAACACTCGAACCTTCCACTTTAAGAAGCTAAATATGAAATTCATCTTTCTTACAAAAAAGGTGTTGGCTTTGCAGCTCCTATTATGGTTTTCTGTAACAATTGCGATTGCTCAGAGCGGCTCCGATTTGAGAATCAACGAGATACTTGTTGAGAATGATTCAAATTTTGTGGATGATTTTGGACAACGCAATGCCTGGATTGAAATCTTCAATTCGGCATATAACAAAGTCAATATTGCAGGGATGTACCTGACCAACGATCCTTCCAATCCAACGAAATATCAAATTCCAAAAGGCGACCCCGTTACCGTGATTCCACCCCGCAATTATCTGGTGTTTTACGCTGATAAACATCCCACACGTGGAATTTTACATCTTAACTTCGATTTGAAGGATAGCAAATACCTTGCTTTGTATGATGTAAATGGCAGCAGCCTTATTGATGAAATTCGCATCCCTGAGATTGGAGCTGACACCTCATACGGCAGAGCCCTTGATGGATCGAATGAGTGGATTATCCTTGACAAAACAACTCCCAAAGCTAATAACTTCACTGGTGTTGCTTCAAGCCCGGGAGAAGAATTCCTGGTTTATGATCCTTTTGGGTTTGGAATGGCTTTGATTGCCATGATGGTAGTATTTTCATCCCTTGTTTTTCTTTATCTCATTTTCAAAAACACCAAACGCCTTTACACAATCAACTTTAAGCAGTTGCATCGCATTTCAATGAAACAAAATTCATCCGAAGAACTACCCGATCTGACTGGTGAGGTCAATGCCGCAATAGCAATGGCATTGTACTTTTATCGCAACGAACTGCATGACCACGAGGCTGCTGTGCTTACAATTAAAAAGGTTGCACGTACTTATTCACCATGGAGCTCAAAAATTTATGGACTCCGTACTTATCACAAATAGTCAAAGGCATTTAACGATAATTATTCAATAATATGAAAAGGTTTAAATTTACAATAAACGGTAACATATACGAGGTTGAAATACAAAATATTGATGGAAACCTGGCCGAAGTAGAGGTGAATGGCACCAACTACAAGGTTGAAGTTGACAAGCAGCTCCAGCCCACCAAAACACCCAGACTCATGCGAACCGTTAGTGTCCCCAGCACAGATGTAGCACCAAGCACAGCAAAATTCTCAAGCCCTGCAAGTCCTAAAGGAACCGGCAATATCAAATCACCACTACCAGGAGCCATTCTCGATGTTTTTGTCAGAGAAGGCGATCAGGTTAAAATTGGTCAAAAACTCATACTCCTTGAAGCCATGAAGATGGAAAATAATATTCATGCTGATAAAGAAGGAAAGGTTGTCACTGTGAATGCGCGAAAAGGTGACAATGTGATGGAGGGCGACGTCTTACTGATAATTGGTGATTAAGATGGAACACTCAGGTAATTATCTCGATTTTGTAGTCAGGCATTTGGAGCAATTCCTTGGCTATACCTCATTTTCAAACTTCACATGGGGACATTTGATAATGATTTGTGTTGGCTTGTTTTTTATCTATCTTGCCATTGCAAAAGAATATGAACCATTGTTGCTGGTGCCCATCGGATTTGGTATTATTGTTGGAAACATCCCTTTCAAGCCAGGTTTCCAGATTGGCATTTACGAAACGGGCAGTGTTTTTAACTATTTGTATTTTGGTGTATTGCAAGGTATTTATCCACCACTTATATTTCTGGGCATCGGGGCGATGACTGATTTTTCGGCATTGATTTCGAATCCCAAGCTAATGCTTGTGGGGGCAGCAGCTCAACTTGGCATTTTTGGCGCTTATGCCATTGCACTGCTGCTTGGTTTTAGCCCGGCAGAAGCCGGTTCAATTGGAATTATCGGAGGTGCTGATGGCCCGACAGCAATTTTTCTGTCGTCGAAGCTTGCCCCCGACCTTTTGGGAGCCATTGCAATTTCAGCATACTCCTACATGGCATTGGTTCCTGTTATTCAGCCTCCGGTAATGAAACTATTGACAAGCAACAAAGAAAGACGCATCCGCATGAAGCCGCCAAGAGCAGTTTCAAAGACGGAAAAAATCATGTTTCCCATCATCGGACTATTGCTTACAGCCTTCATTGTTCCCTCGGCATTGTCACTTTTAGGCATGTTATTCTTTGGCAATCTATTGAAAGAAAGCACTGTAACCAAAAGACTCGCCGACACAGCCAAAGGCCCCCTAATTGACATAGTCACCATTCTGATTGGGTTGACTGTTGGAGCATCCACTCAAGCAACAACCTTTCTGACCATGAAATCTGTAGGAATATTTGCCTTGGGTGCCGTTTCATTTGTGATTGCTACTTTTGGCGGCGTGATGTTTGTAAAATTCCTCAATTTATTTTTGAAAGAAGGCAATAAAATGAATCCGCTCATTGGAAATGCCGGCGTTTCAGCTGTTCCGGACAGCGCCAGGGTTTCGCAGGTTGTCGGACTTCAATACGATAAAACGAACCATTTGCTCATGCATGCAATGGGCCCTAACGTAGCCGGGGTGATCGGAAGCGCAGTTGCAGCAGGTATTTTATTGGGATTTCTTTCGTAGGAAAATATTTAATTATATTTACAGCCGGGAAAATCACTGATTTTCCCGGCTTTTAATTAATGCTGAAAATATGCTTGTAATAGGAATCGCCGGTGGCTCAGGCTCAGGAAAAACAACCGTGGTGAAAAAAATAATCAGAGCACTTCCAAATAGCTCTGTTTCAGTTATTTCGCAAGATTCTTATTACAAAGACAATGGACATCTGAATGCTGAAGAACGAAAAAAAATCAATTTCGACCACCCCTCTTCCATCGAATTTGAACTCCTGATTGAGCAAATTGACCAGCTCAAACATGGCCAAACCATTCAGATGCCGCTCTACTCCTATGTCACTTGCGCCCGCTCAAAAGAAACAATCCCTGTAAAACCAACCAAAGTAATCATCGTTGAAGGAATTCTGGTGCTCACAAATCCGGAACTTCGCGACAGAATGGACATAAAAATTTATGTGGATGCCGATGGCGACGACCGTCTTATGCGTATCATCCAACGGGATATCGAAGAGAGAGGCCGCACCTTTCTTGAAGTTCTCAAACATTACGAAACCTTTGTTAAACCGATGCACCTGCAGTTTATTG
>DISP01000170.1 GCA_002421995.1 Bacteroidales bacterium UBA6207 | reverse complement strand
CTGACCAAATTTGTCCGTTGCTGATTGCCTGATACATTTTTTTGTATCCTGCGTCCGACATCTCCCCCGATTTGAGCACCCTGGGATTGTTTCCAATCAATTCGTTCGGGCTATAACCTGTTGTTTCGATCACCTTGGGGTTCACATATTCAATCACGCCCTCGAGATCGGTGATAACAATTGAAACCGGCGACTGCTCCACTGCCCGGGTGAGCTTAACTAACTCTTTTTCATACATCTTCTGCTCGGTTACATCAATGAGTGTCGTGAAAAGGTATTTCACCTCATTCATCTCGTAAGGCTCAACGCTGATATAAACCAATTTGATATCATGACTTCGGGTATGAACCGGCACAAGGAATTCGTGTATGTCGTTACCCTGAATAATCTCGTCCAATATACGTTGGCGAAGCTCAAGGTCAATCACGCCGAGTTCAAACACGGTATGCCCGACTATTTGTTCGCGGCTGAAGCCTGTGAGTCTGCAATAGGCATCGTTGATGTCAATATACATGGAATCGGGCAGGCGGGTGATGGAGATGGCAACCGGACTGGAATAGAACGACTTTTTGAAACGGTCTTCATATTCCTGACGAAGTTTTTCGGATTGCACCTGTTCGGTCACGTCCTCAACAAGGCCAACACCACCTGTAATCACCGCATTTTTATCGAAAATAGGCGAGAAGTGGACCTTGACCCAGGTTGACTTATTGGCAGTCATTGAAACATACAAACCTTCGTAATAAGCATTTTCGCCGTTAAGTGTTTGCTGCAGGGCAGTCACCATCTTTTCATCGGGCAGCTGCAGCATCTGCAGGCCAAGCAGCTGCTCATAGCTTGATCCGATGATTGATACAAACCTTTCGTTGCAGGCGGTGATGACGCCATCGGGCGCGAACGTAAGCATTCCGAGCGGGGAGTTCTCAAACACCAGCCTGAAACGTTCTTCGCTGCTGCTGAGCGTTTCCTGTGTTTTTCTTTTTTCAGCCATTTCATCATGCAGGTCCTGCAGGAGGTTGATGGATGCTTTGCGCTGATCTTCAAGACTTTTTATTGCTTGTTGCAGCCGTGTCTCAGTAGCTTTTCGCTCGTTAAGTTCTTTTTCCAGTAACAAGGTTCGTTCCTTAACAAGCATTTCGAGCTGAAGCATGGATTGTTCTTTGTGATCCTCTTCAATCTTTTCGCGCAGCAGCGCGCTTATTTGCGCCATAAGTTCAGCGTCTTCAACCGGCCGACTCAAAAAAGCTTCGGCGCCACATTCAAGGGCCTTGATGCGCGCGTTGGAATCTGTTTTAACCGCCGAAAGCAACAGCACAGGAATTTCTTTTGTTTCTTCCAGCTGCTTTAGCTGGGTGCAAACCTCAAAACCATCCATGCCCGGCATGATGATATCAAGCAGAACCAAATCCGGTTTGATGCTTTCAATGAGCCGGAGGCCTTCTTCTCCGTTTTCGGCCATGGTGATTTCAGCCTTTTCAAAATGACTCGAGATTAGCGCCGAAAGAGCAAGCCTGTTACTTGCCATATCATCAATTATCAGTATTTTATGTTGCTTTTGATTCATTGTTTCAGTTTTTTCATTTTTACACTATTGGACTGGTCACAGCATTTCTTTCAGGTCGTATCTTGCTGGAAGTCCATTGTTTTGCAGCAGCTTATTGATCTCGGCTTTGAGTTCAATCATTTTCAATTCCCTTCCCATGGTGAAGCGGTTGAATTTTTCGAGTTCATCAATCTTTTGCTGCAACTCTCTTTCATAGCGTTTACGCTCGCTGATGTCGCGGCAAACGCAAACCACATAAGCCTGATCGTCGAGCTTGAAACCGTTGGCGCTAACTTCCACATCGTAAACGCTGCCATCTTTGCGCCGGTGGGCAGTGTCGAACACCATGTTGATGGCACTCACCTCGCCGAAGTTCTCCACAACATCGGTCTTTTTCATATTATTGTCATAATCCCAGGTCGAAAGCTGTATGATTTCATCTTTTACATAGCCAAGCATCTGACAAAAGCGTTCATTGGCATCAAACACCTTATGCGTCCGGTCAATCAATACGATGCCGTCGTTAGAGACGTTGAAGAGCAGGTTTTTCAGCTTCATACTTTCTTCAACCAAGCTGGCAGCCTTTAAGCGTTCGCTGATGTCGCGGACAATGCCCACAGCCATCCAGCGCTCCTTGAGACGAATGGCCGACAGTGAAAGTTCGATGGGTAAAACAGCGCCCGATTTTTGTATTGCACGGAGTTCGAGTGTCTTGCCAACAGCATTGCCTTGGCCGGAGCGGACAAACGATGCAAAGGCATTGGCATGCGCACTGTGATATTCCTCGGGAGCGAGCAGTTGATGAAGGTTTTTGCCGATGATTTCATCCCCGGAATAACCAAAAATCTTTTCGGCTGCCTGGTTCCAGAAAACAACTTTACCCATGTCGTCCATCATAATAATGCCATCATACGCAGCTGCAGTGACCGCTTTGAGCGTTTGTGTCAGTTCAAGATTTTCTTCTTCGGCTAATTTCCTTTCGGTGATGTCCATCCCAAATACGGCAAAGCCCAACACTTTATCTTTCTGAATCACCGGAAAGACATGATTCATTATCCACCGGCCATACCTCAGGTCCTCGAAAGCAACCATTTGTTTTGTTCTTTCAATTTCTGAGAGGTATTGCCTGATTTCGGGTTTCACTTCATCGGGAAAAAAGTTATACGCATTCAAACGCAGACATTCATCGTGACTCATGTCTAATCGTCTTGCTGTTTCGCTGTTAGCAGCCAAAATATTCCCTTCCATGTCCATGAGAAAGAGGGTTTCTGTAACCGCTTCCATGAGTGCATTGAAGTTGTTGCGGCTTTGCTGCAACTCCTTGTTAGCCATCACCCTGCGTGTCACATCCTGGTCCACACCACGGTAGCCTGTCAGTTGTCCTGCCTCGTCAAGCACAGGATTGCCATTGCTGCTCACATACACCAGCTGCCCATCCTTGTGCAAAACAGGATGAATAAAATCCTTGTATTGTTTTTGCTGTTTAAAAGCAGTGAGGCAAACTTCCTTAAAGCTTTCGGTCTGGTCAAAAGCTGCAAAATCAAACACATGTTTCAGTCCGACAATTTCTTCCGGTGTGTAGCCAAGCATGATGTTGCTCAAAGGACTGATATAGGTGATCATGCCTTGCGGGTCGCATTCCCAAACCACCGACTGGCTCTCCTCGATCACCTGTCGGAAACGGTTGTTGCTGACTGACAATTCCATTTCGAGCTTTTTCCGCTCGGTGACATCACGGGCAAGTCCCGTAAGACCAATGGCTTTTCCGCTTTCATCCCGTAGAAAACGCACACGTGCTTCCACATCCACAAAGTGCCCATCTTTGTGCATAAGACTGTATTCAATATTGACAGCACGGTCAGGATCACCTTCTGCAACGGCTTCCTTTTCCAACTCTTCCGTGATGAGCAGTTGAAGTTTTGACCTGTCTTTTTCTGCCACGAAAAACATAAACGGCAGAGTCATACTCTCTTCGACAGTGTAACCGTTTAACTTTGTAACTGAGGGGCTGATATAATGCGTGTTCAGATTTAAATCCATGGTAAAAATGACGTCGGCACTGTTTTCGGCAATCATCCTATATTTCTGCTCACTCTCCTGAAGTTGGCGATGTATGGCTATTTTTTCTGTCACATCTTCAACAATGGTGGCAAAGCTGCCCCGTTCCGGACAATATGCAATTACCCGGAAGGTGCGGTCTAATTGTGCTGAATAGTTTTCAAACTCCCTGCTGACACCTGATATGGCAACTTCGGCATAGATATCAATCCAATATTGCTCGGTGCCCGGTAAAACCTCTTTCACTGTTTTACCTAGCAGGGCATCGCGCGTCAGGCCCGTGATCTTCGTAAAACTGTCGTTCACCTCTAAAAAACGATAATCAACCGCTTTTCCGTTGTCGTCGGTTATGAGTTCATGCAGTGCAAGCCCTTGATCCATGGTGTTGATAAGATCGTGGTAGCGTTTTTCGCTTCTGGCTTTTTCCAGTTCAGCTTTAATGCGTTCGGAAACATCGCTGATGAAAGCCATGAAGGTTCCATCGGGCAGAGCCACTGCTTTCACGGCCCAGTACACTAATTTTTCGCCTTTGATTTTTATCTCCAGCTCGGAATAAGCTTCCCCTTCTGTCTGCAAACGCTTAAAATGCGCCATTCCTTCCGGTGCCGAAGCAGGTGTCAGCAACTCAAAAAGATACATATTGAGCAATTCCTCCCGGGAATAGCCTGTCATATCCAGGGCCGCCTGATTCACTTCGATGTAGCGACCGTCATGATTTACAATACAAATGCCCTCGGGAGCATGTTGCACATACTGGCCATACTTGTTTTCGGTGCTGTTGAGCAGCATCTCAAGTGCCCGCTTTTCTTTCAGGGTGCTGCAAACTGCAAGTGTGTTGGCAACAATCACCGGTAAAAGCTTCAGTTCATTTTTCAGTAGATAGTGAGCGGCACCCGCTTTAATACACTGTAGTGCAATGTCTTCGCTGCGCGATCCAGTAAACACGATCAAGGGTGTTTCGGGTGTGATTGATTTTGCCTTTGTGATGGCTTCAAGTCCGTTAAAATCAATCAAGGTGTAATCCAAAAGTACCAGATCAGGACGAAAGTCTGTCAGCGATTGCTCAAAATCAGCCATTTTGTCAACCCTTAAACTTTCAAAAGCAAGGCCGGCCTTCAAGGTGTCCACGATGATCTGGTGATCCTTGATATTGTCTTCGGCAAAAAGTATCCTGAGGTTTTCGTTCATAAGGCTAAACTTTAAATAAGGCAGGAAATATGACAAATCTCCTGCGAATCCAATCATCCGGCTAATTTACAACGCTTAAGGGCCCTTTTCAAAATAAATGGCTGTTTATTTAAGCTTCTAAACCCAATTTATTTTTACATTTTTCGACAGGGGATTTCTGTTGCGTGCTGTTTACCCTAAATCACTACCTTTGAAACTTGAAACTAAGTCCGGTGACAAGCCGGGAAAATTTAGAAACGTATTATAAATCAGTACAATGAAAAAAACTGCTTTAAACAGCTACCATTACCGCATGGGTGGTAAGATGGTATCTTTTGCCGGATTTGATATGCCGGTTCAATTTGAAGGTGTGAATGCAGAGCACGAAACGGTGCGCAAAACTTTAGGTGTGTTTGATGTTTCGCATATGGGTGAATTTTGGGTCAAAGGCCCAAAGGCTTTTGAACTCGTTCAGCGTCTCACCACCAACGATGTAGCAGCCCTGCACGACGGCAAGGTGCAATACACCTGTTTCCCGAACGGAAAAGGTGGAATTGTTGACGACTTACTCGTCTATCGCTTTGGTGCTGAAGAGTATCTGCTTGTTGTGAATGCCGCCAATATTGATAAAGACTGGGATTGGGTGAACGCCAACAACACAAATGGCGCGTTGCTAACAAATGCCTCAGATGAAACCGCACAGCTGGCCGTTCAGGGCCCTTTGGCGTTACAGGCCATGCAGAAACTCACTGATACCCCGATCACTGATATGGAGTATTATACATTTAAGGTGCTCGAATTTGCGGGGATACCCAATATTCTGCTTTCAACAACAGGATATACCGGCGCTGGCGGATGCGAGATATATTTTCCCAATGAGGTTGCCGGCAAGGTGTATGAAGCAGTGCTTCAAGTTGGTGCCGGGTTTGGCATAAAACCCATCGGGCTCGCAGCACGCGATACGCTCCGCCTCGAAATGGGATTCTGTCTTTATGGCAACGACATCAACGATACCACTTCGCCCATCGAAGCCGGTCTCGGCTGGATCACAAAATTCACTGATGGCAATAACTTCGTTGACAGAGCCCTACTCGAACAACACAAAGCAAACGGAACAGATAAAA
>DISP01000102.1 GCA_002421995.1 Bacteroidales bacterium UBA6207 | reverse complement strand
AATTTATTCGCTTCTTAACGAATTGGAAATTAAATCAAAAAATTGTGATGTTGAGGCAATTAAAGAGATTCTTCCCTGGTTTGGTCTCAATGCTTTGACCCATTTTCTTACGCCACATGGTCTTGAGCAGTTTGGTGGAGCAGCCTGGGGAACGCGAGATGTTTCGCAGGGACCATTCGATTTGCTGTTAAGCATGGGAAAATATGAAGAAGCGCGAAAGTTGTTGCTGACAATTTTCTCTAATCAACATGCGCATGGCGGTTGGCCACAGTGGTGGATGTTTGACAGCTATTCAAAAATTAGGGCAAACGAAGCCCATGGCGACATCTATTATTGGGTGATAATTGCAACAGCTCAATATGTTAGTGTGACGGGCGATTTGACTGTCTTTGAAGAAGTGCTTCCATATTTTAGTGAAGGCACAGATAATCAGCAGCATACATCCTTGAAAGAGCATCTCGACCGACTTATAAACATGATTATAGATTCATTCATTCCTGAAACATGTTTGGTGCCCTTTGGTGGAGGAGATTGGAACGATTCGCTACAGCCTGTAAGTCAGGATCTTGCAATGCGACTGATTTCGAGTTGGACGGTTCAGATGAATTATCAAGCTTTTAGAGAGATAACAGAGGTTTACAGAAAACTCGAAGATTGGTCAATGACGCGTAATTTGGAGTCTGTTACAGAAAGGATTAAGCAAGATTTCAATAAACATCTTGTGAAAGATGGTGTTGTTGCGGGATATGGTTTGGTTGAATCGGATGGATCAATAAGTGTTTTGTTGCACCCAACTGATTCACTAACAGGTATAAGCTATAGTTTGTTGCCAATGGATCGTGGTGTATTGAGTGGGATTTTCAACAGCCAACAAGCAAAAAATCATCAGCAACTTATTGAAAATCACTTAAAAGGACCGGATGGAGCCAGGTTGATGGATCGTCCTTTGAAGTACAAGGGAGGCATTCAGGAGATTTTTCAACGGGCTGAGAGCAGTACGTTTTTTGGAAGGGAAATCGGTATAATGTATGTTCACGAACATATCAGGTATGCTGAATCACAAGCAGTTACAGGCAATGCTGATGCCTTTGTAAAAGCACTTCGACAAGCAAACCCGGTTGCTTATCAAGATGTTGTGAAGATGGGTGACCTGCGGCAATCCAATTGCTATTACAGCAGTTCGGATGTTGCTTTTAGCAATCGCTATGCCGCCGACCATCACTATCAGGATGTTTTGGATGGAAAAATGACCCTCAGGGGAGGATGGAGGGTTTACTCAAGCGGCCCCGGGATTTATATCGGTCTGGTGGTTCAACGCCTTTTTGGAATTCGAAGAACGCATGAGCATCTCATAATTGACCCGGTTATGCCTTTCAATTTCAATGGATTAGAAGTAAAAATGAGACTGCTGGAACATTTAGTTTTGTTCCGATATCATATCGTAAACAGGAACTTTAGCCCTGCCAAAATTTGTTTGAACGGGATTGAACTTGGATTCACTGTCGGGGAAAATCCATACCGGACAGGGGGCGCTGTTTTGTTGGCGACATTCATACGAAAAATGCTGAAAGAAAGTGAAAACCAGTTTGATATCTGGTTGTAGAAGCAATAAAAAATAAGCCGCAGGAAGTACTTTGCTTCCTGCGGCTTTTCAATCATTGATTAGGTTATACTACTTGTTCCAAACAAGACTTGATTTTTTTACGTCTCTGGAATTTGTACCGATCATTATTTCAAACTCGCCTGGTTCCCAATCATATACAAGCTGACTATTGTAAAATTTCAGCAGCTCATTTGTGATCTCGAAATTCACTTCGAGTGTTTCACCGGCTTTAATCTCAACTTTTTTGAATCCTTTCAATTCGGCAACCGGTCTTGTAATGCTTCCAACCAGGTCTCTGATATAGAGCTGAACAACTTCTTTTCCGTCAAAGTTACCAGTGTTTTTTACATTTACGGAAGCTTTAACAACTTCATTACCAAATACATCTGATTTACTTAATTGAATATCGCTGTATTCAAATTTTGAATAACTCAAACCATAACCGAAAGGATAGAGTGGTTCATTTGGAACATCTAAGTAGTTTGATCTGTATTTTTGAAACCACTTTCCATCTTCCAATGGTCGTCCGGTATTTTTATGACTGTGGTAGATTGGGATTTGGCCGGCATGAAGTGGAAATGTAGCGGGTAGTTTTCCAGATGGATTCACTTTTCCAAAAACTACATCTGCAATGGCATGGCCGGTTTGTGTTCCTGCGAACCACACATTTAGGATAGCCGGAATGCTTTTGTCTTCCCAGTCAAGAACGAGAGGCCTTCCGGTAAATAGCACAAGGACAACAGGTTTTCCGGTTTTAATCAGCGCCTGAAGCAGTTTTCTTTGGTTTTCAGGTAGTGAAACATCTGCTCTGCTTGAGCTTTCGCCACTCATCTCAGCTGCTTCGCCCATAGCTGCAACAATCACATCTGCTTTATTTGCAATGCTAACAGCCTCATTTAAAAGTTGTTCTGACGATTTTGTGCTATCAATTGTGCGTTTACCGTAAGCAGCACTCCAATAGTCTATCTGAGGATCGTCAACAATATTTGCTCCTTTTGCATAAAACAGCTCGGCATTTTCTGCCAATGCATTTTTAAATCCTTCCTTAACTGTTATTGACTGGGTATAATCAGCAGCAACAGCCCACATACCTGGCATATTCTCGATATTGTCAGCCAAAGGCCCGATAAGTGCAATTTTTCCACTCGCTTTCAATGGAAGAGTCTGATTATGGTTCTTAAGAAGTACAAATGTTTCAGTGGCAGCTTGTCTGGCAACAGCATTATTTTCAGGTGTAAATATTTCATTTGCAGCTCTTTCAAGATTACAATACTTGTAGGGGTCATCAAAAAGTCCCAATTTGTATTTTGCTTCCAGAATACGGCGACAAGCCAGATTTATATCAAGTTCAGAAATTTTACGCTCGTCAAGTGATTTTTTCAATGTCGTCAAAAAACCTTCGCCAACCATATCCATATCTGTTCCGGCTTTGAGTGCCAGGGCCGACACATGTTGCAGATCGCCCATGCCATGATCAATCATTTCGTTTATTGCTGTGTAATCGGTGACAACAAAACCATCGAAGTCCCAGTTTTCACGTAGGATTTCTGTCAGCAACCACCGGTTTCCTGTTGCTGGGATGCCATCAATTTCGTTGAAAGATGTCATAACGCTTCCCACACCAGCTTCAACTGCAGCTTTGTAGGGAGGTAAATATTCATTAAACATCCGAATGCGGCTCATATCGGTAGTGTTATAGTCTCGTCCGGCTTCAGCAGCTCCATACAGTGCAAAATGTTTCACACATGCCATCACAGTGTTGTTGTCGGAGAGGTTATCACCTTGATATCCTTTAACATAGGCTTCTGCAATTCGCGAGCCAAGAAACGGATCTTCACCGGCGCTTTCGGCAATGCGGCCCCAGCGTGGATCGCGCGAAATATCAACCATAGGCGAATATGTCCAGCAGATTCCATCGGCACTGGCTTCGGTTGCTGCAATTCTTGCCATCTTTTGAATCAAGTCTGTATTAAAACTTGCCGCCATAGCCAACGGAATAGGGAAGGTGGTTTGGTAGCCATGAATTACGTCCATTCCAAATATCAATGGAATTTTTAATCGACTTTCTTCAACAGCAACACGCTGAACATCAAGGATTTTCTCAACTGACTTGATGTTTAGCAAGCCGCCGACTTTTCCTTCCCTTATTTTTTTCCCGATATCCGAGCTTGAGGTCTGACCAGTTACAATGTCACCTGATCCGGGCAAATTGAGTTGACCGATTTTTTCTTCCAGGGTCATCTGCTGCATCAATTTGTCAACAAACGACTTCATTTTTGTTTCCTGATTTTCACTGACCGGCCCTTTACATGAATTGACCAGCAGAAAAGCAAAAACAATTGTTGCAATAAAGAGATTTCGTTTCATAGATATTTAATTATTTGAGATATTTATTTAATTCATTTTTCCAAAGTGAGTATCCTTTTTCATTTAGATGGAGGGAATCTGCAAGAAAAAAAACCGACTCAGCTTGTTCATCCTTGCTTGTGAGGATGTTCCAAACGTCAACGTAGAAAGTATTTGGTAATTGATCTATATGATTGGATATTAGATTGTTGTATTGAACAAACCGTCTGGAGAACTGCTTTCTTATCGGGCTGGGTTTTATTGAGCAGTAAAAAACCGGTGTTTGTGGGTTGGTTTTGCGGACGAGAAACATCAGCCTGTTGAATAAATTTACTACTTCCGAAGGCTCAAGGTTTGGATCATACACCAGATCATTTTCGCCACTATAGATCACAATGTATTTCCATTGAAAGGGGGTAACAATGCTATCGGCATAAAATACCAGGTCAGAAAGTGTTGAACCACCAAAACCTCGGTTTACAATGTTCAATTCGGGAAAATAATCCTGCAAATTGTTCCACAACCTGAACGAAGAACTACCAACAAACAAGGTTGCTGATGCAGGAGGAGGATTAAGGCTGTCCTCTTTCATAAATGCCTGAATTTCTGACCAGAACGGCCTTGCTTCCCTTTGTGCAAAGGATGTGTAAGATACCAGACAAAAGAAAATGATATAGAAAGAAAGAGCAGCTTTTAGTTTCATTGAATTTATTTAACTTCTTGAATAGCAGATCGTTCACTAATACCGTTTTCGTTTATTGCCTCAATTGCAAAATAAAAAACAGCATCTTTGTCCAGTATCTTCAACCAATACTCATTGGCTCCATAAACCATTATGCAGTTGTAAAGTTTTTCTTTTGATGTGCCCAGATAAATGTTGTATGCATAGGCTTCATCAACAGGTTTCCATTTGAGCCAGGCGCTTCTTTTGTCTTTTTCGGTTCGAAGCACAATAAACTCCTCAACCGGTTTTGGTTTTTCTCCTGATCCGTTGCCGAAAACTCTAAACCCGCTGAGGGCAAATTTTCCTCCCGGCATACCAAAGTTAATTATCTTAACGTATCTGGAAACCAGTGGTTTGCTGAGTTCAACATAATCATGCGGTACGTCTTTTGTGTTTTGGCTTTTGTCAACAATCAATTGCCACTTTTTTCCATCAACAGATGATAGCACCTGGTAACGATGAGCAAGTCCATTTATCTTTCCCAAGTAATCAACATCCTGATCTGCAAAGTTAATCTGTAATGCTCTTATCGTCGAGAGCTCACCAAGATCGCTTTGAAACCACTCACCTTTGTCACCTGTTTTGGCCGACCAATATGTTTTTATATCTTCATCCACGGCATAGTTTGTTGCATAAGCACCTAAAGTTGAGCTTGATAGAACCGGTTTATTGAAGTTTAACAACATCCAGCCGGTAAACATATCCTGTTCATGCTTGGCATTTGGCTGTGGGAGATAATGGGGGTAATCGCCAAACGAAGTATTGCAAAACATTGTGCCATCCTTATCAAAACCGGCCGGCCAGAGACCAAGCCTACGTTCAAAATTGTTTTTTACCGAAATGGCGATGGTGGAAACATGCCAGTAATTGTTGTGGTTGTCTAAAAAAGTGGAGCCATGACCCGCACCACGGGCAAAACCACCTGGCTTGTAACTGAAAGGGAGCGCCTGATCAATAAATGGACCGAGGGGATGATCGCCAACAGCAACTCCATCGGCATATCCACTAAACTCAGTCCCCGGAGCACCATATTGCAGGTAGTACTTTCCATTGTGTTGTGTCATCCATGCACCTTCAAGAAAGGGATCAAGAAAGGTATTGTCCATATGCTCTCCAAAACGTTGCCATCCAAAGCGTTCAGGTTCAAGAAGATATACTTCCTTTCTTGCGGTTTTTGGCTGCATGGTCTTGCGGTCAAGTTCAACTCCGTAAAGTGGATACTTGTTGCTGCTTCCATTATACATAAAGAATTTACCGTTTTCATCGGTAAAAAAAGCAGGGTCCCAGCCACCAATTGCAAACGAATCAACCAAAGGTGTCCATTGGTCTTGCAGGGGGTTTGTACTCATCCAGATTGAAAAGATATTTGTATAGGTTGATCCAAAAACCAACATGGTATCACCAATGATGCCAACTGCAGGTGCACAAAGCTCATCATAACCTTCATTCCATGGCCGGAGAAATCGCCGGCTAATGAATTCCCAATTGTTCAGATCGTGACTATACCAATATCCCCATTGGTTGGTTGAAAACAGAAAATAAGTACCCTTGAAATTCACGATCACCGGATCGGCAGTTGCCCTGTGTCGTCCCCATTCGCTGAAATTTGGAATTGGTGTATATCCATAATCCAGATTCATCGGATTGCAATAGGTTTGCTTCTGTGCCAAAGCAACCATGCTAACCGATTGAAAAACAGTAATGATTAAAAAATAGTTTAATAGTTTCATGTTAATACCAGTTTATTACTTGATTTCCATATTGTAGAGGAAATGAGATAGTTACACACTTTGGGGCCGGGTTCAGCTGTAGAAGACTTTTATAATAACCAGAATCATAGTAGTCATTTAAAAACCTCAATCCGTCCAGTATCTTGATTTCTTCTATATTCTTCGCCAGTTCCTTTTCCCTGATCCTAAAACGAAATATTTCAGAAAATCCATGAAAATAGCACTTAACGTACTTAAAATGAGTTTGATAATTGCCAGAAGCTTCATCGAAAATCAGTTGTTTTTTTTCAGGAACGAATGTTATGGATCGTTTGTAAAACTGACCATCGAGATGGTTGTTGGTTTCTCCATCATCCTCATACCAGGTAAAGCTATTCGGTTTGATTCCGTTATAAACATGGAGGTAAAGCGTATCGGAGGACTGTTCTTTAGTGCTTTGGACCAACGACTGCATGGGAATGATAGAAGATTCTTTTACAAAAACAGGTATTGTCTGAATATTTGTCTTCTTGCTATATATTTGATTACCTGAATATTGTAGATCAGAATAAATATCAAACCACTTTCCGGCAGGCAGGTAATATTCCTTAAATGATTCGCTGGAAGTCACCGGAACGATGAGCATCGCATCACCCAGCATAAATTGGTATTGAAACAAGGTGTTAAAAACATTTGGATCGAAAGGGTTTTCGATACAAAGGCTTCTTACAACCGGAAGGCCAGTTTGCGCAGCATTGTAAAACAATGAATAAAGATAGGGCATTGCCTGATAACGAAAATTCATATATTCTCTGACAATTGCTTCGGCCTCCTCTCCGTATGCCCATGGTTCGTTTGCTGTTGAAAAAGCTTCTTTATGATTGCGCGCAAATGGTTGAAACATACCAAGCTGCATCCATCGTATAAACAGATTTTTTGATGTTGGGCCTATATAACCACCAATGTCATCACCAACAAAAGCCAGGCCTGACAAGCCAAGTTGTGTATTGAGGAGTGTGCCACCCAAAAGGAATTCATCAGATGCGGTATTATCACCTGTCCAAACGGCGGCATACCTTTGAATTCCAGCAAAGCCCGACCTGCTTAAAACAAACGGACGTTTATTTCCACCATATTTAATTGCTGATTCAAAACTGCTTCTGGCCATCAGCATCCCATAAAGATTTTTTGCTTCGAGGGCGGTTGCTTTTCTTCCATCAAAGTCAAATAAAAGATTATCAGGTAGATAACTGCCACCTACGGCTGGTTCGTTCATATCGTTCCAATATCCGTGAATTCCATTTTCTGCCAGAAACTTCATATTGTCAGCCCACCATTTTCTGGCTTTTGGTGATGTAAAGTCAACGAAATGATTGAAACTCGGTGCAATATCAGCTTCGTAGAGGCTGCCATCCGTGAATTTAACGAATACATCTTTTTCCAAACCATCATGGTATGCAAAATAAGTCGTATCAATTTTGATTCCGGGATTGACTGAAGCCGTGATTTCAATGTTTAGTTTTTTAAGCTGCGAGCTCAGGCCCGACATATCAGGGAATCGCTTTGTATTAATCCTAAAAGGTTCATATTCATGTAGATAATCAGCATCTAAAACAATGCAGTCTATTGGAAGTTTTTTTGCTCTGAACGATTCAGCGATTAATCTTACGGCAGAATCGGGGAAATAGCTACATCGGCTTTGATGATATCCAAGGCTCCACTTAGGTGGTAATTGCATTCTTCCTGTAAGAGCTGTATAGTGAAAAAGAATTTTTTCGATTGATGAATCATAAATCAGGAAGTAATCCACATCGCCACCCTCGGCGGTAACGGATGTAAAATTGGGTGTCGAAAGTCCGAAATTGAAAAAAGTCTTGTGCGAATTGTGATAAAACAATGCGTAAACCTCTTCATTATGAATGCCAATATAAAAAGGAATACTCACATACATTGGAAGACGCGGATCGCCGTATTTGTAGGTGTCAGTATTGTTAAGCAAAAATCCATTACCTTTTTTGTCAAGATTTCCGAGCACTTCTCCCAAGCCAACAAACCGCTCGCCCGCTTGCATTTTCTTGTACAACGTACTTCTTTCACCAATAAAACTTGTGCCGAATCCTTTTCCTTCAACATCTTCATTGATGATTTTTCCGAATTTATTCCGAAAAATAACCCTGAAGGAAGGAGTTTTTTTTATTTCAACGTCCAATGCCGCCGTTTGAACAAAAATTGAATGAGCGGATTCGGCAATTGTAAAGACCGTATTCCTGACAACATCTTCATTTATAAGAACATAAGAAAATTCATCAAAGTTGTCTTTTAGTGTCAAACGCACTCTGATTGTATTCTGGTTGTACACCTGAATCTTAAATTGTGCCAACTCTGTTTGACCTGACAGTCCATCGGCAGTTTGAATCCATTGCAGAATTGATCCGGCATCCTTCACTTGTGCAAACAACGAAACAGTAAACAGCATTGACATGAAAACCAATAACCCTTGAAAGCACGAGGTTTTTTGGCTGCCAAATGTTTTGCGTAGGAATGTAGTTTTAATATCAGTCATTATGTAATAAGCTTGTTGCCAAAAAATGTCTCATGCACTTGTACATTTATTAAATAGATACAATCAATTTCGGCACTATTTCAATCCTTCTATCCGCGGGCTTTTAAAACCTAATCGAGTTAATCCTTTCTGTATATCAGGTATTTGCATAAAGTAATTCCATATTAAACCTGTGCGATAATTTTCGATCATGATGATTATCGGACCCTGATCAATTGCAAGGTGACTTTTTGCTACCCAATTGTGTGTTTCACTAAAGCCATCTACAAAACCGTATTCTGTCCAAAGTTGATCTCCAAGGTTTTCGTAAAAATGCCGTAGTGCCTGCATTGAAAATTCGGGCGTATAGGGGATTGAGGAAATGGTAGCTGTTGGTTGAATCACACCAAAGTCGGTATCAGGACAATGAGCTACATAGCCTTTGTAGCTGTCGCCAGCAGTTAAACCCCAGGAATTTTCGCTATAACCTTTGTAGTTGTGTGGGTTTTCAAGACAATAAGCACGATTGATTAGTGTATGATTACGTCCCTGCTCAAAATAATTGATACCTATAGAATCTGTCAAACCGTTGGGGTCGATGCCGGTAAAAGTATAATGTTCAAAAAAGAGTGGCCCGCCTTTATCGTAGTTGCCTAATGGTAATGTGATTCCATAATATTCTTTACCATTTTTAAATCCCTGACTACCAACCCATGACCCCTCATACACAGCTCTTGGTATTGCATGATAGGGCGATGATGCAGCCATAATGTAAGTAATTAAACATTCGTTCCAACCCCAAACGGGAAAGTTCATATCAAAACCATTGTTTGGGCTCCAGTGCCAATAGAGTTTGTTCTCTCTGTTTGTGTGCCAATTCCAGTTTGCAGCATTCCACATTTGTGTGATACGTTTCCTTAAATATTTTTCGATCGGGACATCAGCATTAAAGTATTCACGGGCAACCAGAAATCCCATGAGCAAATATGAAGTTTCAACAATATCCGCTCCGTCATCCAAACGATCGAACTTGATTGTTTTTCCTGTTCTACCATTCATGAAATGCGGATAAATACCATGGTAACAATCTGCATTTATCAGAAAATCAGCAATTTGTACCAACCTTTTTACGGCAGTGTCACGTCCGATCCAATCTCGTTCAACTGCAATAACTGTTGACATGATACCAAAACCGGTTCCGCCAATTGCGCAGGCATCAGGTCCAAAAGCGGTTTTACTGAAGTTAGGTTCGTCCCATGCTTCATTGATGTAGTCCCAATAATGCTCTGCTAAAACAGTATCGCTTCGTTCCAGCGCCAATCCGCTCACCGGGTGTGCATTGTGCCAAAAATAACGAAAGGTTTGCCGTTGAACAAGTTCCAGCAGTGCTGAATCAGGAAGACCTTTTATAACCCCAACAACCGGGATTTGGTTATTGGTATTGACAAGGGACGGCTGTGCATTTGCAACAAAAGCTACCGAAAGCGACAAAAGACTGAAAATAATATTTGAAAAGGAACTCAATTTCATAGATTAATCATTTTTTGATGGACTGCTGCTAAAGCCAAGTTTTGAAAGACCTGTCGTTACTTCCGGACAGCTCATAAACAGATTCCACAGAAGACCACTTCTGTAGTTTTCGATCATAACTACGATCGGGCCTTGGTCAATTGCCAGGTAATCATTTGGAAACCAATCATCCTGAATACTAAATGCATCATAAAAGCCATACTCTCCCCAGATTTTTGGTCCTAAATCAACATAAAAATGACGCAAAGCCTGCATAGCAAACTCGGGTGCGTAAGGAAATGACGATAAGGCGGCTGTTGGCGAGATAACACCATGGTCGGTTTCTTCACCGGGTGCATGTGCCTGATACCAATTCACTGAGTAGCTTGCAGTAAGTCCCCAGCAATTTCCGCCATATCCTTCGAAGTTTTTTGGATTTTCGATACACCATTGCCTGTTAATAAGTGTATGATTGACATTATGTTCCCAATAATCAGCATACATATCTTTGAGTCCTCTTGGATCTAACCCAAGAAACGAATAATGCGACCAGAACAATGGACCTCCATATTTTTCAGCATCATTATGCCTGAGCGTCAAAGGTTTACCGTAGGTAACAGTTTCTGAGCCCATTTTGCCATTGCGTGCCCAGCCTTTATGGTAGGTTTCGGCGTCAATAGGGTGGGTAGGAGATGAGGCTGCAAGCACATAGAGAATCAGGCATTCATTATAGCCTTCAACTTTAACATTCATCTTCCAACCTTTATCGGGCGACCAATGCCAGTAAAGCACTTTTTCGCCTTCTTTGGTAAACCAGTCCCATTCTACTTCTCTCCATAGTTTATCAATCTGTGCTGCTAAAAGTTGTTCCTCATGATTACCATCTTTAAAGTATTGACGCACAGCAAGTAATCCTTGCATAAGAAATGCAGTTTCAACGATATCTGCACCGTTGTCATTTTCACTGAAAGGCTTCACCTTTCCTGTTTCGCCATTTATCCAATGCGACCATGCACCGTGGAAGCGGTCGGCATGCTCCAGCCAGTCAACATTTTTCTTTAAATGTTTAAAACCGTCATCCCTTGAGATGAAACCTCTTTCAATACCCGCAAGAATTGCCATCATTCCAAATCCGGAACCACCTGTGGTGATAATGTGCTTGTCTTTTTCCCTGTAGTCGCCATCGCCATGAATTCTTTCCGGCGCAAGGCCTGAGGTTGGCTCGGCACCATCGTAGAAATACCTGAAAGTTTGATATTGAACGAGGGTTAGAAGCGAATCATCAGAAATTGTTTTATCAATGTAAACTTTTTCTGCCGATTGCTTTTGCATTTGATGTCCACAAGAGTTAAAGCTGAGCAATCCGATCAATACCGCAATTGCAAGTAGAATATGCCTTGACATGATTGTAAAATGAGATTTGAAATTTGTTTTCAAATTTACTTAATAGGTAAAGCCAAGTTTATCCAGCCCTTGTTGCACTTCAGGGGCACTCATAAACAAATTCCAGAGTAATCCGGTACGGTGATTTTCGATCATCACGATGATAGGTCCCTGGTCTATAGCCAGATAGGAACTTGCCCACCAGCCGGCATGAACATCAAAGGCATCGTAAAAGCCGTAGTTTCCCCACAGTTTATCCCCAATCGTATAATAGAAAAACCGTATGGCATTCATGGATTGCTCAGGACTGAAGGGCAATGAAGCCACGGCTGCAGTAGGAGTGATCACACCCCTGTCGTTTGTCGGCTCGCTTACACCATATCCGCCGGGGATATCACCTGCTGTTAAACCCCAACAATGACTGCTGTAGTTTGGATAACCTTTAGGATTGGCCGCACAGTAAGAATAGTTTATTAAGGCATGATGCGTGTTTTGTGTCCAGTAGTTCGCGTAGGCGTCTGATAAATTACGCGGATCGAGTCCCATAAAGGAGTAGTGCGCGAAAAACAGCGGTCCGCCGTAATCAAAACCAACAGGTAAGGTGTAACCATAGAAGGATTTGCCATTGCGGATAGCTCCGTTTCGGGCATATCCCTGGTGATAAACATTAGCTGGAATGGTGTAGGTGGGTGATGCAGCAGCCATCACATAGGTGATAAGTGTTTCGTTATATCCTGCAATTTGATGGTTCATTTCCCAACCGTAATTTGGTGACCAATGCCAATACAATACGTTTTGGTTGCTGCGGCGATACCAACTCCATTCAATTTCATTGTAAAGGGTAGTAATTCTGTTGATCAGTTCATTTTCAACCGGATTTTGGGTATTGAGGTATTGACGCATTGTAATTAGTCCCTGAGCCATGAAGGCAGTTTCAACAAGATCACCGCCATTGTCTTTTGTTCCAAAAGGGATGACAGCACCTGTAGCACCATTGATCCAATGCGACCATGCCCCATGAAAGCGGTCGCAGGTTTCGAGAAAAGTAACGATTTTGTCAAGCCTTGTGATGCCTTGTTCGCGGGTGATGAACCCGCGTTCCATACCAACGATAAGGGCCATCACCCCGAAGCCTGAACCGCCGGATGTGACAAGGTCACCCGAGTTGTTGCGCTCCCGCGTCATGCCGCTTGCAGGGTGGGCATAATCATAAAAGAAGCGGAAGGTTTGTTGTTGAACCAATGTCAGCAATTCTTCGTCAGAAATAAGTGGAAATTTTGGTGTTGAATCCACCGTTGTCATAAATGAATTGCTGAAACCTGGAAAGGTGTAGCCTGAGGTGGATCTCAGTGCAGTTGACGCAATAAAAACATATTTGGAGTATCCGCTAAGTACCTGGTTTGAACTGAGTTTTACTTTTTTGAAACTATCTTCGAAGCTTAGCTGAAATAGAGAATTTCCGTCAAGTGTAAATTTTGATTTGATATCATTTGTGTCTAATGATTGAGAAAACTCCAGCTCAATATCAATTTGCTTGTTGTTGATGTTGTAAATATTCGTTGTTGTTAAAAACTCTCTGCCGTTTACACTTGCATTTTTAAGTGTAAACACGCCATTGTCAGTTTTGAACCTGTAAATTGCCCCGGCAAATGTCTGCCCTTTGCTGCCTTTCAGTGCTTTATCCAGGTTCAGGGTATAGCTTTTGAGCTTACCAAAATCAGCATGCCTGATAATTACCGTTTTTGCATCATTTTGAAAAACGTATCTAAGCCCGCTTAAAACAATGTTTTCTTCATTTTTTATCGTAATGTTTTGTTTGGCAGAAATGCTGTCAACTGCTTCGGAAAAGGTGATTTGGGCATCCTGATTGATCGGCACATCCTTTACTTCGGCGGCTACCTGCAATTGAATTGTACCTAAAGAACATGCTGTTACCTCAAGTTTACCGGGTTCTTCCTCTTTTTCTTTTTTACAGGAAAATATAGTTATCAGGGATAGTAAAGCAACGCCTGATAAATTAAATATTGAATAAAGCTGAGATCTCTTGTGCATCTTCTTGTAGTATTTTATAGTTTAAACGGTCTAAAAATTTAAAAATTGAACTTTAGAAAAAAGAGGGAAGGGAAACCCCTCCCTCTTTCAATCAACTCACTAACCAACTATTTACTTCCCATCAAGCCCTGAACCTCGGCTGCATTGATAGCTCTGCTAAAGAAATGCATCTCGTCGTAGAGACTTTGATCGGAGAAATGTTCCCAATATGTAAAGTTTGGCGCACCCGATGAAATTGTCATTCCCGGGCAGCCTGTCCAGTCAAGCGGTGTTTCAATATCAGTTTCGGCAACTACCTGTCCATCAACATAAATGGTTGCATGTGTTGAAGAAATTGTGATTGCGATATGCATCCATTGACCCGTTGGAGCAAATGTTACAAAAGGATTCATCCAAACCTCAGTAGTTCCAATACCGAAGTTTAGACCAATCTTTTGTTCTGTAGCATTGCCTTCACGAAGAAGCCTGAAGCCTACTTTGCGGTCATCACCAACCGGACTTATTGCAATAACACCTGCGCGTGCTGGCTCCGGATTGGGTTGATACCAGAAAGCCACACTAAACTCAGGTGTTGCAACGCTTGCTGATTCCATTGAGATATAGGTATCGGGCGCACCACGGAATGCTGTGCCTGATTTACCCTCTTCATAGGTTGCTGTTCCGGTGAGCGTTAGTGATTCTCCGGTGATACCATCAAGCAAACTTTCTTCAAAAGGAAGATAGAGTGTTTCGCCTTCCATTGGATTGTAAACAGGAACAGTCACCTTTTTGAAACTCACTGATTGTTCTAACGTGTTTCCTTTAAGGTCGGTTGCAACAGCTTTCAGCGTATGATTTCCGTCGGTAAGATTTGTAAATGGATACTCAATCATTGCCCTGCGGTAATCCTTGAAGCTGTTAAAGGTAACAAGCTCAGCGTCATCGTAAAACAGCACAACAGATTTGAGTTCGACATCGTCAACAGCTTCTACCTTAAAAACAACTGTAGCAACTTCCTGATCTGAACGTACGATTTTACCATCAATTGGATACTTTATACTCAAGGTAGGATCAGCTGCATCTTGCTTCGGCGCAACCTCAGTTATGGGGTCAATACCTTTGTTGCATGAAAATCCCATTGCGATCACAAAGGTGACAATTGTCAGTATTTTAACTATTTTCATTTTTCTCAGTTTTTAAATTAAACAATTATTGACCAAGGATGGGTAATAAGTCCACCTGATTTTGAGGATAAGGCAAGAATGCCTTGTCGGCACTGAATGTTCTGCCATCATAGCTCAATTCATTGGTTTTGCCTAACCTCACCATATCATAATATCTTGTACCCCATTCCATTGCAAGTTCTGCAAATTTTTCGGCCATCACCTGATCATTGGTCACGCCGGACAGAGGGCTCAATCCAGCTCTGGTTCGAACGAGATTAACTGCTTGATCTGCAGTGCCGGCATTTCCGGAAGCACCTTGGGTGAGTGCTTCGGCATACATGAGCAATATTTCAGCATAACGGATAACGGTGAAATTCTTGTTGGTACCGTAATCTGTTCGGCCGGGAGTCAACTGATTGCTAGGCAAATAGTGTTTTCCGCTGGCAAACATTGCACGTGCATAGTCATTGATTCTATCGCCTGAGCGTGTTGTGTTTGAAATCCAGGCTGGCAGGTTTGCGTAGTTTGGATCGCTCTGAAGTTCTGCTATACCGCGGTTTGTAAACAGTACCGATGTCTCGAGGCGAGTGGTTTCGCCACGATCGAGCATAAACTTGATGTATTTAAGACTGGGCTCCCAGAATCCCCAGCCATCGCCTGAACCGGCAACAGCAGGTGTCCATCCCTGCGGCCCAAAGAATGCATACAGGTAAGAATAATTATCACCTGTAGCCTGGCCAAGGTCTGAATACTGAAATTCCCAGATGTTTTCATTGTTAAGCTTTCCGTTAATTTTGAACAGCTCATAAAAATCGGACTCAAGCACAAACTTACCTGAACTGATAATTTCGCCGGTTGCCGTTGCAACTTCCTGGTAATTTTTCAGCTCAAGGTTTGCCAGTGCTTTCATTGCCAGGGCAGTGTACTTTGTAACACCACCGGGGAGATCGGTACGTTCGTTGGGTCTAACGGCAGGAAGTACCGGGATAGCTTCGTCCATCCAGGTCGAGATCATCTGCATAATCTCATCTTTTGAACTGATTTCCACTGCAAACAAATCAGAGGGCGATGAGGTAGGAGGTACCGGAAGATTGCCCCAAACACGGCTTAACTGGAAAAGCCAAAATGATTTAAGCACTTTAACTTCTGCAACATATTGGTTTCCAAGCGCAACATTTGCACCATTTTCCTGATACAAAGCAATTTGTTCCATCGAGGAGTTTGCCGAAATTATATTCTGATAGAAATTTTGCCACAGCGAATTGTACATCCAATAATCCTTGTTGTACCTGTAACTGTCGGTTTCAGCAAAATCCTGCTGGTCGCCCAAACCACCTGCATTCACATCATCTCCGCGCACTGAGATCAGTGGGAAGCATTCCCATTCAATACCATTGAACTCCTGATAGGTACCAACCAAAGGCAGAATCATATTGCTGCTGATTGTGTAGTCAGTTGAACTGGTAGGATTTATGTTTTCTTTGGGTTCGTCAAGAAATTTTTCACAGCTGCTTAATCCAATAAAAACAAGCAAAGCAAATGAAAAAACGGATATAATTTTATTTCGTTTCATGAGTTTTAAGATTGATAGGTTAGAATTTTACATTGATACCAACCAGATAAACAGCTGCCACCGGATAAGTCTGTGTGTCCCATCCGTTTGCAGTTTCCGGTGTAAATCCATTGTAACTGAAAGCGCTATAAGGTCTTTCAGCTGTGAAATATAACCTTGTTTCAGGGAAATTGCCTCCAAGCCATGCATTGTTCTTCAGCGTGTATCCCAACTGAATGTTTTGAATCCGGAAGAATGATCCGTCTTCAACAAAGAAATCACTCATTTTCTGGTTCCAACCTTTTCTTAAACCTGCCGAACTTGGATATTCATTCGAGGTACCTTCTCCATGCCAGCGATTAATTGCCAGATCAGCATCAAGGTTGCCGTCTGAAGTCCAGATCAACTCACCTCTTTTGCGGTTGAGCACTTTATTTCCTGACTGTCCATAGATACTTGCTGAAAAGTCGAAATTCTTCCAATTGATTGAAACATTTCCGCCGTAAATGATATTAGGTAGATACGAACCCAGGATTACACGGTCGTCATCGTCAATTTTACCGTCTTTGTTTTGATCCACATATTTAAAATCACCGGGTACGAGTCCATTTTCCACTGCAACCGGATCGGCATCAATTTCAGCCTGGTTTTGATATACTCCGGCAACCTGACGGCCATAGAAAGCCATCAAAGGTTCATTAAGATAGGTACGTTGTCTGAACTCAGCTGTGCCGCCATCAAGGTAAGTTTGTCCGTAAAGGTCAATGGCTTGATTTTTTAGTGTTGAGAAATTGGCTGAAACAGTGTAACTAAAGTCATTACTGATTTTGTTTGTCCACGCCAAAGAAAGCTCAATACCGCTGTTACGAATCACACCGACAGGTCTTAAAACACTGTTTCCAACACCAGGATTAATTACAGGGATTGCCGCATTTTTTGTATCGCGTGTAAAATAATCAAAATCAACCGTAAGTTTCTCGTTAAAGAGTCTGGAGGTCAAACCAATGTTGGTTTCTTCTGTTAATTCCCACTTTAGCCAACTGAATGAATTGTTTACAACAGTTCCGGAGTAAACAATTCCTCCAAGGGTGGTTTTCACAATATTTGTTGTCAATGCACCATCTGAGGCAGCAATATTTTCGTTTCCGAGCTGTCCCCAGCTTGCGCGAAGTTTGAGGAACTGCATAAATTCTACATTATCCATAAAAGCTTCTTCGGAGATTACCCAACCAAGGCCAATTGCCGGATACAATCCATATTTTTCCTGATATTTATTGCTTCCGTCACGACGCAGTGTACCATAAACAAGATACCTGTCGTCGTAATTGTAAGAAACTCTTCCAAAATAGGACATGGCATATTGTCTGAATCCTCCATCATGAACAGAGTTGGCTGGAATATTCAGCGATTGATTTAAGTACCAGGTCTGTTCTTTATCAGTTGGAAAATCTTTTCCCTGAGCAGATAACCACAGTCCAGCCTCATCTTTAAAGGAGGTACCTCCCATTACCGTAAGATTATGCGCACCTATTTTCTTCTGATAGGTTAAAACATTGTCCCATATTTTGGTTTCGTACAAACTAATCGTTCTGGTTATAGTTGCATCCGGATTCTGAAAGCTGTTTCCTATAAACCAGGGCAGGTTTACAACACGCTGGTCTATGGATGAATAGTTGTAGCTATAGGTGCTTTTAAATGACAAAGTGTTCGGAATAAGTGTAAAGTCAGCATAGTAATTGTTTGACAATTTCTTTATTTTCATCCTGTCAATATTAAAATCCATGGCTGGGAAAGGATTTTGTCCTGAACGATATCCCAAATCCTGTGCATTTGCATAGTTTACAGGTGTTGCCCCAGTTAGGTTTTCATCATAGACAGGTAAAACCGGAACTGCAAAATATGCCTGATTCCACACACTATTTTGAGGGCTAAATTTCGATGCATTGCTGTAAATTACGTTTCCACCCACTGTGAGCCAGTTATTTACCTTTACATCTAATTTTGCTTTCAAATTCAAACGCTCATACTCGTTCTTCATCTTGAGGATACCATCCTGATAGAAGTAATTGGTACCCAAAGCAAAACGTGCTTTTTCGGTGCCGCCATTGATATCGAAACTATGGCTGGTTTGAGGTGCAACCTGAAGAATTTCCTTGTACCAATCAGTGTTCACATCCGGAACATTTGGATTAATACGGCTGCGACCGTAACGTTGCATAGCGTTGAGGATATAGGTTTGATCAGCTGCCGAACCCGATTCGAGTGCCATCATGCCAAACTGCTGTGAGTTGGCCATTTTTACAACGTTCTGTGGATTTTGAAATCCATAGTAGCCATTATAAGTTACTTCAGTCTTTTTGTTGAATGATCCTGATTTTGTTTCAATCAAAACAACACCATTTGCAGCTTTAACACCATAAATAGCAGCTGCAGAAGCATCTTTTAAAATCGAAACCGTATTAATATCGTTAGGACTTAAAAAATCAATGTTGTCATAAAACATCCCATCAACTATATATAAAGGTGCACCTTCGCCATCAACGTAAGATCCCACTCCGCGAATACGCACTGTCGGGCTGCTGCCTGGTGTTCCCGAACTTACAATCTGAAGGCCTGGAACTTTACCCTGCAATGCCTGCATGGGCTGCGACGATGGAGTCTTCACTATATCCTCGGATTTTACAGTGGTGATACTGGCAGTTAAATCTTTCACTTTAGCGGTACCATAACCAACAACCACAACCTCCTGAAGGCTTGTTTTTGCCGGAACAAGTGATACCTTAACAATGAGGGATGTGCCAACAGCAACTTCCGTGGTTTCATAACCAACAAAACTCACAACAAGTGTTGTTTCTGTGGGGCTTAACGATAAACTAAAATTTCCATCCATATCGGTTGTAGTACCTTTGGTTGTACCTTTAACGATAATGGTGGCTCCTGGCATTGACTCACCGGTGGATTGGTCACTAACCGAACCTGTAATGGTTTTGGTTTGTGCCGAAAGCAACGAATAAGTGAGCATAAATACCACGATGAGGACACTTTTTAACCAGCCCGTTGCTGGTCGTTTTTGTAAACAGTTCTTCATAGCATTTTTTTTATTTGTTTAGTGGTTGAAAATGAATTAAATAAAAAAATAAATAATCAGTTTTTCCTTTTTTCATCATAATAACATTGGTTAAAATTCAATTAATTGTGTTCTCTATATTTTCACTTCTACTATTTTTATCGTATCACCATTAGATATTTTATCAGTTTATTACAAAGACTAAAATAATATAAATGTTACCCGAAAATAAATTTTTGTTAAATTTAGTAAAGCTTGCAAACGATTGCACAATTTCTACTCCAACAACTTTACTTCATCAGGATTATAGAAAAATACGTACCTCAATATAGCTACGTCACCTTGCCACAAAACTACTTTAAAGTATTGTAATATAATATATTATATCAAATAATAAATTTACATTACAATATAAATGATTTTACGCAAACGAATGAGAAATGTTGCAAAATTGTGCAACAACTCGAATTTTACAAGGAAGTTTCAATTGAACGGTAAACCTTTAAAGACGTAAATATATATGATTGCTTATTGCTGCTGGCGCATGAAATGTTTCAGCGAAGCCAAGATCGTCCTAATATCCTTGGAACTGATAAGCAGATCCTGAAGTGAGGAATTGGTCAGCTTCCTAAAAACATACCATTGATAAATGATCGCAGCAATATATGCCAGTGAGGCTGAAATGGCAGCACCATTCATGCCGAAATAGGGGATGAGCAACAAAAGTGCTAAAACTGATACAACAAACCCGGTAAATGAAGCCTTTAAGTTATAAGTTGGAATGCCACTACCTGAGAAAAAATGGCTGAAGACAGCATTGGCAGCAAGAGCCAGGACACCGGGACTTAAGCAAAGTACAATTGCTTTTATTTCTTGAAAATCTCGTCCGAAAATCATACCGTACCAGCTAGCTGGAATGATGTTCAAAATCAAAACACCACCAAGAGTCAGTACAAATGAAAGTTTTAAAAGCTGCAATGTTAGCTGTTTGGCAAACTCTTTATCATCGCGATTGCTTATTGCTGACATCTGAACAAGGGCAATACTTTGTCCGATCAGCCGTAACCCCTCGGCAAGCTGAACCCCAGAAGAATACACTCCAACAGCCCCAAGTCCTAAAGTTTTGCTGATAAAATAATAGCCAAGTCGTTTGTTCAACAGGTGCACGACACTCGAAACCTGTGTGATTGTGCCAAAACCCAGCAATTCGCGGAGTGTTGCTCGCGGTAATGCTGACGTGAACAGCTTTTGGTTAAATAAGGCAACTAAAGCAAATAAGTTGGCAACAGCATATGAAAACATTTGGGCAAACACGAAGCCCCAAGCGTTTCGCTCATCCAAAATGAAGATCATCACCGAGAAGGCAAGTAGCAATAATACAAACTGAAGCAAAAATAATGCATTGAAAATTTTGATTTTTTCTTTCCCCAGGAGGAGGTTTAATTGTATGCCTTGTAATCCACTCAAAAAGACCATTGCCAAAATTGCCGTTTCAAACCCATCCGGTAAAATATATTGAGAGAATTTAGGGATTCGTTTTAATAATAAAAATAAGAGTCCGGAAAATAAAATTGTGCTGACCAGCCAAAGCAACGACCAAAGAAACAGCGTCTTTGCATTCCTCTTCGAAGCATAATAAACCAGAGAATTGCCAACCATATCTGCAAAAAGCAGAATTAGCGAAACATCAAGCAAAATGATCCCCGATAAGCCCCACTGCTCACTTCCAAGGTAATTGGTAGCCAGCAAAAGCATCAAAACGTTTGAAGCTGCATGCAGGACTCTGACCGAAGATGTTGCAACAATTTTCCTGATCATTTTCTTCTGGAAATTTTCTTTTTTAAGGAATGCAAAAATCCATACCAGGTTGAAATATAACGCTTTCCATCAACCACACAAATGCTTTCCGAAAAGTTATAAGTATGCAAACCTGTACTGTAGCCGCTTCGATTTATTGGCTCAATTCGTTTTGAAATAACTTCTGAAAAGCTGTTTTCTGATAACGCTGTAATTTCGCAAATATTTACTGCTCGACCGTAATGGGCTGAGCAATCCTGCGCAGGTCTGAATAACTTCGAACCTTTTACAAATGCTGCTCCTGCATTTCTGGCTGCCCTGATGTCAGATTTCACAGGATTATTAAAATGAGGCTTGTATTCGCCAAACAAACTTTCAGCATAAAACACATATAGGTGCACACTGGGCATTGATTTCAAAGTAAACAGCAACCACCATCGCCCATCACGTCTGAAAACGATAGGATCAACAGCTGCATAACCTTTTAGGAGTGTTTGCACAAAGCTGAGCTTAAGCGAAACTGTATCGAATTGATAAATTTTAACCTCGCCCGATTCAAAACATTCNNCTTCTGACTTTTTTGCAACAACAAGTTTCCCTTTTCCTTTTTTATAATCAAACTCTTCCGCAAAAAAATACGTTTCGCCCTTGTGCGAAATGATGAAAGGATCGGCAAGATAAGTCGTTCTGCTACTTCGGTTGATTTTTTGAAAAATGTCATTGCTCAGGCAATCAGGATTGTCATGAAAATCTTCATAGCCGATATGCCAGTCTTCCTGCCGGAGTAGGTCCTTAAGATGAAAACTTATGCGACGGTAAACTGCCAAAAAAACATAATGTAACATCTTTAAATTTCCCGGTGGATGATATATCTTTGCTTTTGTGGCTGACTGTGTTTCAGTCACCTCACCCGATTGAAGTTGCCTGCAATATTGCAGAGGCAATTTAGTGCTTTCGTTATAAAGCTGATTCAAATGAGCAGTGTAAGCGTGATAGATCACCGGATACCAGTTCTTTTGAAGCAAAATTCCTTTATCAAGCTGGTTTGTAAGCCGTTGCAAAATCACACCATTGTCGGCTTCTTTTTTCATAAACTCCCAAAAACCGGGCGGTCCTCCTCTGTATTTCATCTCATCATCATGATGAAACGACCATATACCAAATTTAGCAGCATCTAAAATACTGCCCCTGATGATGTTAAAGCCAAACCTTAAGATAAAATCCATTGCAAAGGATTTAACCATAGAAACGTCAGTATCAGAAAAATAGGTTGAACTTCCTTTTACAGTTGTATTTAAAGGAATAACGGATGCACCCGCGATAAGTGAGGTGACATTGGTTGGATTTTTGGCTGAAGGCTTGAAAATAAAGCGGTTCCAGATACGGAAAAGTAAGCGGCTGTATGGGTAGTTTATCAGTTTGTCTGTTAGTGATCCTTTCTTTTGACATGTTGCATTTATACCAACAAAGACAAGCTGGTGCCCATCTTCTTTAAGCAATCGTATTGTTTCTGCCTGCCATGCCTCGATTGTGTTGCCGTTAAGCAACAAACCAAATCGAAAATCGGCTTTTTCCTCACCGGTCCCAGATGTCAGAACAAACCGCTTTTCCATCAATGATTCTTTCTTTTATTTACTTTTGTTACGTATTGCTTAGCTGATTCTTTTGTCAAATAGCAAATATGCAACTTTTTCCGAAAACCTAAATAGTACACACCGAATATGCCGGGAATCAATTTGGCCATCAATTTTACTTCAGAAGAAATTGTTGCTTCACTTAAAAAAAATGCACCTGACAATTTCACTCCTAATACAATCTATAACGTACCGGGTCGTGTTTTTCTTGTGAACCATGCACCAAAAAATTATCCTGTTCAGGTTTGGAAAAGGGGTGAGCACCTCGCTGTTTTTGAAGGTTTGATCTATCCATTCATTACAAAATCAATTGAGGATCTGTTGTTTACGTTTTTTACCCCAAAAGGCTTCGATCAGGACCGGATTAATGAGTGGATTGCAAATCAAGATGGAGAATTCGTTATTCTGCTGTTGGATGAACGAAAGCAGCAGGCATTGGTGGTATCTGACCGTTTTGGACGTCTGCCGCTCTATATGCTTAAGGAAGGCCGCAAACTGATGATTACCAGGAATATCGGGCTTGCAAAAGAACTTAGAACAATCCCATGCAACGATTTGGAAGGACAGGCTCAGCTTTTGCTTTTTGGATTTACCTTGGGCACAAAAACCTTATGGGAAAGAATTGAACGTATCAAGGCCAGTTTCTCTGTACAGATTGATTTGCTCAATGGGAGAATATTCGAAAAAAGATATCCTTTCTTTCCTCAAAAGTTGGCAAAAGAGCCGCAAGTCAGCCCGAACATCCTGATTGAATCACTTTCAACAGCATTGGAAAACCGTATAAAAACATTGCCTAATACGGCACTTTCGCTAAGCGGGGGCTTGGATTCCCGCCTGATCGCTGCATTATTAATGAAGAAGAACATAACAATTCCTATG
>DISP01000156.1 GCA_002421995.1 Bacteroidales bacterium UBA6207 | reverse complement strand
GCTGTTACATCGCGGTTGGATGGGCTCACAGAAAGCGTTGCTCCTGATGAAGTTCCGGTGATCGAAATGTTGTCAACAGCCCAGTAATAGGCATAAGTTCCGATGAAGTTCCATCTGAACCTCACCTGTGACTGACCTGCAAGAGCAGCGATGGTTTGGTTGAATGATTCAGGGTTTACCGTGGATGCAGTCCAGGATTGAATCAGGGTCCAGGATGTCCCACCATTGACAGAGTAATAAAGACTTGCTGTTGATGCAGATAAATACTGTCTAAAGTAGTGACTGAACGAAAGATTGACATTTGTATAGCTTGTCAGGTCNNATATACGCGTAATCTCCTGTAAGTGAAGGGTTAGGTGTATAGCCCGTGATTGTGCCGATTTGCCAGGTTTGTCCTGCACCAATTAGGTCAGTGATTTCCCAACAGTTAGGTAAACTGGGGCTTGCAAAAGATTCGTTTACCGGCAAACCAAACGCTCCGCAGAATGTTGTGGCCTGAGCTGTTTTTCCTGCTGAATACTGCCATGTTCCATCATACGAATATGCTTTATAGAAATAGCTGGTGCTTTCATTCAGACCAGTATGGCTGTAGTTATTATTGCTTCCTTTGTAAAGCACTGTACCACCGCCAGCGAGTGTTTGGCCTATACTATAATTGGTTCCGGAAGTGGGCGACCCAAATGTTCCGTTGGGCGACCAAAGTATCATTACATAGTGATTTTGGTTGTTTTTTGTCCAGCTTAGGTTAATTTGATTTGTACTGACCGAACTGGCTGAAAAAGTAGCCGGGTTTAAAACACCTGTCAGATAGGCTTGTGTTGCAGCGAGTGCTTCATAGGCATTAAGTCGGCCACTACCTAATTTTCCGATATATGAAGGGTTTTGTGCATAATGGTTATCCGTTGTGCTTACTAAAATGTCTCTGACATCGCCGGCTTCGAGCAAACCAAAAGCGTTTGAAACGATCAAAGCTGCCACGCCTGTCGTATGCGGACATGCCATAGATGTGCCTTGGTAAAACCCGTAAGTTGATCCTGTCAAGGTGCTTAAGACACCCCTGGCGGTCACAGTATTGGTTTCGCCGCCGGGAGCAGAAATATCAACCCAGGTATCATAATTGGAATACCACGACTTCGCATCGTTGTTGTTGGTAGCGGCTACTGATAAACAACTTGCATAACATCCTGGATACCATAATCCTGAAGCATCATCGTTTCCGGCAGCGAAAATGGTGAGACCGCCATCCATGGCTGTTCCCCCACCGTTTGTATTGAAATAATCTATTGCATCCAAAACATTCTGTTCATAAACCCCTACACTGGTATAGCCCCAGCTGTTTTGCGAGATGGCTGCACCATTATCAGCTGCATAAACCGGTGCAAGATGAAAACCTCCTGAACTCGAATTGGTAAAAACCTGACAACTCATCAGCCTCACCCCGTCAGAAGTGCCACTGCCACCAGCCACGCCCGAAACGCCCACTCCGTTGTTGTTTACGGCTGAAACTGTCCCGGCCACATGGGTGCCATGATTATGAGGCACAATAGTGGAAGAGCTGTTCACAAAATTGTATCCTATTCCTGACCACATATTTCCGGCCAAATCAGGATGATCTGTTTGGATGCCCCCGTCAATGATTGCAACTATCACATCCGAATTGCCTTTTTCTATCTCCCATGCTTCTGGCAAATCAATGTCCTTATCCGCTGTACCGCTTTGCTGCCCTGTGTTGTGGTAATGCCATTGTTCAGCAAAGCGGGGATCATTGGGTGTCCAGGTTGTAGATTTATTGTCTGTGTTTTTATCCTCAACTTCTTCAGCTATGACGGGATTTCCGGCTGAGATCAGCTGTTTTTTATAGACCGGCTCTACAATTTCTAATTCATTTATTTTTGAATAGGAATTCACGATAGTCTTTACATCTGTTGTTGTGGCATCAAATTCGAGTTCGTACCACAGATGAAAACCCCATGCTTTGTGGCGTTCAGAAAAAGTATTTTTCAGAGCTGGTGAATAAAAATGCTGTGTTGCTCGTTTTATCCTGAACTGTTTGTTGAGTTTATCCACTTCATCAATACCAAAAAACAGATTGCCCTCACTTTTTTCCATCACAGGAGCGGCTTCGATCCTGCCGGCTGCCTCAGCTTTAAACTTAATCAAAACACGCCCTGATTCAAAGGCACTCTCCGGAACTTTGTCAAGCGCAATGACGGGCCTGAAGCCACGTTTAACAGGATAGCTGTTTTGCGATTTTGTTTCAGCTGTCAACAGCACAGCCACAAGCAGAAAGAGGAGTAAGGAAAATCTATTCATATTTCTAAAATTGCAATGATTAATGAAGTTTTATGGCACAAAAGTAGTGTTTTAGCTGTTTTGAATTTGATTGGGTTAAATCTGATTTCCGGGGATAAGGCATTTATTTATCTGCAAACAAGCAGCAAACAAAATCAAGACTTGATAAAAATCAGTTTTACTTTACCTCAGGATGGAATTTAGATATAACCCTTTAGCTTGTAGTATGCCAAAGCAATGTATTCCCGGCTGACCTTTATTTCGTATTGCAGGTAACTCCACATATTATAACGTAAGCCAAGATTACCACTTTTGTTTTCCTTTTTTTTCTGCGTTCCTTCTTCGGAGATGAGCAATTCTTCATCAAAAGAATTTTCAAAGGTTGGGAGACCGTTAACATTTTCGAAGCCGGTTTTTCTGAAGGTAAGTATGCTTCGGTACATATGTTCAGGCGAGGTGACAATCAGTAAATTGGCTTTTTTTTGTGCTAACATTTTGAAAATAAATACGCTTTGCTCTCTGGTGTTGGTTCCGCGTGTTTCCGAAAGAATTCGCTTGGCCTCAACACCGGCATTGGTGAGCTGTTGAATGATGCGCTTATGATCACTTGCCTCAAAATCAGTGGTGTCGGCAGGCAACGCAACGATAATTTCGCTGGACGGGAATTTCCCGGCTGCTTCAATTGTGTACCATGTTCTGAGTAAGCCTTCTGCGCCGGGTATGCCTCCGGCACCAAGCAGAACGATACAGTCGGGATTCTGATTTTGTTTTGAAACAAGCTTTGTCCCAAGCCGGTGGTAGGCATGCCAGGGCAGGGCGGTAAAACTTAAAACAATCATTGAAAGAAAAAGAAGCCCGAAAAAGATGGTAATTCCTTTTAGCAGTCTTAACAGTCTGGCTGTAAGGTTGTTCTTCTTTTTTTTTCTTTTCGTTTTCAAAATGAACTTTGTGGCTTTATTTGCTTGTCAATTCAATGAAACTGCTCATCTGCATCGGAAGCTTCATGCCCTGTTGTTCCATTTCCATTTCCAGCTTTTGTGTGATTGAAGCTGTGAGAACCCAGCCGGTATGAATGTCTATGGTCGAACTTCCGGTGACGGTGCCGTTGATCACAGCTTTTTCGCCCATGATAGTGGTTCCCGTGATCTTGCCTTCAAAACCAATCACAGCTTTCTTTCCTTTTACTTCTTCCAATTTGTAGGTTGATTCGATGATAAAATCGCTCGCAGGGTCGGGCTGGAGTTTTGTTTGCCAACTATCGCCTTCCTTCACTTTTTTATCTGAATACACCACCATCATGCCTGATTCAAAACCGGCAAGATTTGCTCCTTTTCCTCCGTCCGACTGTTTTGTAAGCTTAATAGGATTGCCATATTGATCAATAATAACATGAATTGGTGATCCGATTATTTTTCCCAATGCCTGCCCGATCTGTGTGGCTATTGGATTCGTAGTGTCAGGGTTTTTCGAGTCCCAGATAACTTCCATCCCCATTGCATTTTGTTTAAACCACAAGGATGTGTAGGTCAATTCAAGGTCTTTGTTGTTTACACTGTCGGTTTCAGATACCGTCATTTGTTGGTTCATAATCATTTGTTGCTGTAGCACCATGGTCTGACCCTGCATATTCATCGAAATATTCTGGTTATTTTTTATTTCGAGCTCAAAGTGCTGTCCCTTTTCCAGCTTATATGAAAGCTGATACGCTTTCTGGCTGTTTACATTTGTGGTTAGTAACAATATGATTATAACAAAAAATAAGCTGGGTAAATTCTTCATATTTTTCATGTTTAGAATGGTGTATTGTCTTCGTTTATACCGTAGTCGTCGTTCATCCTTGAACCCACAACACGTGTTTGCACTTCAAATCCTTTGTTTGGACTCAGATCGGCAGGTTGTGTTTGGTAGTTTTCAGGGTCTTCAAAGCGTGCAAATTGACCTACGAACTTCAAATTTACATCGCCAAGCTTTCCGTTACGGTGCTTTGCAATGTTGATCACTGCAAGACCTTGTGTATTGTTGTTGCCTTCATCTTCAGTAAGTCCGTAATATTCAGGGCGATAGATAAAAATTACCATATCTGCGTCCTGCTCAATTGCACCTGACTCACGAAGGTCGGACAGGATAGGTTTTTTTGATCCGGGCCTGCTTTCAACCGAGCGGCTGAGCTGTGACAAGGCCAAAACAGGAATGTCGAGTTCCTTGGCTAAACTTTTTAACGATCGTGAGATGTTGCTGATTTCTTGCTCACGGTTGCCTTTATTTTCGCCCCCTGAAGTCATAAGTTGCAGATAGTCAACATATACCATCTGAATGTCAAACTGTTGTTTGAGTCTTCGGCACTTGGCACGCAACTCAAATATTGAAAGCTGCGGGGTGTCGTCAATATACATTTTTGCATTGACAAGGGGCACAATTTTGGTGGTTAATTGCTGCCATTCATATTGCGCGAGGTCGCCTTTGCGCAATTTGTCAGCGCCAAGGTAGCTTTCGCTCGATATTAAACGTGTAACCAATTGAACAGATGACATTTCCAGCGAAAAGAAAGCTACCGGCTTATTAAACATTACTGCAGCGTTACGGGCAAGATTTAAGGCCAGGGCAGTTTTACCCATACTTGGACGCGCAGCAAGAATGATAAGATCGCTTTTTTGCCAGCCTTGTGTGATTCGGTCAAGCTCTGAATAGCCCGAAGGTACTCCTCTTAAACTCGATTCGCTGTTCTTGGCATTCTCAATATCTTTTATGGCTTGCTGAACAAGATCAGGCATCGTACTGTAGCTTCGCCTCAGGTTGGATTCGCTCACTTTGAAAAGACCCGACTCAGCTTTGTCCAACAAATCAAAAACGTCGGTGGTGTCCTCGTAGGCATCATGAATGATGTCGGATGATATCCTGATGAGCTCGCGCTGTATGTGTTTTTGCAGAATAATGCGCGCATGATACTCAATGTTGGCCGACGAAACAACCCGGTTCGTCAGTTGCGAAATGTAGTACGGCCCGCCAATCAAATCGAGCTCACCCGTGAAACGCAACTCGTTTGTGACGGTTAAGATGTCAATGGGATCCGACTTTGAAAACAGGCTTTTGATTGCCGAAAAAATTCTTTGATGTGCCTCCTTGTAAAATACTTCCGGCTGAAGTATGTCAATAATCGCAGTCACTGCCTCTTTCTGCAGCATCATTGCGCCTAGGACAACTTCTTCCAGATCGGTTGCCTGGGGCGGAACCCTGCCGTGCTCCATAAGCATATTGCGCTGAAGATCAGTTGGGTTTAGTGTATTCGTTTTTGGTTTTCTTAGATTTCTGTCCATGCCCCAAAGATAGTAATATGTGTGCTTTCTGACCTTCTGATTCAATTTTTTGAAAAAATTATTAACGCAAACTTTCTGCAACGTCAGGCTTCCAAAAGCTTTCGAAAGCCTGCAACGATTTGCTGCAAGGCTTTAACATATGTCCCGACTCCTTCAAGCTGCTTGCTAATTTTCACCTCATCGGTTTCCTCCAACAGGTCTTTTACCAGATATACTTCCTTTTTCAAATTAAAAGTAGTTGCCGAAAAATGTTTCTGAAGTTCTTCAATTCCAAACCTGTCGGCAGTAAACGGCAAATATAAGCTGATGTCAGAAAGAAATTCCCTGAGCCCAACCAATTGATCCAGCGAATCATGAATGGTTTTGTGTCCTGCCTTTGCGCTGATGCGGTTTGCAACACGAACACAGTGTGCCACATCTGCTTTATCCTCGGCAAATATGATATGTTCTTCGTTGAGTGTGTCTAAGGTTTGTAAAAAAAACTCCATGCCATCTGCCGTCTGCGCAATCAGGTATTCTGTGCTTGTGTTTCCTTTCAGGATGCTCACTGCCAATGGTATATGGTCATACGGTCGCATACCTGTCATAAATGGAACTGCAGGCTGACTATATAAAACTTTCAAAAAGCTGCCTTGTTGCGCTGCCTTTGGTATGTGAGACAGGGTATGCAATGCCGCTTTGTCAAAATTCACTTCATTTTTTTTAAATGATTCATACTGAATCTTTTGATCTATGTTTTTGAGATGATCTTCGGGCAGTTGTTCTATCCTGGTCTTTCCCTCCCGGTAAAGCGAAAAGCGCAAAGCTGATTCCAGCGTGTCCAAATAAAGCAAGCTGTTTGGTGGTACTGATTTCCAGCAATGACCTAAAAAATCACAAGGGTAGGGGTGATGGCATTGCTCCCCTATGGGCACTTCAGGTGAGTTTTCGAGTGTGAGTGTTGCTTTGCTCAACGCAATAGCAGCGGTAATACTGTTTTCACGCGCCTTAACTTCGGCTGTCACATCTTTGATCAGAAACAGTTGTTGCATAACCGTTTCTGTTTCCATCTCATAATTTTCGTTGATATATATAAGGTTGAAGGCTGCCAAATCAACTCCCGAACCCCTGATCACATGGTATTGCAAGGCGGCATCCTGAAGGTAAGTTTCGCTGATCTTTTTTGAGCTTTTCACCTCATAGGCATTCCATTGATGGCCTGTTCTTTCAAGTATGTCAAGGATTATTAAAACATCATCAAATTGAAAAACAGCTTCATAAATGCAATTAACTTTCTGGTCGGCCATCTGTTGTGCTGTTTCAATCACTTTGGCAGCATATTGTGATGGCGATTTTGGCCTGCAATCCACACCTCCCGGAAACAGTGACTGGGCCAAAATCCCCACGTCAGTTCCCCGTCTGAATTTTGCCAATTGCTCCGCACTGATTTTATCTCTAAGAAACGGACGTTTCTTGTTCAGATACAATGACTTCTGACATTGTTCGCCGCGTATAAAAGTTGATTTGGATAACTGATGCGCCATAACAGGATTAGTTTACGGGATAAATGCAACCTGACTTTCCTTGATTAGCGGCTGATCAAGATAACGGCGCAACAGCTGCGCAATTGCAAGTACATCTTTTTGACAATAATTCTTAATACGTTCAAGATCATGCTGTTCCCAAAAAACTTTTCCCACCTGGCTTCCGTCAATATCATCTTTTGGGGTGGGAATGTCGAAAATTGCAGTCAGCAGATCAAGGGAAGTATAGTTTTTATAATCTCCAAATTTCCATAACTCCATGGTGTCGAGATGCTTAATCTCCCACGGCTTTTTACCTGCAATCTGAAGAATGGCCGGAAGCCTGATTCCATTGATCATCATTCGGCGTGCGATGTATGGAAAATCGAACTCTTTTCCGTTGTGTGCACAGAGCATATCGTCCTGATTGTCGTAATGTTTATTTAGCAAATGGGCAAACTCTTCCAGAAGCACTTTTTCATCTTCGCCATAGAATGACTTGATTCTGAACTCACTACCATTGAAATACCCAACCGAGATCACGATGATTTTACCAAATTCTGCATAAATCCCCGCCCTTCCGTACAATGATTCCGGACTGTCGTCCTCTTTGCTTTTTATATGCCCGGCTTTTCGGTCCCAAAGTTTCTTCATGCGTTCTGATAGATCACTGTAAACCGGAAATGCGGGCACAGTTTCAATGTCAAGAAACAAAACCCGCGACAAATTCAACTGGTAATTCATAGTTTGAAAAATTGAATTGCTATAATGTTTAATTTAGCCAAAAGTAAATATTTTAATGCTGCAAATGACTCCCAAACTTTTTTACAAACCTGTCAAAGCGGCGATTTAAATGTTCGTATGAATATGGAGCAACCATCAGAATCAACGAGATTGGTCAACACTTCTGACAATTCTGTCAGCCTTTTCAGTGCAAAATTCGGCGAATCTTACCATTCTTTGCATGGAGCGGTAACCGAATCCATGATCGTTTTTATTCAAAACGGACTACAGCCGCTTTTAGCTGAAAAAGAGCATATCAGCATTTTTGAAATGGGATTCGGAACAGGTTTAAACGCCGTTTTAACACATCTGAACAGCGCAAACACAACGATCTATTACGAAACTGTCGAAAAGTATCCGCCATCAACCGAACTTATCAGGCAATTTGCCGAAACGCAATGGGCAACGAACACCGGTGCTTCACGCTTTTGTTTGCAACTGCATGAAGTTGACTGGAACCAAACGCACAACATCAGCCCTCACTTCATCTTTCGTAAACTTTTACTTGATTTTGCCGACTATCAACCACCGGTTAATCGGTTCGACCTCATTTATTTTGATGCTTTCAGCCCCGAAGCCCAGCAAGAACTTTGGACAACTGAGCTCTTTGCAAAATTGTATCACTCACTTGTCCCCGGCGGTGTACTCGTGACATATTCATCAAAAGGCATTGTGAAGAATGCGCTGCGAGAAGCCGGATTTAAAGTCGAACGCCTGCCCGGTCCTCCCGGAAAAAGACATGTTTTGCGGGCAACAAAGTATTTACAACAGGATTAAAAATTTTATTTTTTCTCCTGATTGATCAATAACAAATGCCTATAAAATTGAAAATCAATAAACTGAACCTCTCTCCAACTATTGTTCATAACGTTCCGGCAATTTAAAAACGTTCTAAATTTTAGCCTCTTGAAGTACAGTTTAATTTTCCTTTTATTTTTGTTGTGAATTGATTAACAACAGAATGTTATATCATGTAAAAAATTGATTTACCCAACTTTAACTTTCATGGAACAAATCGTTTTAAGTATTATCAGGAAGTATGGGAGTGATGCAAACCGGCTTATGGACATGCTCATTGACCTCCAGGAACAGTTTGGTTACATCAGCAGGCAGGCTGTTGCATTGTTAGCACACAACCTTGGCCTGTCGCAGGTGGATGTGGAACAAACCATCACTTTCTACCATTTCCTAAGCACAAAGCCAAGAGGTAAGTATGCTATCTATCTCAACAACAGTGCTGTGGCCTATATGTTTGGTCGCCAGGCAATCAAAGAAGCTTTTGAAAAAGAAGTCGGAATTGCTTTTGGCCAGGTCACTGATGATGGACTGATAGGTCTTTTCGACACTGCATGTATTGGAATGAACGACCAGGAGCCGGCAGCAATCATCAATAACAAGGTTTTTACCAGACTAACACCTTACCGGGTGAAAGAAATCGTGCGGCATATGCGCCAGGGTCTTAGCCTCGATGAGCTCGTGAATGAAAGTTATGGCGACGGAAAAAACCAACATCCACAGCTCAAAGCAATGGTTTCGAGTAATATACGCCGAAAAGGCATGATACTTTCCGATCTCTATTCGATGGGAAAAGTAACAAAAGAAATACTTCCGGGTATGTCGCCCGAAGCTGTCATTGCCGAAATCAAACACAGCCATATCCGCGGACGCGGCGGAGCAGGTTTCCCGACAGGTTTCAAATGGGAATTCTGCCGCAGGGCCAAAGGTGCAAAACATTATGTGGTTTGCAATGCCGACGAAGGTGAGCCTGGCACTTTTAAGGACAGGGTAATCCTGACCGAAAAGCCCGAGCTTGTTTTTGAAGGAATGGCTATTGCCGGCTATGCCATCGGCGGTGATGAAGGTATCCTATATTTAAGGTATGAATACCGTTATATGAAGAACTACCTCGAATCGGTGCTTCAACATATGCGGGATGAAAAGCTTCTTGGTAGCAATATTGCCGGAATTGAAGGATTTAACTTTGATATTCGCATCCAGTTTGGTGCCGGGGCCTATGTATGTGGCGAGGAATCAGCATTGCTCGAATCGCTCGAAGGCAAAAGAGGCGAACCACGTGATAAGCCACCATTCCCGGTTGAAAAAGGATATCTTGGACAGCCCACAATTATCAACAATGTCGAAACCTTTGCAACAGCCGTTCGGATTATTGAAAACGGCGGCGAATGGTTCACCCAGTTTGGTACTGAAGACTCAACCGGGACAAAAATCCTGAGCATCTCGGGCGACTGCATGTTTCCGGGCGTCTATGAAGTGAATTGGGGCTTCAATGTGGAAGATATGCTCGATATGGTTGGTGCTTACGATGTGCAGGCTGTTCAGGTTGGTGGTCCGTCAGGAACACTTATCGGGCCGGCCGAATTTCACCGTACGCTTGGCTATTCCGACCTGTCAACGGGTGGATCAATGATTATTTTCGGGAAACAACGAAACCTGCTCAAAGATGTGGTACTCAATTTCATGGAGTTTTTCATTGATGAGTCATGTGGTTCCTGCTCCACCTGCCGCAATATGCCACAGGTGATGCGAAACAAGTTGTTGAAGATTTTAAAAGGCAAAGGTGTCACTTCAGATCTTGCCGATTTGCAAAACTGGGGCAAGGTGTTGCATGCCAGTCGTTGCGGACTTGGCCAAACTGCTGCCAACCCAATCGTAAGTAGTCTGAAAAATTTCCGTCACCTGTATGAAGACCTTCTGCAAAAAGATGTTGAATTCGATCAGGGATTTGATCTCGAAACATCGGTGCAGGGCTCTTGTAAATATGTTGGCAGAATTCCCAAATTTCATAATCATTGAGTTAAACAGAAAAATTACGATAAAATGGCAAACTTGATAAAATTTAAAATAGATGGCAGGGAATGTATGGCCGAAGCCGGCACATACATTGTCGAAGCAGCCCGTCAGAACGGTATTTTCATTCCGACATTATGCAATATGAAAGGACTGCATCCCAAAGGTGCCTGCCGCATCTGCACTGTCAGAATCAACGGGCGGTTGATGACTTCCTGCACAACACCGGTTACCGATGGCATCGAGATCGAATCGGAATCTGCAGATATCACAGAACTCAGAAAAAGTATCATCGAGTTATTGTTCGTGAGCGGCAATCACTTCTGTCCTTCATGCGAAAAAAGCGGAAACTGCGAGCTACAGGCACTCGGATATCTCTATCAAATGATGGTTCCACGCTATCCTTATGATTTTCCGCTTAAGGATGTTGATGCTTCATCACCAAAAATCATCAAAGACCAAAACAGATGCATTCTTTGCAAAAGGTGCATAAAATCTATCAAGGACGAGAACGGACGCTCTTTCTTCGCATTCCACAGTCGGGGAAATCATCTGGAAGTGGTTCTGGATGAGGAGCTTGCTGCAAACATGACAGATGAACTGGCAGAACTTGCAATGAACAACTGCCCTGTGGGTTCTATTTTGGTCAAAGAGAAAGGTTTTGCAACACCTATCGGAAAAAGAAAATTTGATAACCAACCCATCGGTAGCGAAATCGAGGGATAAGATCGGGAGGAATAAAAAATGAGTAAACCAGTAATCGCAACAACATCATTGGCAGGATGCTTTGGCTGCCATATGTCAATTCTGGATATCGATGAACGTATTCTTCAACTAATTGAATTGGTTGAGTTTAACAAATCCCCAGTGGACGATATTAAAACATTTACAAAACCTGTTGACATCGGTATTATCGAAGGAGGATGCTGCAACAGCGAAAACGTGGAAGTTTTGCGTTCATTCAGAAAAAATTGTAAAATTCTCATCTCATTAGGCGAGTGTGCGATCATGGGAGGCCTTCCTGCATTGCGCAATGGAATTCCTGTTGAAGAATGCCTGCACGAGGCTTACATTGGCGGGCCTACTGTTCAGCTAAACAAAGAACACATTCTGCCCAATGACGATGAACTCCCAATGCTGCTCGACAGGGTTTATCCCTGCCATGAAGTGGTTAAAATTGATTATTTTCTGCCGGGCTGCCCTCCCAGAGCCGATCTGATATGGGATGCACTTGTGGCACTTATTACAGGCGATCCTATGAAATTGCCTTACGAAGTTGTGAAATTTGACTAACTAAACGCTAACTAAATCATGTCGAAAAAGATTACAATTGAACCCGTTACACGTGTCGAAGGACACGGAAAGGTGACCATACATATGGATGACAACGGGAATATAAGCCAAAGTCGTTTACATATTGTTGAATTCAGAGGTTTTGAACGCTTTGTGCAAGGTCGTCCGTATTGGGAAGCACCGGTTCTCGTTCAGCGCCTTTGTGGCATTTGCCCCGTTAGTCACCATCTTGCAGCTGCAAAAGCACTCGATGTTATTGTGGGTGCCGGAACCGGTCATGGTCTCACGCCAACAGGCGAGAAAATGCGTCGTCTGATGCATTATGGTCAATTTTTTCAAAGCCATGCACTCCATTTCTTCCACCTCAGTGCCCCCGATTTTCTGTTTGGTATTGATGGCGATCCGGCCATCAGAAATATCATCGGCATTGCCCTCACAAGGCCGGAACTCGCGGTGCAAGGCGTGATGATGCGTAAGTTTGGCCAGGAGATTATTCGTGCAACTGCCGGAAAGAAAATTCATGGTACGGGCGCTATCCCGGGGGGGATCAACAAGCACCTGACAATTGAAGAACGTGACGAGTTTTTAAAGGGTGCCGACCCACTCAATGCCGACAAAATGGTTGCCTGGGCGCAGGAAGCCCTCGAATTCTTCAAAGCATACTATGTCGCAAATAAGGCATTCATTGATGATTTTGCTTATTTCCCAAGCAACCACCTTAGCCTGGTGCGAAAAGATGGTGCACTCGATTTATACCATGGTGTGCTCAGAGCTGTTGATGCTGATGGTAAGAAGATTTTAAATGATATTGATTATCAGGAATATACTAATTATATTGAAGAAGAGGTTCGCAGCTGGAGCTATATGAAGTTTCCTTATCTGAAAGCCTATGGCAAAGAAAAAGGATGGTACAGGGTTGGCCCGCTCGCCCGCTTGAATACTGCCGACTTCATTCCAACACCATTGGCGCAGAAAGAGTTTGAGTCCTACAAATCGCTTACCGGAGGTAAGCCCAACAACCACTGCATGCTCATGCACTATGCACGACTGATCGAAACCCTGCATGCAGCCGAAATGATTCGCGAATTGCTTAACGATCCTGATTTGCTTGAGGGTGAGTTGGTTGCAAAGGGTACGAAACAAAAAGAAGGCGTTGGTTTGATTGAGGCTCCGCGCGGAACTTTGTTCCACCACTACCGCATCAATGATCACGACCAAATTGAAATGGCTAACCTGATTGTTTCAACAACAAACAACAATGAGCCTATGAACAGATCGGTGAATCATGTTGCCAAATCGGTTATGACCGGAAAAGAAGTCATTACCGAAGGTATGATGAATGCAGTGGAAGTGGCCATCAGAGCCTATGACCCCTGTCTCAGCTGCGCCACCCACGCACTCGGTAATATGCCCCTCGAAATCACACTCGTTGACAAAAACGATCAGGTTATTGACAGGAAAAGGTCGTTCGAGGGATGAGTGTGAAGGACAAAATATTGGTTTATGCGTATGGTAATCCGGGCCGTCAGGACGATGGCCTGGGCGCCGCACTCATAAAAAGGCTCGATCAATACCTCGAAGCCTCACCTGCCAATAATATTGTCACCGACACAAATTACCAGCTGAATATTGAAGATGCTGCAACTGTTGCTGAGGCTTCGATGGTCATTTTTGCTGATGCTTCCATCGAAGATATTGAAGCATATAGCTTTACCGAAGTGAAACCAAACGATGCCCGTGTCGAATTTAGTATGCATGCTGTTTCACCCGCCTTCGTAATTGATTTGTGCAGCAAGATTTATGGAGCTGCTCCCCCTGCCTATTTGTTGCATATCAAAGGCTATGAGTGGGATTTCAGGGAGGAGCTTACTGATGCTGCACTTGCTAACCTTGACAAGGCGTTCGCTTTTCTTATCAACTTTTTGAGAAAGCAAAACCATATCGAATAATTGAACAATTAAATCAGAATACAATGAATCTCTCAACAACTTATTTAGGTCTTGATATAGCTAATCCATTGGTAGTCAGTAGCTCAAAGCTTACAGGAAACATTGAAAACGTAAAAGCATGTGCAGCAGCAGGCGCAGGTGCAGTTGTGCTGAAATCTTTGTTTGAAGAGCAGATCACTGCCAGGGTCGAATCAAAATTGCGCAAAAATGAAATGTATTTTTGGTATCCCGAAGCCGCTGCCTACATCCAGGAAATTTCCAAAGGTCCCGCGGCTGATGATTACCTTAAACTTATCGTTGACTCAAAGAAAACTGTAAAAATTCCTGTTATCGCCAGCGTGAACTGTGTCAGTCCTGTGGAATGGCCTTTCTTCGCTGCAAAAATGCAAGACGCCGGCGCTGATGCAATAGAGTTGAATATCGCAATTTTTCCCTGCAGCAAAGATATGAGCAGCAGCGAGATAGAGCAATCCTACATAGATATTCTTACTGCTGTCAAAAAGCAGGTCACTATTCCGGTTGCAGTTAAAATCGGCCCTTTCTTCACCAATACAATGTCAATGGCATTCCGGCTGGCAGAAGCCGGCGCCGATGGACTCGTACTGTTCAACCGTTTTTACAATCCCGATGTTGACATAGCTACGGCTAAGGTTGTGACCGAAAATGTGTTTTCCAGCCCCGATGAAAAGTCTGTTTCCATGCGTTGGATCGCATTGTTAAGTGCCAATGGAATACCCGCCGACCTTGCAGCATCCACTGGCATCCACTATTCAATTGGTGTTGTAAAACAATTGCTTGCCGGAGCAACAGTTGCCCAGGTTTGCACAACACTCTACCAAAACGGCATTCCATACCTTAAAGAGATCGTTGGAGGTTTGTCAGACTGGATGAAAAAGAAAGGATATAAAGACGTTCAGGAATTCAGGGGCCTCGTAAACAAGTTTCCTGAAAATACTGCCGGTTTTGAACGTCTGCAATATATGAAGAAGAATTTTGAATGATTTTTTGCCGAAAGGCCCAGCCAAATTGTATCGAAAATCCCGGAACGTTTAAAGATCCGGGATTTTCATTTTTACCGAAATTCGTTCCAATCGAGGTGCAAAGCGAGTCCACCGACTGCCATATGGCCATTTTGCCGTATGTTTGCCAATTAATTGCATAAATCAGCGCCCGTATGAATTACCTTTCAGTTGAAAACATCTCTAAGAGTTTCGGAGACAAGACATTATTCGAAAATCTCGGTTTTGGTATCAGCAAGGGTGATAAAACAGCCCTGATTGCAGTAAATGGCGCGGGTAAAACAACCCTTATGCGCATACTCACCGGAAAGGAAGATGCTGATACAGGATCGGTTACCTTTGCCGAAGGAATAAGGGTGGGCTATCTTGAGCAGCAACCTGATTTCGATACCGAACTCACCATCGGAGAAACCATCCGGGGAGAGCATAACAAGGTGTTGCAACAAATAAAAGCCTACGAACAACTTACCCACAAGCTCGATAAAACACACCAAGACCCGCAGCTGGCTAAAGAACTGGCCGAAGCAACAGCCAGAATGGATGCACTTCATGCTTGGGATTACGACCGCAGGTTGATAGAGATGCTGAGCCGCTTCGGATTTGTTGACCTGAACCAAAGAATCGGGAGCCTCTCTGGTGGGCAGCTCAAACGTCTGTCACTGGCAATGTTGCTTGTTGACCAACCCGATCTTTTGCTCCTCGACGAACCCACAAACCACCTCGATATTCCAATGATTGAGTGGTTGGAGAAATACCTCAGACAGTCAAACATCACCCTGCTCATGGTAACACACGACCGCTATTTTCTCGACAGGGTGTGTAACAATATTCTCGAACTGTTTCTGGGTAAGCTGTACCACCACAAAGGAAACTTTTCGTTTTATGTGGAGAAAAGCACCGAAAGGGAGATAGCCATAGCTGCAGAAATCGAAAAAGCCGGTCAACTGCTGAAAACCGAAACAGAATGGATGCGGAGAATGCCGCAGGCACGCACTACAAAATCAAAGAGCAGGATTGATGCTTACTACGATCTCAAAGAAAAAGCTTCCCAACGCCGGACATTGCAGCAAATTCAGCTCGACATCAAATCACAGCGTATCGGAAGTAAGGTGCTCGAAATGCGCAATGTGCATAAATCGTTCGGTAGTGTACCCATTCTCGAAGGCTTTGACTATATGTTTACAAAAGGAGAACGTATCGGTGTGGTTGGCGACAACGGCGTGGGAAAAACAACTTTTCTGAACCTTATTACTGCCGGTATTTTGCCCGACAAGGGAAGAGTCATCAGCGGCGATACCATCGTTTACGGATACTATACACAGGCTGGAATGCAGTTTGATGAATCTAAAAAGGTGATTGATGTGGTGAAAGAAATTGCTGAAATTATTCCTTCCGGATCTGGTACAACAGCTACTGCATCGCAATGGCTCAGCAGATTTATGTTTCCACCGCCTATGCAAAACCAGGCTGTTTATTTACTGAGCGGCGGTGAGAAACGAAGGCTCTATCTGTTGACTGTACTAATAAAAAACCCAAATTTTCTTATCCTCGACGAGCCTACCAACGACCTTGACCTGCTCACCCTTCAGGCACTCGAAGACTTTATCAGTGATTACAACGGATGCCTGCTGATTGTGTCGCACGACAGATACTTTATGGATCAGGTTGTGGATCAGCTTTTTGTGTTCGAAGGAAATGGAATTGTAAAAGGATTCATTGGCAATTACTCCGAATATAGGGAGGCGCGCGATCAAAAACAGCGGGAAGAAGAGGCGCTGCAAGCTTCTCAAAAATCCAAAGCAACCCCGCAGTCAAACGGCAACGAGCCTGCCAAACGCAAAGCCAAACGAACATTCAAAGAGCAAAAGGAGTATGAGCAACTTGAGACTGAAATGTCAGCACTTGAAGTTGAGAAAGCCGGAATTCTCGATTTATTGGCTGGTGATTTAACAGATTATCAAAAAATTACAGTTCTTTCAGCTAGATTAAAAGAAATAGAAAATCTACTGGATGAAAAATTAGAAAAATGGATGCTCCTCGACGAAATAGGTCAGGAATAAAAATTGTATAAGCTATGGAAACTTCTGTTTTTAATCGTTTTATCCACGACGTAGTTGCAAACGCGTCAGTCTGGTTGCTTCAGGCAACGGATGGAATGTTTGCAATGGTGGAGTCTGCCGACAGAAAATCATTTCTGGCAGTGTGGGATAGAGAATCTGATGCACAAAAAGCTGCATCTGATGAATGGCAGGACTATTCGATTGTTCATATGGATCTCACCGAATGGATTCATTGGCTCAATGAAATGGCAGAAGATGAGGCCTGGATTGGTGTTTGCCCCGATGAAGATGGCAGAATTTTGCCGGTGGAAGCTGCAAAACTGCTTGAAATACTGGTTGGAGAACGAAAAGCCCAACGGAATTAATCAGATCAGGATTTAAGAGACAAACCTTTGTCTCATCATAATCAATTCTTCAGTTAAGGTCTTGGTGGTTCGGCTGAGGTTTTCAAGCAATTCCGGGAGGCCTTCACCATCTTTTGATGCGCCTTTAAGCTCTAATTCACGTGCATATTGCTGTGGCTGGGCAGCAAAGAAATTCGAGATGACCCCTTTCAGGCTGTGGGCATCGAATTTTAGCCGGGCAAAGTCTTTGCTTTCTATGTCTTTTGAAATACTTGCAATCCTGTCAGGATATTCCTGTATGAAAATGTCAATAATCTCGACAACAATGGACTTGTCGAAATATTGAAATGTTTCCATGAACGCTTTTTCATCAATGATTGTCATTTTATTTTGCTTTGTCGTTATCAGCAATGTTTTTTAATCCTTGGTAAAAATACAAAATACTTTAGCGGAAAAACAAAAAAACTTTGCTGATTAAAATCCGAGCAAACTGCCAATCTGAAAGACTGCAAACGAACTGAGCCAGGCCAGCAGGGTGGTGTAAACTGAGGTGAAAAGCGGCCACCGCCATCTGCCCGACTCTTTACGAATGGCTGCGAACACTGCGATGCACGGAAAGTATATCAGCACAAACACAATGAAACTCAATGCTACCAACGGTCGCATCACTTTTTTGCCAGCTTTCGGACCTGACTCATAATGGCTTTCTTGCAGCTTTTGTATTAAACCTGACCCACTATCACTATCAGGATCGGCTTGATACAAAACTCCCATCGTTGAAATCACAATCTCTTTTGCAGCCGAACCTGCCAGCAGGCTCACACCCATCTTCCAGTCAAAGCCCAGGGGTTGGATCACCGGTTCGATAAAATGACCGATTCGGCCTATCATGGAATATTCTTGTTTTTGCTGTTTACGCTTCATCTCCAATGCCTGAATTGCCGCTGTGTGCGCTGTGTCGGCATGAGCAGCTGTCATCTCCAATGAACCAACCAGCGTGGCAATCTCTTTATCAATGGCTACATCAATGTGCTTGCCCCGGGGAAAATATCCCAATACCCAGATAATAAGCGAGGCCAAAAGGATGATTGTACCCATTTTTTTGAGATACTGCGCTCCCTTGAACCAGGTTTGTCTCCAGATGGCCTTGCCGGTAGGCATTCGGTAGGGTGGGAGTTCCATAACAAATGGCATCTCTGCTGTTTTGAAAAGTACTTTCTTGAAAACCCATGCCAGCAAAGCAGCAAAAGCTATTCCCAGCAAATAAATTCCAAACAATAAAGTGCCGCGAAAGTCGGTGAAGAATGCGCTGATTACCAATACGTAAACAGGATAACGCGCGCTGCATGACATGAATGGTATAATCATCATGGTGATGAGACGGTCGTTTTTGTTTTCGATTGTTCTCGTTGCCATGATTGCGGGTACATTGCAACCGAAACCCATCAGAAGCGGTATAAATGAGCGCCCGTGAAGTCCAACCCTGTGCATGAGTTTATCAACAATAAAAGCAACCCGTGCCATATAACCCGTTGTTTCGAGCAGACTTAGAAAAAAGAAGAGGATAAGAATGTTTGGCAAAAAAACAATCACACCGCCAACACCGCCAATGATACCATCCACAACCATGTCGTGAAGTATCCCTGAAGGTAAGATGGTGCTGGTTTGAACTCCTATCCAGCCAACAAGGCTTTCTATCCACTGCATTGGATAATCGCCAAGTATGAAAGTGGCCTGAAACATTCCCCAAATAACCAGCAGAAAGATTGGATAACTCAGGTATTGATTTGTAAGAATTCGATCAATGCGTCTGCTCTTCGTTTTCTTTTCCTTCACAGCTTCCTGATAGGTTTCTTTCAACGCTCCTTCGATGAAACCATACTTTGCGTCGGTTATCACCGTTTCGGTGTCGTCTCTGAAAATCTTTTCGATTTGAACCATCTCGCCGCGCACGACTTTTTGAATGGATTTGTTGTTGTGGCACTGATCAATCCTCGCGCTTTCTTCCTTGTCGCCCTCGAGAAGTTTTATGGCAAGATATCTTGGCGAAATCACATTGATAATGCCTTCGTTACAAGCTGTTTTGACCAGGTTTTGAATTTTTACGATAGACTTCTCGATCTCCGGACCATAATTGATATGAACGTGCCTGATATCCGGATCACGGTCTTCATAAACAGCAATAATCCTGTCGAAGAGCGCATCTATTCCCTTGTTTTTTGAGCCAACCGTTGGAACAACAGGGATGCCGATAAGTTTTCCAAGTTCGGTGTAGTCAAATTTGGCGCCTTTTGCTTCCAGCTCATCAAACATATTCAATGCCATAACGACTTTGATGTCCATATCAATCAGCTGGGTGGTGAGGTAAAGATTTCGTTCAAGATTCGATCCGTCAACCACGTTCAGGACTATATCGGGCAGTTCGTTGAAGATGAAGTTTCTGACAAATAATTCTTCAGGCGTGTAGCTGCTGATGCTGTATGTTCCGGGCAAATCGGTGAGCCTGAACGTATAGTTGGAATAATGAAACAATGCTGATTTAGCCTCAACCGTTACCCCGCTGTAGTTTGCAACTCTTTCGCGTGAGTTGGATGCAACATTGAAAAGGGTGGTTTTCCCTGAATTGGGATTTCCGACGAGCGCCACCGAGATCACTTTTTTATCAGAAATCGGTCTAAGCTGCAATGCCTGCTCCAATGCCTGTACTCCATGAAAATGAACATTGCTCTGGTTCGAAATTTCATCTCCCATATAAACTTCGATCAGTGATGCCTCTGCACGGCGCAGCGATACTTCATAACCCATCACATTGTATTCAATAGGATCGCGTAATGGGGCGTGTTTTACAACGATGACCTGTTTTCCCGGCACAAACCCCATCTCGATTATTCTTTTGCGAAAAGCTCCACGGCCTTTCACCTTGAGGATTGTCCCTTTTTCGCCTTCTTTTAACTCGGAGAGATAAGTCATCGTTAAATGTTGGATATTTAAATTTTCATTTGCCGGATCAAAATAAATTGATTGTGGCAACCAACAAAAATACTATGATGAAAGTTTATAAACTATACCCAAATGTAGTGATTTGATGACTCTGGGTTGATGGAGGTGGGGACAAAAAAATGCAGTACCCGATTTCGGATACTGCACCCTGAGTGGGGAAAATACTGCAATCTATGAAATTATTGGAAATCAGAAAGAGCAGGAAATATTTACTCCCCTTATCTATTTGTTTTCCAATTCATTGATTAATTTTTGAGCCCTGGTTTTATAAACGCTCCTGTCTGAAGCAATCACTGCCAGATGTGATTTAGCATCTGCAATATTTCCGGTTTTCAGGTATGAAAGTGCCAGATACCAGCGGGCCTGATCTAAAAACAGGTTGTCGTTGTCGGACAAGATCACTGAAAATTCATTGGACGCTTTGTCAAACTGACCCAACTCCATGTAAGAGATGCCTTTGTAAAGTCTGGCCATGAGGTTGTCCGGAGACAAATCAAAAAGGCTTATTGCCGACTTATAATCGCCGAGTTCGTAGAATTGAAGGCCTTGCTCCAGACTCTTTTCCAGCGTTGTGTTTCCTGATCTGAGTCCGAAGGCGCCGCTTTCAAGTGAATAATACTGCTCAAAAAGCTGTTGGTTGTGCCGGCCTTGCTGGGTAAGCAGCAAACCGCCACCAATCGTGGCAAGTATGAGAAGTGCAGCAGCAACTGCATTGCGAACCGGCAGTCCGAGAAATCTTTGTGCCCGATTTTTCCTGGCGTGTATAGCCTGCAGTTTGTCCATTACATCTATTTTTAATGATTGTGACTGCAAAACGTCCATATCGCGCATTGCCTCAACTTCAAGTGCAAGCTGCGGGTCGTTGTGCAGAGATTTTTTAAATTCCCACAAATCATCATCATCTAATTCACCTTTAAGGTATTTCTCAATTTTCTCGAGATTTTCCATGCTGTTTTATATTTATGTATTCAGGATCATTAATTACAAAACGAATTAGTTTCTTAATACAACTACGTTTTTTGTTATAAAGAACCTGGGTTGATTTTAACTGCAGTTTTTTGGCCATAAATGCCCCGTCTTTCTCATTCATAAGCATTGTGATCAGGTATTTGCAGTCGGGATGCAGGTTGTCGAGGTGCTTTCGGTAAATTCTCAGCAAGGCATTTGTTTCAACATCCTGCGAATCCAGCACCTCTGTTAGCGCTGGTTCTGAAAAATCTGTATCAGGTACATTCTTCATCAGAACATACCTTCCACTTTTTCTCAGCCTGTCAATCCAGATTCGTTTTCCAATTCCAATAAAGAACGTGCTGAAAGATGCCTCATTCAATGAAAAGTCTTTATCTTCTTTCTGAATGATGTCAATCAAATAATTGATAGTGTCTTGAAAAACATCCCAGGCGTCATCATTATTTCTTGATTGCTTCTTTACAATTGCCCTGATGGCATTAAAATAATTATTGTAAATAAACTCAAGAACAATTGGATCAGCCTTTCTAATGCCTTCTATGATTTGATCGTCACCATATGTTTGCATCTCTCTATACATTAGTGTTTGAAAATGTTAAAAACGCATAGGTTTTTGATAAAAAAAATAATTGTTTTTTTTTAGATAATTAATAATCAGTTACATAATAATAAAAAAAAATCCTTGTGTCTAAAAAATGGAAAAATCCCAATAAAAGAATTTTTGTTTTCAAACAAAAGTTATCTTATATCGGCCAAAGTTAAAACAAATAAGTATTATTGCGAACGTTATCCGGTAAATTCATTATTTTTGAATTTCAATGAAGAATCTTTACTTGTCAGTTTGTCTGGCCCTCAGCTTATCATTTGCTGCAAAAGCACAGCAGCCTCTTCGAATAATGTTCTACAATGCCGAGAATTTCTTTGATACAGAAGTTGATTCGAGCCGAAGTTACAACGCTTTTACGCCGGATGGTGAGCAACACTGGAACTTGAAGAGGTATCTGTTGAAGAAAAACAACCTGTTTAAAACGATCATCGCTGCAGGAAAAGGCAATGCCCCGGCTCTTCTTGGATTATGTGAGCTTGAGAATGAGAAGGTTCTCAGGGACCTGGTTTTATCAACTCCGCTCAAAGCAATGCACTACAAAATTGTCCACTATGAATCACCTGATCGTCGCGGGATTGATGTGGGCATGCTTTACCGCGCTGATTTGCTTACGCTGCTCAGCAGCAGCCCTATCGCTGTGCGCGATCCTTCTGATGCCGGTTTTCTGACACGTGATATTCTGTTTGCTGCCTTTGAAACCAAATTGGGCGATACGCTTTATTTTTATGTTAACCACTGGCCCTCGCGCTACGGCGGACAGCTTGAATCGGTTGAAAAGCGTTTTCTTGCTGCCAAAACATTGCGTCTGCATTTTGACTCGCTTGCCATGGCGCATAAAGGTGCCAAAGCTATCATGATGGGTGATTTTAACGATACCCCGGCTGATGAAAGCCTGATCAAGATGCTCAAAGCGCATGCTCCTGAGATTGCACTTTCGGACAGTTCCTTGATACAAATGTTTTTTCCTTCAGCTTTTCTGGGCTTTGAGGGAACACTCAAACATGGCCATGATTGGCAGATTTTTGATCAGTTTATTATCTCCGGCTCGCTCCTGAATCAAGATACGGCCACAGCATACTGTGCAGGCAGTGCAAGAATTTTTGCGCCTGATTTTCTTCTGACTGAAGATGAACGTTATCTTGGTAAGAAACTGTTAAGAACCTACTCAGGGCCTACATATATTGGCGGCTACAGCGATCACCTTCCGGTGCTGATTGACCTTTGCCTGCCAAAGCATTAGCTTTTGCAGAGAGATGCAAGCATGGCCGGTATTTCTTCTAGATGAAGCACGATATCCACTTTCCCGGTTTTGATTGCAGAAACAGGCATCATATTAACCTCGGCACTTTCCGGATTTTGGGCAATTGTTAATCCACCAAAGTGATTTATTTTCGCTATTCCGCGGCTGCCGTCGTCATTTGCACCTGTGAGCAAAATTCCAATCAAACAGTGGAGGAATACCTCGGCTGCACTTTCAAAAAGCAAGTCGATTGATGGCCTGGCATAGTTCACTTTTTCTGAGACAGTTAGACTTAATGTTCTGTTTTTTTCAACCAAAAGATGATAGTTTGCAGGTGCAATATAAACGTGTTTCTGTATGATTGGCTCGCCCGATTCGGCTTCTTTTACATTGAGACCTGAATGCTGGTTAAGGTATTGTGCCAAAAACCCATCCGACTGTGGATTAAGGTGCTGAACGATAATGATTGGAAGATAAAAACTGTCGGGTAGATTTTCAAGGATCACTTTCAAGGCTTTCAATCCGCCTGCTGAAGTGCCGATCACCACTGCCTGATAATTTTTACAGTCCTTCACCTTTGTTATAGTTATGATTGAAGCTTTTTCTTATAGATTTTCTCTTTCGGGTCAACAACCTCAAAAGCTTCGTAAACATCCGTAAACATCAGATTTTCTTTAGAACCCAAGCCTAAAAAGCCGCCTTTGACGAGGCTGTCCTTAAAAATTCGCACAACTTTGTTCTGAAGTTCTTTGTTGAAATAAATCAGCACATTACGGCACAAAATAAGCTGCACCTCGGCAAAAATGCTGTCGGTAACGAGGTTGTGCTCCGCAAAAACAATATTTTGTCTAAGGCTTTGGTTAAGTATTGCTGAGTCGTATTTGGCGATATAGTAATCAGAAAATGATTGTAATCCGCCGGCCTGCTGATAGTTGTATGTATAATCCTTGATTTTACTGATCGGGTAAATGCCTTTTTTGGCAGTTTCGATAACGAGTGGATTAAAGTCTGTAGCATAAATCTGACAGCGGTCATACAGGCCTTCTTCTTTCAACATGATAGCGAACGAGTAAACCTCTTCGCCCGTTGAGCAACCTGCATGCCAAATCTTGATATAGGGCCATGTTCGGAGCAGTGGGAAGACCTCTTTGCGCATGGCGAGGTAAAAGGCGGGATCGCGGTACATTTCTGTGACATTTATTGATAAATCCCTGAGAATATGCTCAATAAAATCCTTTTCATGCAGCACGCGGTGCTGCAGCTCGCTCACGCTTGAGAGTCCGAGGGTCTGTTGCCGGTGAATGATTCTGCGCTTAACATGTGCCCGGTTGTAGTTTCTGAAGTCGTAGCCATAATACCTGAAAATGGCCTCCAGAAAAAGATCAATTTCCAGATCCTGCAATTGCAAAAGTTGTGAGGCCTGATCATTCATGGTATTCACTTTTTCAATAGAGCCAAACCCTTAGCAGTGAGAGCAGTTTTGTGGTGTCGAAAGGTTTCGTGAGGTATTCATTTGCGCCGGCCGAAATACATTTTTCTCTGTCATCTTTCATAGCTTTGGCTGTGAGAGCAATGATGGGTAGTTTTGAAAAACGCTGGTCTTTTCTGATTAGTCTCATTGCTTCGTAGCCGTCCATTTCGGGCATCATAATGTCCATCAGCACCAGGTCGGTTCCGGGATTGGCGTTGAGTTTTTCAATCCCGTCCCTGCCGTTTCTGGCAATCAGAATTTTCATGTTATACTGATCGAGAAAGCTGGTGAGGGCAAATACATTTCGCATATCATCGTCAACGATCAGCAAGGTTTTACCCTCGAGTATATCTTCGCGGGGCAAAATCTTTTTGAGCATGTCCTGTTTGTTTTTTGATAGTTTCGACTCTACCTGATGCAGAAAGAGCGTTGACTCGGAAAGCAATCTTTCAAGCGATCTCGCTCCTTTGAGGATAATGCTGTCGGCAAAGCGTTGCAGCTGAAAGTTTTCTTCTTGTGACAATTCGTGGGCTGTATAAATAATAACCGGCAATTCCTGCAGCTTCGTGCTTTTTTTGATGTTTTCGAGCAGCTCAAATCCACTCATTCCCTGCAATCCGAGGTCGAGGATCATGCAATCAAAGGTCTCATTCTGGAGTAGCTCCCATGCAGCCTCACCCGATCCCACAGCTTTGATTATTACATCGTCCGATGCCATCAGGCCTTCAATACTTTTTCTTGTAATATCGTCATCCTCAACAATTAATAGTTTGCGTGAATGCGCCAGAACAAGGTTTTCCAGCTTGTTAAGTGCCGATTCCAGTGATTCTTTTGTAACCGGTTTGCGCAGGTATCCGATTGCTCCCTGTTTTAGGCTGTCAAGACTTTTGTCGGAGGCCGAAACAAAGTGCACAGGAATATGTCTTGTCCGGCTGTTTTTTTTGAGTCGGTCCATCACCTCATAGCCATCAATGCCCGGCAATCCAATATCGAGGATAATTGCGCTTGGAAGATAATAGTCGGCATAATGTAATCCGGCTTCGCCATCACTGGCAATCAAACATTTAAAATGATGTTCGTTGGCCATGTCCTTGATGAGACCAGCAAAGTTTGAGTCGTCTTCAATCACAAGCAAAACTTTGTCACCTTCAGATATCTGGTGTCTGTCATCACGCACTTCCTCGATTTTTTCAATCGTCACTGTTTTTTCTTCTGCTGAGGTTTTAGCTTCAGCAGGATCAGGATACTCTTCCTGTACAGCTTCCCAATTTATCTCGTTTTTATCCACGTCGAAAGGCAGAAACAAGGTAAAGACTGTTCCTTCACCCTCGTGGCTTTCAACAGTGATTCTGCCGCCAAGTAGTTCGCTGAATGCTTTGGAAATACTCAATCCTAGTCCCGTTCCGCCGTATTTCCGGCTTGTTGTTCCATCTGCCTGTGTGAAAGCGTTGAATATAAGCTCCAGTTTTTCTGGTGGAATCCCGATACCAGTGTCTTTTACGGCAAACGCAATCAGGTTTTGCGCTGTTTCTTCTGCATTTTCTGCTTTTGGCTTGTAGATGTTTAAGGTAACACTTCCTTTATGAGTGAACTTTAAAGCGTTGGAATATAGATTTTTAAGTATCTGAAATACCCGCTGGCTATCAGTTTTTATAAATTCGGGGAGGTTTTTACTGATGTTCACAAACAATTCGAGCCCTTTCTTATCGGCCAAAGGCCCAAAGCTTTTTCGAACAAAGGCTGAAACATCGTCCAGATATAGCGATTCAATAAAAAGCTCGATTTTCCCTGATTCAACCTTGCTCAAATCAAGAATCTCATTGATAAGCTCAAGCAAATCGGAGCCCGAACTGTTAATGGTTCTTGCATATTCTAGCTCTTTGGGATCAAGGTGCTGTTTTTTATTTTCAGCCAATAGCTGTGACAGAACGAGGATACTGTTAAGTGGGGTACGGAGTTCGTGCGACATATTGGCTAAAAACTCGGACTTATATCTTGAAGCTTGCTCAAGGTCCTTTGCTTTTGCTTCAATTTCTTTACGGGCCCCTTCCAGTTCGATGTTTTTCTCTCGAATTGCATCGCGTTGTATTTCAAGTGCTTTTGTGCGTTCTTCGAGCTCCTCGTTCGTTACTTTAAGCTCTTCCTGCTGTGCCTGAAGGTTCTCTTCCGAAACGCGTAAGGCCGCTGTTTGCTCCTGAAGTTCTTCGTTGGCCTGCCGCAGTTCTTCCTGCTGCACTGCAAGTTCGTTGGCTTGTTCTTGTGTTTGTCTGAGAAGTTCCCTTACTCTTTCTGCTGCCTGTGCCGTACGGAGCGCAATGGCAATATTGACTGCTGCAAGGCTGAAGAACGTTTTTTTAATGTCGTCGAAGGCATTTGTTGAAAGAAGTTCAACGATTCCCATCATTTTTTCTTCGTGCACAAGCGGGAAGATGATGCATTCACGGGCTTCGATGGTATGCGATCCCAAATGAACGGAAAGCGTTTGCTCTTCGCCCGCGATGAGTGTGGTTCTGTGTGAGGCTGCCACCTGACCGATAAGACCGTTGCCGATATCAATAACAACCGGGTTTGCGTCGTGCTGCACCAACTGACCATAGCTGGATTGTAAACGCAGCTGGTTTTCGTTTTCCTCCAGCACATACATATGACCGGCGATGGAGGAGGTGTAGGAGGCAAGGAAATCCAATACTTTTTTTGTTAACAAATCCACGCGTGAAACACCGCTGATTTCAGCATCCAGGAGGTTGATGCCGGTTTTGAGCCAATCCTGGTTTTTGCTTTCCTGCTCGTTTTGCTGCAAGGTGCGGGTCATCCCGAAGAGCGAAATATTCAGTGTGTCTTTGTCGCTCCTCGGTACAACATTTACGCTGTAATCTCCCTGAGCTATGCGGTTTGCCTGGGTAACAACCTGTCTGAAACTTTCTACCATTTCGTTCATCGAAGTCCCAAGAATATCGTTTTGGCTCCGCACTTCAACCTTTTCGGTATAATCACCAATGGCCATATGTTTGGCAACTTCGGCATATTTCTGAAGGGCTGTCACCAGTTTATTGAAAGTCGTGACCATTTCGCCTATTTCGTTGGCAGGAGCTTTAATATTTTTATAATCGAGCTGGCCTTCTGCAACTTCTTTTGCCCAGGATGACAATTGCTTGATGGGGTTTACGAACCACCTTGTCACAAGAATGGACATCAGAAAAACAAGTATGATGGTGATAATGAAGGTGATCTTAACGATATCGGAGAGTTTACGTGCGTAGGCAAAAGCTTCGCTGTGTTCAATTTCTTCAACCAACACCCACCGAACGCCTAGTTCCTCCAATAAGTCGAGATGCCTGAAAATTCCCAATACATATTTCCCTTCGAGGTCGCTGTCATAGGTCGAAACTTTTTCGTTTTCAAGCTCTTTGTCTTTTAGAGCCTGAGGATTGTTTCGATTCTGGAGGGTAAAGAGCCAGTCTTTTATTTTCTGATTTTTAACTTCGGTTGACAGTATCTGACTACTACCTTTAAACCGTAACGACGAACGGAGAAGCTGGTCTTCACCAACGAGGTAAGCCTGCCCCGTTTCTCCATAACCTGCCTCCTGGCTGATGATTTGGTTGATACGATCCATCGTAACCTGAAGGGCAATAACGCCGATGATTTGGTTGTTCTCGTTGCGAACGGCACTTGCAAAAAAGCCTGAGAGCTTGTTGTAGGAGGGTTCGTAAAACTCAAGATCAGAAAATCCGGTTTTACCTGTTTCAATCACATTCCTGACCAAAGAGGCAAACCTGGTCATACGCAATGAGCCTGTGAACAGGTTCATTCCTAAGTCAGACTCCTCGCGGAGACTGAAAAGGATGTTGCCTTTTGCATTGATATAATAAATGTCGTAGTATCCGTTGCGGCCAGCCAGGTTTTTAAACTCATCACGATGTTCTGCAGTACTCTTTTTATAGGCTGCTGTTCGGTAAAACTTGCCAAACTCGCCCTGATTGGCAACCAACATCGAATCGAGCTTGTAAATAAACCGCTGATCAGATTTTTGTTCGGTATTAAAATCCAGAAAATCAATAATCTCTTTAAAAAAGGTGTTGATGTATTCTTCGCGTAGCTGACTGGTAGTCTGCAGCGATTTTTCTGCCACAATTGTCAGTCCGTGGTAAGCATTCAAAAAATTGATAAAGCTAATGGTTGCCAACGGAACAATCGAAATGGTAAGAAACCAAATAAGAAGTGATTTTCCGACACCAATGTATCGCCATGAGCGCAGTGAGTATTTTAGTTTTTCCCAGGTTGAGGCCTTGTTATAATCAATATTATCCATCTGATTTCAAAAGTAAATTAGTACAGTATTGCCGGATTGAACTTCCCTTCCGGTGCAGCCGCTGCAGTGCCGAAAAAAATGAATTTGCTTTTCACTTTGATTACGGTCTATCGAAGATTGTTTTGATTGAGCGTAAAGCGCTCGATTGTTTCGTACAATTCAGCCGGATTTACGGGCTTTGTGATATAATAATCCATGCCGGCAGCGAGGCATTTTTCTTTATCACCCACCATGGCGTGGGCTGTCATCGCAACAATGGGCGTATGATAGGATTTGCCTTTTTCGGCTATTCTGATATTTCTTGTGGCATCGAAACCGTCCATTTCGGGCATTTGAACGTCCATTAATATGATGTCGAAGCGTTGGGTTGATGCAACTTCATAGGCAATTTTACCATTTTCGACTGCCTTCACCAACCAACCTTTCTTTTCGAGCAGTTGAATCACAATTTTTCTGTTGATGATTTGATCTTCTGCAACAAGAATGCTGAGTTTTCTGCCGGTATCAGTAGAGATAACCTCTTGTATTTCAGTTTTTGCACCTGCCAGCCGGCTACCTTCACCGTATTTACTTACAAGCAGTCTTTTCATATTGGTTTGCAGCAGTGGTTTGGTTAAAAACTCATACTTTTCTGCATTTTTGACTTTAAGGATTTCGATGCTTGCTTTACTTGGCGAAAGTAAAATGATATCCGGAAGTTTTTTTCGTCCTATTTCTGTGCGAATTTTTTCCGCTATCTGAAATCCGTTCATCGAGCTGAGGTAGTAATCAATGAGAATGAGGTCGAAATCTTCGTTTTTAAGTAGCTCAAAACAGCTGCTGCATTCTTGTGTAAAAGTATGACGAATATCCCATTGTTTCAGAATGTTAGAAATAACATTATTCGACTTTGGATGGTCGTCAATCACAAGTATGTTGTATTCGTTGTTTGGTTTGCTAAGCTTCAGTTCCCAAGGGTTTTCGCGCTGATCGCCTGTCATCATATTGAGTCTGAAGTAAAACTTGCTTCCTTCGCCGAGGTTGCTCTCAACCTTGATGACACCACCCATGAGGTTTACCAGCTTTTGCGAAATTGTGAGGCCAAGGCCGGTGCCACCGTGTGTGCGTGTGGTTGATGTGTCAACTTGCTGGTATGACTGAAACAGCCTGCCAATCTTGTCTTTAGGTATTCCGATACCGGTGTCTTCAACCGAAAATTCGATACTTACCTGCTCTTCGATGTGGTCAAGCATTTTCACATGAATGCCCACGGTGCCTTCTTCGGTGAATTTGACAGCATTGCTGATCAGGTTGATAAGTATCTGCCTGATGCGCAGCGGATCGCCAATGAGGATGTCGGGCAGATTGGGTGATATCTCACAAACGAATTCGAGTTTTTCCTGAAAAACTTTGACTGACAATAGATTGACAATTTTCTCGAGAACTTCGCGAATGCTAAACTCAATTTCTTCCAGCTCAAGTTTGTCGGCTTCGATCTTCGAGATGTCGAGAATTTCGTTGATGATCTCTAGTAGTGATTCGCCTGAGGTTTTTATGTCGAGCAGTCGCTCGCGCTGGTTTGTCAGCAATGCCTCGTCCATTAAACCAAGGTCGGCTAAACCAATGATGCCGTTCAGGGGAGTTCGGATTTCGTGGCTCATGGTAGCCAGAAAAGCACTTTTGGCGACTGTTGCTTCTTCGGCAATAAGTTTGGCCTGATGGAGTTCGTTGACGGTTTTTTCGAGTTTTCGCGTTGTTTCTTCCAACTTGTTTTTGTGTTGGAAAAAATCAATAAATGCTTTGATCTTACTTTGAAGTATCTCCAGATCAAGTGGTTTATACAGGTAGTCAACCGCACCTGTTTCATATCCTCTGAAGATATGCTGTCGTTGCTTGCTGATTGCAGTAACAAAAATGATCGGGATGTATTTTGTTCTGTCAGTACTTCGCATGATCTCAGCCACTTCAAAACCATCCATTCCGGGCATTTGAACGTCCATCAACACAAGCGAAACATTGTGTTCGAGCATGATGCTCAAAGCTTCGTTTCCTGAATGGGCTTTCAGAATGTTAAGTTCTTCGTTTTCAAGTATTCCTTCAAGTGTAAGAAGGTTTTCAGGCCTGTCGTCAACGATCAGGATATTGAATTTAGGCTGCTGGTTCATACTTCGTGCTGTTTTATTTAGATGCGTTTATTCAAGCAAATATACGAAGAAGCACGCATAAGCAATACTAAAAAAATGTGGAATTCTTTTTATCTCTGTTACAGATTGCAATATACGTACAGTTACTGCATCTTTTATGGTCTTCTGTTTGCGAAAATGACTTGCTTTCGTCGGTCAGATCATTGGTAATCTGTTCCAGAATTTGCGTTATTGACGACGAAAAGGTAGCAGGATCAAGTGCTGTTGGCAGCACAAGTTGTATCATGCCAATAGATGATTTACTCAGGTTGATCAGGAAGGATTGGGGTAATGTCTCGGTGTTGATTTCATCGCTCAGCATTAGCCAGGTATATATCGAAAGCTGGAGCGCTTTCGCCTTTTCAGGCAACAGTAATTCATCCGGATTGCTTATGCTGATATCTTTCTGCTCAGCTTGTCCGGTTTTGTAGTCAATGATTCTTATTTGTCCTCCAACGCGGTCAAGACGATCAATAGTACCTTTGATATTTATTTTTTTACCATTGACAGTCAGTTGTTTATGTATTCTTTTTTCCTGCTCAAGCACCACGGGTGGCATTGTTTCCACAGTGTTTTTTTCGCTGTTTAAAAGATTTTTTATGAAGTGTCCGGCAACGGCGAAAGTAATCCTGTTCAAGCCTTCAGTAAGCTGAATTCCGGGAAATTCGTTCCCGAAAGTTTGCGCTAACACAAGCTCGGCTCTGCTTTCCATTTCATTAATCATCTCCTTGCTCAGGGTTTGGTTTAACCAGGGTTCATACAGCATTTCAATGGCGGCATGCACCACGGTGCCAATCTTATTCGCCTGTGCGGTGCCTGTTGCATTCTGGTTGTCGTCAAGTTTTAGCACATCTTTCAGGTAAAACTGCAACGGACAGTTTAAATAACGCGTAAGACTTGTGGGCGATAAACCCTCGCTTAACTTTTCATTGATTTTTGTTACAACGAACTGATTTTTTTGGATGTTTATCACACGGTTTTGTTGCTGTTGAGCGATGGGAAAACTAAAAGTTTCTTCTGACAGCTCAATTTTCGGGTTTAGACGGGTGAGTTCGTACTTTATTTGTTGCAGGAAACGGCTCATTTCGCCTCCTCCAAAAGTGTCTGCTTCTGTGTTGTAATACAAAGTGATGTCTTCGGCCCGCTGCAGCAATCTGAAGAAATGAAATGCAAAAATTGCCTGGCTGTCATTGCGTGTTGGCAGTCCGAATGTTCTCCTGATGTCATAAGGAACAAGCGATTGAGCATGTGTATCACTTGGCAGGATGCCTTCGTTGGCCGACAAAATGTGTACTATTTTAAAATCGAGGTTTCTCGATTCCAGCAAACCCATGATCTGAAGCCCCTCGAGCGGTTCGCCAACCAGATTTTGAGTGTAGGCCGGTGCAATTTGCCGGACTAATCTTTCAAGGCTTGAAACCTCCAGCAGTTCGGGTTGATCGCTGAGCGCGTCAACGAGTTGATTTAGCAACTTTCTTGTTATTGAAATCTGATTCAAAGCAATGATGTCGGCCTCGGTGTTTGCTGTTGCATGGTGTTGACTGCCAATATATTCAATCAATTCCAAGAGTTTACAACCAGATTCAAATGCATTTTTCCCGGGACTATTAAGCAAGATTACAAATAATTGCGTTGCTTCCGGAATCAATAGTTCCTGTTGGTTTAGCAACCAATCAATATGCACAAAATTACTTCCTGATTCCAGTATGCTGTTGATCAGTTTTTCCGCTTGTTTAGCGGAGGTGTTGTTCAATGAATGCATGATGGCAGGATGACGCAGAATGGAAAGCAGTGAATCAGCAGGAACCCTGTTGGTTTCAGCACGCTCACTGTATGATTTTTCAAACCTAAGCAGATCGAGAAGCAGGATAAACATTGGACTTGAGGTAAAAGGAAGTCCCATTGTAACGTTCATCTTTTCAATATCGGGAGGGATGCTGTTCAGGACGGGAAAAAGCAGGCTTTCGTCGGCAATTACAACGGCTGTGTCTGACGCTTCGGATCCGGCATCAAATTGTATCTTCAGTTTATTTCCCAAAGCTTTGGCTTGTCCAATTTGTCCGGGCGCGGCCACAAGCTGTATTTTTTTTGAACTGGTGAGCAAGGTCTCATAAAGCCATTCTTTCGATGCTGACGGGTGTTTCTCAAAAAAACGCCTTGCTGCAGCGCCTGCCTCATGCTGGCCAAAAATGTTTGGACGAAGGTAGTAGGTGTCAAAATCCCATCTCACATCAGCAATGCCATTGCGGTGAAGTTTTTCAAATACCGCCTCCTCTGCAGGGTTGAAAGCGTTGAATCCTGCAAACAATGTAAACCTGCCGGCAGCCATTTCAACCAATGCTTTCTCGTTAAGTTCAGCCAAATAGCGTGCATTTGTTGCTGCGCTCACGACATTGGTTTCGCGCATATATTGCCGAAAATGATCATAAAGCGGTCCGAGCGACTGATAAAAAGCGAGATAATCTTTCTCATAGGCAGAAAGCTCACTGCCATCCGGATGCCACAACTCAATAGCCCGCGCTTCGCTAAGGTATTGAAAGAGTAGCGGGACATCAATCAGGTACCGGTCCGCCTCTTCAAAATCATGAAGCAATTGTGCGGCATATCCAACGAATTGATTGACAGCGGACTTATTATCAGACATTTGACCGGCAAATACTTTGACCAGGCCCAACGATAAAGCGAGTGTATCGAGTGAATTTTTGCCTGTCCATTCGGCGAACATCTCATCAATTGTTCTAAGCTGAGGCATCCAGATTACCTTGTTTGCTTTCTGTCCGAGTGCACGTTTGAGAAAAACAGCCGCCCTTTTATTTGGAAAAACCACATTTAGCCGATCGGTTTTTTCGGCAAATGCAGCTAGAATGTAATCTGCAAGGTTTTCAATAAAACTTTGATTCATAGCTTTATAAGTCTTGAAAACTCATTCTCGATCGCGGAAACTGATTCTGCTTTGCCAACATCAAACCACCATCCCTCTGATTGGGGCAGCCCGGCAATACGTCTGGTTGCCGCCAGATGAAGGTAAAGGTCAATGACAGAGCAGGGTTCTGGCCTGTAATTGGCAAACAATGAAGGGTAAAAAAAATGAATGCCGGAGAAAGCGTAGGCTGTAACGGATTTTGACAAACGGTGGCCTTGCACTCTTTTTATGCTGCCTGTTAACGCATTGGTCCAGCCTATCAGCTGTTGGTGGTTGTTGAACAAAAGTTTTCTCGAACTTTCTCTTGTTGAAATAACCAGTCCTGCATCTGCTTCTGCTGCAATAAATCTTTCGCGAAGCTGTGCCAGGTCAAAATTGTGAAGGAGGTCAACATTATGAACCATAACAAGCTCATTCATTGGCAGGTATTTGATAGCTTGCAGAATAGCTCCACCGGTATCCATCAGCTGTCCGCGTTCATCCGAAACGACAATATTAAGTTCGAAAGACTGAGATTGGATAGCTTCAATAATTTTGTCAGCGAAATGATGCACGTTGACCACCACATCAGTGAAGCCATTACGTTTGAGATTCTCCAAAACATGTTCAAGCAAAGTTTTTCCGCCAATTTCTACCAATGCTTTAGGCTTGTCAGCCGTAAATTGTTTCAATCTGCTGCCTAAACCTGCTGCCAACACCATTGCCCAGCGTTTTTCTTCAGTCGGCTTCATACTTCAGTGGGTTTGCAGAGGAGATTGTCTTTTTTTGCGGACAGTCCGCATTTCGCACACTTGAAATGTGATTTGTTTATTGATCCGGCTTTTGCGGCATTGTTTGATTTGCACAGTTTTTTTGACATTATTCTCCAAAATTTTGTTCATGATGCTTCACTTCAACAGCAATGTCGGGCCAGGTTGCGGAGAGCCACCTTGCAATTGTAGCAGCACAATAAACAGAGCGGTGCTGCCCGCCTGTGCAACCAAAACTTACCATCAAATCGGTGAAACCACGCGAAAGATAATTGTCAACACCTTGCTTTATGAGAGCACGGACGTTGTTTAAAAAGCTGTCAACATCCTGCTCCTTCTCCAAAAAATCAATCACTTCTTCATCGAGCCCTGTGAGCCTGGTGTATTGGGGATAACGCCCCGGATTGGGCAAAATTCTGCAGTCGAAAACAAACCCTCCTCCATTGTTTGTGGTGTCGGGCGGTATTCCTTTTTTTTTGAATGAAAAGCTGTTAACACTCACTGTCAACGCGGTTTTTTTTGTATTGCTTTGCTGTTGGTAGTCTGAGCCATTGATCGAAATGTCGTGAAGCACCTCGCTTAGATACATGTAATTTTCTCCGAGAGGGAACATCTCCAAATGATTGCGCAACGCAGCGAGGGCAAATGGAATGCTTTGCAGAAAATGTGGCTTTTTTTGAATAAGTCCCCTGAAACCATATGCTCCCAACACCTGCATCAAGCGAAGATAGACAAACGAAGGCAAATGAGATTTAAATGCGTCGGGGTTTATATTATATTCAGACTTTAATATATCAACATAGTAATCAGTGAGTCTGTTGCGCAATTCAGGAGATAGCGCTGCCTTGGCCTGATAAAGTAGCGAAACCAGGTCGTATTGCAAAGGGCCAAGTCTTGCTCCTTGAAAATCAATAAAATATGGCTGGTCGTCAAACAACATAATGTTTCGCGACTGAAAATCACGGTATATCAGATAGTGTGCCGGCACTTTTTCAAAGGCAGCGGCAAACTTGTAAAATTCCTGCTGCAGCCGGTATTCGTTTATGCCTGTGTCTGCTTGTTGTTTGACGAAATAATAGAAAAAATACTGAAGGTCGGAAAGTATCGTCTGAAAATCGAAATTGCTAGCCGGCCAACACTTTGATAGATCAACAAACTGAGTTGTCTTATTCTGAAATTGCGCCAGATTTGCCAGTACTTTCTGAAACTTTTTTTCGATGACAAGCTCCGAACCGGCCAGGTTTTTATTTTTTTCAATAAACGAAAACAGACTTTCGTTGCCTAAATATTGCTGAAGATAGAGTTTTCTGTCTGCCGAGACAGCATAAACTTCCGGTGCCAATACACCGCTTTGTTTCATTGCATCCGCAAGATGAAAAAAAGCCTCGTTTTCTTCGGTGATTGCATTAAAAGTGCCTACAGCCTTTTGATGTTCACTGCTGATATAGAAATAGATACGTTGTGAACCGCTGTCGGGCAAGGAGTATATACTATTTGGTTTATGGCCAAAATAATTCTCGAAAAGCTGACAAAGCCGGTGTTCTATCGTTTGGGTACTCATAAGTTTTTTAACAGCTTCCAAAATTAATAGGTTTTGCGATAATTTGTGCAATAAACCACACATTGAGTGATTCTGATGCTAAACTATATACAGGATTGCGAAAAAAATCTACTTTTGCTCATTCAAGATTAACCCATAATTCTATACTCAATGGAAGTTTCAAATCAGGCAGTCAATATTTTAAAGACAGCCATTCTGCTCGAACGCAGGGGAAAAGCCTTTTACACCCAGGTAGCACGTCAGTCGGAGAGTAAATCAGCACGCAAGATATTTGAGATGATGGCAGAAGAAGAAGATGCCCACATTGATTTTTTGTCGCGGCAATTTGTTCATTATGAGAAAACACATGAGTTTTTGCAAGTGGAAGAGCACAACGAAGTTGATGACAGCGATGCTGTGTTGATTTTGTCTGAGGAGATCAAAAAAGAAATTTCAGCCGCCAGCTTCGAAGCAGCAGCCATTTCAGCTGCCATTGATTTCGAAAACAGGGCTATTGCAATTTATTCGGAACGTGCCGATCAGGCTACAGATCTAAATGAAAAGGCGCTGTATAAAATGTTGGCCGATTGGGAAAAAGGTCACCATCATTTATTGCACAGGCTCAATGAAGACCTGAAAGAGCAAATCTGGAACGACAATAACTTTTGGCCTTTTTAGGCTATTTCAAACCAAATTAATCTATTGATCTGCAAAATATTGTGTTTTTGCAGATTGTTCTAAAACGTTTATTATGAGTCACGAATTTGAAGGATTTAATTCCAGGGCTGTTCATGCCGGACACCTGGACGATCCGATGGGAAGTGCTGTTTCGCCCATTTACCAAACCTCAACATTTAGTTTTGAAGATGCAGACCACGGAGCCCGCTGTTTTGCCGGCGAAGACAAAGGTTACATCTATACACGCATCGGCAACCCGACAATCAATGAGCTTGAACAGGCTGTTGCCGCACTTGAGAAAGGTTATGGTGCAATCGCGGTAAGTTCGGGTATGGCGGCTGTTAACACGGTTTATCTTACCTTTTTGGGTCAGGGAAAGCACCTTGTTGCACACAATTCTCTCTATGGTCCGTCGCGGGCAATTATCGAGGGTTTGTATGTAAGATTTGGCATTGAGTCAACTTTTATTGATGCCACTGATGCAGCCAATGTGGAAGCGGCCATCAAACCCAACACCTCATTGATCTATCTTGAAACACCTGCCAATCCAACCATTGGCATAACCGATCTTGCTGCTGTGACAGCAATTGCCCGAAAACACAATATTCCTGTTTGCGTGGATAATACGTTTTGTAGTCCATATCTTCAGCAACCTTTTGATTTTGATGTTGATGTGGTTTTACATTCAATGACAAAATTTATTAACGGACATGCCGATATCGTTGCAGGTATAGTGGTAGCACGCAATAAGGAGATTTACGACAAGCTTCGTCCTGTGATGGTCAACATGGGCTTCAATATGGATCCACACCAGGCCTGGCTTACGCGCAGAGGGTTGAAAACCCTGGGCATCCGGATTGACCGTGCACAGGAAAACGCACAAAAAGTTGCTGAGTTTCTCGAGAAACATCCAAAAGTGGAATGGGTTCTTTATCCCGGCTTGCCATCACATCCGCAGTATGAACTTGGCAAAAAACAAATGAAAGGCCCCGGTGCCATGATCAGCTTTGGCTTGCATGGCGGCCTCGATGCCGGAAAAAGAATGATGAACAGTGTGAAAATGGCCTTGCTCGCAGTTTCACTTGGCGGAATCGAAACACTGATTCAGCATCCGGCAAGCATGACACATTCCAAACTCTCAAAAGAAGCAAAAGCTTCTGCAGGGATATCTGATGGTTTGGTCAGGCTCTCGGTCGGTATTGAGGATTTGCACGATATCATTGCCGATCTCGATCAGGCACTTAATCAGGTATAAACAGGGCTATTCCTATTTTCTGAATCTCTTTTCCATGCTTTGTAATGAGTGTGCGATCACATAAGTTGACATTTGTTTGAAAATGATTTTCAATAACATGGAAAAACCCAAAAGATTTCTAACTTTGCACCCTTTATTGAAATGAACCTATGTCGGGCTTTTTAAAAATTGACAGAAGCCAGATAAATGCTTAACTTTTTATAACCTATTGTAATGGAAAACACTGAATTGACCAATCTCACCCCCGGAGAAGAACTGAACGGGAATGAGAATGCTGAGGTAACCCCTGTTAACGAGGGTGGCCTGATGAGCGAAGCAAAAGCTGAAACAACTGAAATTGAAGCACAGCTCACTTCGGACGACAAAGAATTGATTGCAAAATTGATTGAACCTAATCAATTGCCCGAACCAACAGCCGAAGCTGCTCCTGTAGCCGAAGTTGTTGAAGAAGCAGCACCAGTCACTGAGGTTGCCGAAGAAATCACTGTCGTTGCTGAGGTTGAAGCCCCTGCCACAGAAGCTTTACCCATCGTTGAAGCCCTGGAAGCGAATATCGCAGAACATGCTCCTGAACATCTTCTCGACGAAGAAACAGTTGAAGAGATCGAAGCAATGAGCGAACATGATTTTGCAGGGTTAAACAAATTACAATTGGTTGAACTACTCGAAGAAGCGGTTCAGGATCAGGACATTGTTAAAATCAAAAATAAGGTTGCTGCTATCAAGGTTTATTTCCTTAAGCTCAACAAGGACGATATTGACCATGAGCTTGAGCAGTTTCTTGCTGACGGTGGTGAGCGTGAGTCGTTTGAACATGCTGATGATCCACTCGAGACACGTTTCAAGGCAGCATTTGGACTTTACAAAGACAGCAAAGCCAAACATAATGAATTGCTTGAGCGTCAAAAACAGCTCAATCTGGTTCAGAAACAAGCTATCCTTGAGGAGCTTAAGCAGTTGATCTCATCCGAAGAAACTCTCAAAAAGACCTACGACGAGTTCAAAACCCTGCAGGATAAATGGAAAGAAATTGGCCAGGTTCCAGCCGGTGAAATCACAAATCTGTGGAATAACTATCACTTCCTGGTTGAGAAATTCTTTGATAAAGTAAAGATAAACAGAGAACTGCGCGACCTTGATATGCGCAAAAATCTGGAAGCCAAGATCGAAATTTGTGAGAAAACAGAGGAGCTCTTACTCGAGGAATCTGTTGTAAAAGCGTTTAAGCTACTTCAGAAATACCACGACGACTGGAAAGAAATAGGTCCTGTACCTCAAGATGTTAAAGAAGAGGTTTGGGAGCGTTTTAAAATTGCAACCGACAAGATCAATGCCATTCGCCGCGAGCACTACTCAAAGATTCAGGATGAGCTGCAGCACAACTTAGATGCTAAGGTTGCACTTTGTGAAAAAGCGGAAGAATTTGTGGCTGAATCTTTCGACAGCATCAATGCATGGATGAAGAAGTCGGACGAAATGCGCGATCTGTTCAAGGTTTGGAGAACGGTGGGTCAGGCTCCCAAAAAGCAGAACGATGAAATCTGGAATCGTTTCAAAGCTGCAATGGATAACTTCTTCGAAGCCAAAAAAGAATATTTTGGTAAGCTGAAGGATCAACAACTCGAAAACTACAACCGCAAACTCGATCTCTGTGTGCAAGCCGAGGCTTTGCTCGAAAGCAGCGAATGGCGCAAGGCCACCGATCAGTTTAAGGCCCTGCAGGAAGAGTGGAAAAACATCGGTCCTGTGCCGCGCAAAAACTCTGACAAAATTTGGAAACGTTTCCGTGGCGCCTGTGATGAGTTTTTCCGTCGTAAATCAGAACACTTCACCGGCATCAGAGGCCGCGAAGACGAAAACCTTGCCAAGAAAAAAGAGCTGATCGAAAAGATCACAAGTTTTGAGGTCAAAGCCGACCGCGCTGCAAACCTCGATGCGCTGAAGGCCCTGCAAAGAACATGGATGGAAATCGGTCATGTGCCAATTAAGCTGAAAGACCAGCTTTATGCCGATTATCGCAAGGCTATTGACAAGCTTTTTGAGAAAATGAAGCTTACCGAGCAGGAAATGGCTACTACCCATTACCGCAGCAATATCGAAAGCATGCGTGAAGAACCCGACTCGGGCGACAAATTAAGAAGAGAGCGCAATACCCTTTCAACAAAAGTGACCAAGCTGAAAGAAGAAATCATGTTACTCGAAAACAATATCGGGTTTTTCTCGAGCAGCAAGCAGGCAGGCATCATGCGCGCTGAGTATGAAAAGAAGATCGAAAGAGCGAAAAGCGAAGTTAAGCTTCTCGAAGCTAAACTGAAAATGCTCAGAGAATAATTAAAAAAAAGCCGCCGGAAGGCGGTTTTTTTTTTGACCAAAAATAAAAAGGCCGTTGAAAATCATCGGCCTTTTTTTTATTTATTAATGTACGTTTATTGCGCTTGCTTTTCTTCGTCCTTCAGATTGGTTGATTTGACAAGCAGCATAAATGCAATCAGCGCCAAGCCTGCACCATACAAACCAAATATCAGAAACTCATCCGTAAGATTGATAAAAAAGTAAAAACCATGAAAGAAACTTGCTGCACCGAGCGCAGTCATTGAGTCAATAAATCTGTTGTTGCGAAATTTTCCCATGCCTGTGAAAAATCCCATAATCACTGCAAACGCCATATTTGCAAGCGGATAGGTAATCAGGAAGGTGAGATTCATTTCTTTCGAAAACCATCCCGACATAAACAAAGGCAAGGCAAGCATTGTGAAAGAGCCCGCAATCAATAGATTGTAGATTATTCCATCCAGCGGACCACGGAAGGTTTTTTGACGCAGAAAATAATAACGCAGGAGAATAAACTTACCCAATTCTGCACCAAAACCAACGACCACAAAGGAATAAAAACCAGTTCTTTTCAGATTTCTTAGCTCATCAATACCTTTATAAACAGCAATCTGATCCAAAATAAACAAAACCGCCACAGAGGCAAGTCCAAACACGACTGCCTGAAATAGCAGTTTCCATGACCCGATGACAAATTTATATTTCAGGTACATGAGCAATAGTCCGGAAAGCAGGGCAGGATATACAATTGATAGAAGTAGGTTCATAAAATGTGTTTTTGTTTTCGCGACAAATATATGACTAATTGGCACAATCACAAGCAAATGACAACAATTGATCGTTATTTTTTCGGTTTACGGTTCGTAACATTTTTACACTGGTGAGTCAAATAAAATTAGATTTTCAAACGCAAAAGCCCTGAATTGCTCATTTTTTGGATTTTTTGAACAGATAAAACTACATTTGCAGTATCAACGATGTTGTAAATGGAACGTGGAACTGTTATTAAATCAACCGGAAGCTGGTATCAGGTTTACAGTGATGCCGGCACGGTTGTGCAGTGCCGCCTGCGTGGACAATACAGGCTCAAAGGGCTTCGGTCCACCAATCCGGTGGCTGTGGGCGATAAGGTTGCGTTTGAATACGAACCGCACGGCGACAGTGCTGTAATAACAGATATTTTTGACCGACACAATTTTATCATTCGCAAAGCGACCAATCTTTCCAAGGCTTCACACATTATAGCAGCAAATATTGACCAGGCTGTATTGGTTGCAACGCTGGATCAACCGCGCACTTCAACAGGTTTCATTGACAGATTTCTCGTCACTGCCGAAGCATACCATATCCCGGTTTTGATTGTTTTCAACAAGACTGACCTATATGACGAAACACTTCTTTCCGCAATGAGAAAGCTGGAGCAGGTGTATCAAAAAGCAGGTTATGAAACCATGAGTGTTTCGGCACTAACATACCAGGGAATTGATCCGCTCAAACAACGCTTAACTGATAAAGTTTCCCTTTTTTCCGGTCATTCAGGAGTTGGGAAATCAGCCTTGCTGAATGTTATTGACCCGGCATTGAAACTACGCACCGGCGAAATTTCTACAATTCACAACAAGGGAAAACATACAACCACATTTGCCGAGATGTTTCAGCTTGGTTTTGGTGGCTGGATTGTTGATACACCGGGGATTAAGGAATTTGGATTGCATGATTTTGAATACGAAACACTCTCGCACCGCTTTCCTGAAATGCGCCAGCTTATGCACAACTGCAAATATGCTGATTGTACCCACGTTCATGAACCGGGTTGCGCGGTGCTCGATGCCGTTGCGAACGGACTGATAGCCGGCTTTCGCTACCAGAACTACATCAATATGCTAAACAACGATTTCACTGCTGATAACTAACCACTATGATTGCAAAAGAACTGATAAGCGATGGCATCATTCCACTGAAAACAAACGATACAGGCAGAATTGCACTGGAATGGATGGAAGATTTCAGGGTGTCGCACCTGCCAATAGTGAATGAGAGTCAGTTGTTAGGCCTTGTCACAGAATATGATGTGTATAATCACAATCAGCTCGATGAACCGATTGGAAGTTACTCACTGTCGCTCCACAATACTTTTGTGTTAGAGTCGCAGCATTTATATGATGTGATGCGATTGGTACAGCTTCATGGTTTAAGTCTCATACCGGTTGTTGACAATGATAACAATTATTTGGGCTCGATCACCCTGCAGCGACTTTTGCAACATTTTTCGGCTACACTCTCAGTGAGCGAACCGGGCGGAATCATCATTCTGGAGCTAAATATCCATGATTATGTTTTGTCAGAGATTGCCCGAATTGTGGAGTCGAACGACACCAAAATTTTGAGTTTATTCATTCATTTCGATCCTGTCAGTCAAAAAATGCGGCTCACTCTCAAATTGAATAAAATGGAAATCAGCGGTTTGCTTCAAACATTTTCACGTTTTAATTATGAGGTTATCATGTCATATGGTGCGCAGGACGATCTTGATGACTTGCGCGAGCGCTATGATGCATTAATGAGCTACCTGAAAGTATGAGAATCCTGCTCAAGACGCTTTTATTGGTTTGCTGCGCATCTTCTTTTTTGACGCCCTCACTGCAAGGGCAATTTGTTTTGAATGATACCGCCAATACCAAACAGGAAGAGGCTTTTATCATCGGAAATATCAGCCTGCAGGGAAATTCAACAACAAAAGACAGGATTATTTTAAGAGAGATCGTTTTCCATACGGGCGATAGCCTTGATGCAGCGCAGCTGGCTGAAAAGCTGGAGCAAAGCCGTCGAAACCTGTTGAATAAATCAATTTTTAATTTCGTGGAATGGGACACCGCCGGCGCTGTTGACAACAACCGTCTGATTCATGTAACTTTCAATTTCATCGAACGTTGGTACATCTGGCCTATGCCGATTTTTGAACTTGCCGACAGAAATATCAATGCCTGGTGGGAAACAAAAGACTTCAGAAAAGCCAACTACGGTATCTTTCTGACATACAATAACTTCAGGGGCAGATTGGAACAATTGAAAGTGTTGATTCGGGCCGGATACAACCAAAACTACTACCTGCAATATGATATTCCGTACATCAATAAAGCCCAAACTATTGGAATTGGTTTTCAGCTTGGTTATTCACTCAGCCGTGAAGTCCCTTACCTGACAATCAATAACAAGCAAAAATTCTTCAGGTCGGAAACGGATTACGCACGGCGTGAATGGTATGCCCGGGTGAAAATGACCTACAGAAGAAATATTCACAACAGCCACGACCTGACGTTTGGTCTTGAAAAAGCTACATTTTTGGATACCCTGCAAACTTTGAATCCCTTGTTTCTTCCGGGAGATGACCCTGCAATGAAGATGTGGCACCTCAATTATATCTATAAAAACGATCACCGCGATTCAAAACCTTATCCATTGAATGGACATTATGCTGATGTTGACATTCATCAATATGGTCTGGGTCTGATGAAAAATGAAGCTGCATTTACTACTTTAAAAACGACAATTGACTTTTACAGGCCAATCAGCAATAGATGGTTCTATGCAGCAAACATCACTGCAAAGATGAGTTCCGCAGCCCAACAGCCCTATTACATTCAGCGGGGATTTGGATTTGGTAATGATTTTGTGCGTTCTTTCGAACTCTTTGTGGTGGATGGAAAACACTTCGGACTATTCAAAACCAATTTAAAATATGCCCTCGTCACACCTCGGAAAAGTGACTTAAGGTTTTTTAAAAGCGAAAAATTCAGAAAGATCCACTACGCTGCCTACCTGAATTTATTTGTGGATGGCGGATATGTGGCCCAGGATAAACAATATGCTTTTAATTCGTTTCAAAACGAGTGGTTAACAGGCTTTGGGCTTGGCCTTGACCTTGTTACCTATTACGATCTGGTATGGCGTTTTGAATGTTCGGTCAACCGCTATAACAAGCCCGGTTTCTTTTTGCATTTTGTTGCACCAATTTAGACCAGAATCTTAGCCTTTGTTATAAACTGGAGTTTTCTGAATCAAGGCAAAAGCTGTTTTTGCTATTATTTGACTGAAATCCACCCACAAATAATGTTAAATTGTTTTCTGAGCCCCACTTAATTCGTAATCTTGCACGCACAAGCAAATTTTTGAACATGAAAATTGCGCTTTTTGGTAAAACATTTTCCGGCGAACGAAGTCCGTTTTTTCACCTTATGTTTGATAGTTTGCGTCGGGCAGGCGCCACTATCTCCATGTTCGGTCCTTATTATGAACAGGTAAAGCAATATGTTTCCTTGCCGGAAGACCTGACTCTTTTTTACAATCATCATGACCTGCAAGCAGATACAGATGTTTTCTTTTCAATCGGAGGGGATGGTACATTGCTTGACGCATTGCCACTTATCAGAGATTTTAACATCCCTGTACTTGGGATCAATATGGGACGATTGGGTTTTTTGTCGAGTGTATCCAAACAGGAAATAGGGGCCGCAATGGAAGCAATAATTTCGGGCAATTACACACTCGAAGAGCGCAGCCTGCTCCAATTAACTAATCCTGACAAATTATTTCCTGATATTAACTATGCACTCAATGAGGTAACGGTTTTTCGCAAGGAAACAACTTCACTCATTGTAATTCAGGTGTTTGTGGACGATATTTTCCTGAATGCCTATTGGGCCGACGGCTTGATTGTGGCAACACCCACCGGCTCAACGGCTTATTCTCTGAGTGCAGGAGGACCAATCATGGTGCCTTCATTAAAAGGTTTTGTCATCACGCCAATCGCTACACACAATTTAAGCGTCAGACCTGTCGTTATACCCGACAATAGCATAATAAGATTAAAAGTTGTAGGCCGTCATGAGCAATACACGCTCAGTATGGACAGCAGAACCGCAGTAGTTGATCAGTCAGAGGAAATCACTATCCGAAAAGCAGGTTTTACAATCCGACTGGTTCAAATGAAAGGGAAGGATTTTTTTGGGACCATACGCGAAAAACTGCTCTGGGGCTTAGACATAAGAAATTGATCTATGATGCTTGAAAAAAAAGGTTAAATTTGCAGCCTGAATCGTTATTTTTCTCTTAGTGTCTGAAAATGAGATTTATAGAGAAATAATAGATCAAGCCTTAATAGAAGGAAATAAATGTTTCGAAAACTGTTTTTGATTTCTGTGATGATGTTCACCTTTTTTCCGGCGATGACACAAAATCTGGAATTGGGTTTGATGGGAGGTGTTGCATCTTATAATGGGGACCTGAATCCCGCCATACCTTATCATATGTCGAAACCGGCTTTTGGGATCATGGGCAGATACAACAAAGGAACACGTTGGTCATACACCGTTGCCGTAAAAACCGGTTCACTTACTTCAAATGGTCAATTTGCCCGTGTAAGCTCTGCCTCAGTGAATGGGTTTTCAGCCAATTTCTCAGATATCAGTGTGGTGGCTGAGTTCAACTTTTTCGACTATTTCACCGGAAGCCAAAAAGACTATATGACTTCGTATATTTTTGGTGGTCTTTCTTATTTTGGCACCGGAACAAATTTCAGTCAGTCGCTGGGTTTTAATAGTTTAAGCATTCCGTTTGGATTTGGTTTCAAATACAGTCTCGGAAAAAGAATCGGACTGACGGCAGAGTGGCGTATGCACAAAACCTTTACCGATAATTTGGAAGGCGATTTGACCTGGAAAACAGGTGAAACCGATTCAAACAACAACGATTGGTTTAACTTCACCGGAATAGGTATTACCTATAAATTCAATCTTGAGAAACGACAGGCATGTAATTCATTCAAAGACGTAGCATTTTGATAAATCCAAACCAAAACTGAGCATCAGACAGATGAGCCTGATAGAAAAAATAGATAAGGATAAACTGCCCGAACACATTGCAATTATCATGGATGGCAATGGCAGATGGGCAAAGCAGCATGGGCAGCACCGTGTTTTTGGCCACAGGAGTGGAGTCACCTCTGTGCGTGAGGCAGCCGAAGCCTGCGCTGAGCTTGGCATTCCGTTTCTTACTCTTTATGCTTTCTCAACGGAAAACTGGAGCCGCCCCCGTATCGAAGTCAAAGCATTGATGAAACTTTTGCTGCAGACAATCAATACCGAAATTACAACGCTCAATAAGAATAATATCCGGCTAAACGCCATTGGCGATCTCGACAGCCTTCCGGCCATGAATAAAAAACACCTGCTGAAAGCTATTGATGAAACAAAAAATAACAGCAGGATGACGCTCACACTTGCACTCAGCTATTCGAGCAGATGGGAAATAATCGAAGCTGCACGTAAGCTTGCTCTCAAAGTTGCTGCAGGTGATTGTCAGGCATCTGATGTCAATCAGCAATGTATTGAGGATTTGCTGACAACAAAAGGTATGCCCGACCCGGAATTACTGATCAGAACCAGTGGAGAATACAGAATCAGTAATTTTATGCTGTGGCAAATTGCGTATGCCGAATTGTATTTTACAAATACCTTATGGCCCGATTTCAGACGTGAAGATTTATATGCTGCCATCATTGATTTTCAGCACCGTGAGCGGCGTTTTGGCAAAACAAGTGATCAAATTAAACTGTAAAAGCACGGGGAAGACTCCATAGAATGTATGAAGATTAGGAAGTTGATTTTTTTTATTTTAGTCGTTGCAGGACTAATGTCTCCATATCTGGAGACCAGTGCTCAGGTTGCAATTGGTTCGGATTTGTCACCTTTTGATTATTCGCGTCCGCGTGATTATGAAATTGGAGGCGTAAAAGTTTCCGGAATCAAATACCTTGATGAGAACGTCATCATTATGCTTTCGGGGCTGTCAGTGGGTGACAAAATAAAGGTGCCCGGCGACCGTATCACCGAAGCCATCCGCAAACTTTGGGACCAGGGTTTGTTTGAAGATGTGGCAATCACGGCTACCAATATCCAGGGCGGACTCATCTTTCTTAGTATTGACCTCAAAGAACGGCCGCGCGTGTCGAAATTTTCTTTCGACGGGCTCCGAAAATCCGAAGCCGACGACATTCGTACCAAGATAAACCTTACAAGGGGAGATATCGCCAACGACCACCTTTTCGTTAAAACAAGAAACATCATAAAAAAACATTTTGGTGAAAAAGGTTTTCTCAACACAGAGGTCGAAATAGAACAAACTCCTGATAAAAACCGCGAGAATTATGTTGATCTCAATATAAAAGTCAAAAAAAACAGCAAGGTCAAAGTTAAAGAGATTATCATCGAAGGCAATAACGATCTGAGTCGCGATCAGGTGAAAGCCTCAATGAAAGAAACCAAAGAACGTGGTGTGTTTAATCCGCTTAATCCGCTCGGTCCATTGGTTGTTGACATGACAAAGGATGTGGCAAAATTGAAACTGTACACAGCTGCTCAGCGACTTGAGTCGTATTTTACTGATAATTACAGACTTAGAATATTCAAATCGTCAAAATACCTCGAATCAAATGTTGAGGAAGATTTGGATAAGATCGTAAAAAAATACAATTCAAAAGGTTACCGGGATGCAATGATTGTTTCGGATTCACTTTATATCATTGACAAGAGCAATGTGGGTCTGAAGATAAAAATCTACGAAGGCCAAAAGTATTTTTTCAGAAAAATTGATTGGGTAGGAAACACCAAATATGATGATAAGACCTTGAGTGCTGTGCTCGGAATCCAACCGGGTGACGTTTATAATAAAGAACTTCTTGAAACCAATCTTTCATACAATCCCAACGGCTTTGATGTTAGTTCGGTTTACATGGACGATGGATATTTGTTTTTCAATGCCGAACCGGTAGAAGTTTTGGTCGAAAACGACTCTATTGATCTTGAAATCAGAATCAGAGAAGGAAAACAAGCCCGTGTGAGCAATGTGGGTGTGAAGGGTAATACTAAAACCAACGACCATGTTGTTATTAGGGAGTTGCGCACACGTCCCGGTCAAATGTTCAGCCGCGAACTTGTTATCCGTACAACACGCGAATTGGCAAACCTGCGCTATTTCAATGCTGAAACCATTTCGCCCGACATCAAACCCAATATGACCGACGGAACCGTTGACATCAACTACAATGTTGAGGAGACATCAGCCGATCAGATAGAGCTTTCGGGCGGCTGGGGATATGGCCGTGTTATTGGCACACTTGGACTTTCTTTCAATAATTTTTCATTGCGAAATGTATTGAAAAAAGAAGCCTGGCGACCTGTTCCATCGGGTGACGGACAAAAACTCGCCGTGCGTTTTCAAACCTATGGAAAAGGTTATATGAATTACAGTCTGAGTTTCACCGAGCCCTGGCTTGGTGGTAAAAAGCCAACTTCGCTCACTGTTTCATTCTATCACTCACTCTACTCAAACGGCTTAGCCCGGTCCGATACCAGCAGGGCTTCCTTTGTTATCAATGGTTTTACCCTTGGAGTTGGAAAACGTCTGAAGGTGCCTGATGATTATTTCACACTCTATCATGGTGTAAACCTTATGCGTTACGACCTCAAGAACTATTCTTCGATTTTCAAAGTGGGCACAGGCACCGGATCTTTCAATGTTTTCAGTTACAATATTGTTTTTGGCCGAAACTCAATCAGTCAACCTATTTTCCCGCGTTCGGGCTCAGACCTCTCGTTGTCACTCGAGGCCACACCGCCTTATTCTTTGTTTAGTACGAAGAATTATGCAAGTCTTGATGAGAACGAACGATTCAAAATGGTTGAATTTTATAAGTGGAAGTTCAATGCTTCGTGGTATGTTGAAACAGTTAATAAACTTGTTTTGGCAGCGCGTCTTAAGTTTGGTTACCTGGGTTATTATAACAACGACATTGGAATCACACCTTTTCAGCGTTTCTACCTTGGTGGTGACGGGCTTTCGGGATACAACAACCTCGACGGTCGCGAAATCATTGGCATGAGGGGTTATACCAATGAGTCGGTTACACCTTTTTACTATGAGGATAAAAACATTGGCGGAAACATTTTTGCCAAGTACACACTTGAACTTCGATATCCTTTCTCGCTCAACCCCAGCGCTACAATTTATGGCCTCAGCTTTTTGGAGGCCGGAAATTCATGGCTTGGGTTCGACTCCTTCAACCCGTTTGAACTTAAAAGATCTGCCGGCTTTGGTGTGAGGGTCTTCTTGCCAATGTTTGGTATCCTTGGTTTGGATTGGGGTTATGGCTTTGATAAAATTCCCGGAATGCCCGACGCCAATGGCAGTCAGTTCCATTTCTCAATTAATCAAAGTATAGATTAGTTTCTGGCAGGGTTTTTGCGTAGAATTGAAAATAAACTTCAAAATAATTCAATATGAAAGCTTTTCTTAGAATATTGGCCGTTGCCACTTTCATTTTAGTGTCAAGCACCGGATTTGCACAGCTTCAGGGACAAAAATTTGCATATGTTGACACGGAGTATATCCTCAAAAACATACCTGAATACAACGATGCACAGGAAGAATTGAATGCACTTTCGCAGAAATGGGAAAAGGAGGTAAAAGCGTTGTACGATAAGGTTGAAGAAATGTACAAAGCCTACCAGACAGAGTCGGTATTGCTCCCGCAGGATTTGAAGAAAAAACGTGAAGATGAAATTCTGAAAAAAGAAAAGGAAGCCAAGGCGCTTCAAATCAAGTATTTTGGTTCGGAAGGAGAATTGTTCAAAAAACGCAACGAACTCGTTCAACCCATTCAGGAGAAAATTTACAACGCCATGCAGGAAATCGCTGAAACCAAAAACTACGCTTTTATTTTTGATAAAGCTGCCGGAGCTACAATGCTTTATGCCAATCCACGGCTCGACATCAGCGACGAAGTGCTTGATGAGGTGGGAACGGTGATGCAAACTGTAAGGAAGGAAGATCGAAAACAATAATTCGTTAAAGCTTGTTAATCAGTTGCTACCTCTTTGTTTTTTTTGGAGGTGTGCGAAAAATCATTACATTTGTCGAAAATTATCATTAATCACATTATTCAGAAAATGAAAACTTTAACCCGCCTATTTTTAGTTTTAACCTTTGTTTCTTTTTTTAGCGGCATTCAAGCGCAAACACTTAAGATTGGACATATTGACTCCAATGCAATCATGAGTATCATGCCTGAGAAAGCTACAGTTGAAAACCAGTTGAAAGATTTTGAAGCTCAGCTTGAAACAGAATTACGTGCCATGATGACTGAGTATCAAACAAAAATTACTGATTACCAGAATAATTTGGCAACCATGTCAAATCTCATCAAACAATCAAAAGAAAAAGAAATCACCGACCTTCAAACACGCATCCAGGAGTTTCAACAAAATGCTGATGCTGAATTTGGTGACAAAAGAGTTGAGTTGCTCACTCCTGTCATCAACAAAGTTAAGAAGGCTATCGAAGATGTTGGCAAGGAAAACAACTACACCTACATTATTGATTCTGCCACAGGCGTTTTATTGCATGTTGGTGCCAATGCTGATGATGTGACAAACCTCGTAAAAGCAAAACTGAACCTGAAATAGGAATCTCACTATAAAGATGGAAAAGGCTGCACATAACTTGCAGCCTTTTTTTTGTGTGCTATTAAATAGATCAACAGCACAAGATTTTAGCCCGGTTTGAATGACTGCATCATCTTCATTACGCTATTTTTACTACTTTTGCAAACTTAAAAAATAGGATATATGTTTGAAGGTTTAAGTGATAAACTCGAACGATCGTTTAAAATACTAAAAGGCCAGGGTCACATTAGTGAAATAAATGTAGCCGAAACACTCAAAGAGGTCAGAAAAGCACTGCTCGATGCCGACGTTAGCTTTAAAATTGCAAAAGAGTTTACCGGTAGAGTAAAAGACAAGGCCATTGGTCAGAAGATTCTGACGTCAGTTTCTCCGGGACAATTGATGGTCAAAATCATGCACGATGAGCTCGCTGAGCTGATGGGTGGTGATGTGACAGAAATTAATCTGAAAGGACAACCGTCAATCATCCTCATTGCAGGCCTTCAGGGTTCGGGCAAAACCACCTTCTCTGCAAAGCTGGCCGGTTTTCTGAAAAAGAAGAAGGGAAAACATCCTTTACTCGTTGCATGCGATGTTTATCGCCCGGCTGCTATCAATCAGCTAAAAGTGCTTGGCGAACAGGTTGAAGTGGAAGTATATACCGACGAAGCTCAGAAAGACCCTGTTGTTATTGCGCGCAATGCTATTCAGTATGCCAAGGACAAGGCAAAGAATGTCGTCATCATTGACACCGCCGGCCGCCTGGCCATAGATGAGCAAATGATGAATGAGATTGCAAACATCAAAAAGACTGTGCAGCCTCAGGAGACATTGTTTGTGGTGGATTCTATGACCGGTCAGGATGCGGTGAACACTGCCAAAGCCTTCAACGACAGGTTAGATTATGATGGTGTAGTGCTCACAAAACTCGACGGCGATACGCGCGGAGGAGCAGCTCTGACAATTAAGTCGGTTGTGGATAAACCCATCAAGTTTGTCGGAATAGGTGAGAAAATGGATGCGTTGGATGTATTCTATCCAAAACGTATGGCCGACCGCATCCTGGGCATGGGTGATATCGTTTCACTTGTGGAACGTGCCCAGGAACAGTATGACGAAGCCGAAGCCCAGAATCTGAAACGTAAGCTTGCCAAAAATGAGTTTAACTTCAATGATTTTCTGAAACAGATTCAGCAAATCAAGAAGATGGGAAATATTAAAGATTTGGCAGCAATGATCCCCGGTATGGGAAAGGCTTTGAAAGACACTGAAATTGAAGAAGATGCTTTCAAAAGCATTGAAGCCATAATATATAGCATGACCCCGGCCGAGCGCGAAAATCCAAAGCTCCTGAACGGCAGCCGTCGCAAAAGAATTGCCACCGGAAGCGGAACGAATATTGTTGAGGTGAATCGTCTGATAAAACAGTTTGAAGAAACATCGAAAATGATGCGTATGATGACCACTGGTGGTAGCCGGAAAATGATGCAGATGATGCAGCAGATGCGTCAGCAAAAATAGTGCAGATGACAGAAAAACTTTTAGATGGCAAAGCAATAGCTGCCACAATAAAAAAAGAGATTGCAAAAGAAGTTGCCGCCCTGATTGATGCCGACATGAAAGCACCACATCTGGCTGCCATTCTTGTTGGAAACGACCCGGCCAGCGAAACATATGTTGCATCAAAGGAGAAAGCTTGTCTTGAGGTTGGAATAACCTCAACAACATACCGTCTGCCTGAAAAGACTTCTGAAAATGAATTGCTTGAAGTGATTCGTTTTCTTAACAATGATCCCGAAGTTGACGGTTTTATCGTTCAGCTTCCGCTTCCTGCCCAAATCAATACCGACAGGATTATCGAAGCTATTGATCCTGCAAAAGATGTTGACGGTTTTCATCCTGTGAATATGGGGCGCATGCAATCGGGGCTTCCTGCCTATTTGCCGGCAACTCCTTTTGGCGTGGTTGAGCTTTTGCGCAGGAGTAAGGTAACACTCGAAGGAAAACATTGTGTGGTTATTGGAAGGTCAAATATTGTCGGGACGCCGCTGAGCATCCTGCTTTCAAGGAAAAATGTGAATGCAACCGTTACACTTTGCCATAGCAAAACTGCTGATTTAAAATCAATAACCTCACAGGCTGATGTGCTGATAGCAGCAATAGGGCAGGTTGAATTTGTTACAAAAGACATGGTTAAACCTGGTGCAGTTGTTGTGGATGTTGGTATTCACAGAGTAGAGGATACTTCAAGTGAAAAAGGATATCATCTGGCAGGAGATGTTGATTTTAAGAATGTCAGCAAAGTTGCTTCCCGTATTACACCTGTTCCGGGTGGGGTTGGACCAATGACAATCGTGTCATTGCTTAACAACACTTTGCTGGCATGTAAGAAACAGGTTTACAAAAACTAGAATCTTTTAACACACAATACCATGTTAAAGAAAGGCCTCAGTTTGCTGGTTCTGTTGCTGATGATGTTCGATGTTGTTCAAAGTCAGGTTGCGGGATGTACCGATCCGCGTGCTACAAATTTTAATCCCACTGCAACAATCAATAACGGCAGCTGTGTTTATCCCATAACCGTTACCAATCCGCCTTTTATTTGTGAGTTGCCCGGGTCGGTAAAAGAAACCTCCGGCCTTTTGAAATTCAATAACAAACTTTGGACATTTAACGACAGTGGTGGATCGGCTGTTCTATACGCAATGGATACCACTGATGCTCATATAGTTCAACAAATCACGGTGTCCAATGCAACGAATGTTGATTGGGAAGACATCACAATGGATGACCAATACATATATATTGCCGACATTGGAAACAACAATGGGACACGACAGGATTTGGTAGTTTACAGAATATTGAAATCCAGCATCCCGGTCAATGGCAATTCCACTGTACAGGCCGCATCAGTTAAGTTTGTTTATGAAGACCAACAATCTTTTCAGAAAACAAAAGAACACAACTTCGACTGCGAAGCCATTCTAGCCACCCAAGACTCACTTTATCTTTTTACAAAAAACAGGGCTGACCAGCAGTGTAATCTTTATCGCCTACCAAGCAATCCCGGAAACCACATCGCAAAGAAAATTGACAATTTCAACTCAAATGGATTAATCACCGGTGCTGACTATGATCCTGTTCATCAACAGCTTATACTCACAGGATACACTCAGCAAACCTATGTGCCATTTGTGTGGATGTTGTTTGATTTTAAAGGAAGAGACTTCTTTGGTGGCAACAAACGCCGTGTGGAGCTTTTGAATCTGATCACGACCCAGATAGAAGGTGTTGCATACAGTGGTGCCTATTCGGCTTACATTTCTGCTGAAAAAAGCCAATCTTTCAGCGCCAGACTTTTTCGGCTCAACACAGGCGAATGGACAGGACTTACCGGTGTTTCGGACGAAAATGCACAAGATAGCAAGAAAATGAATCTGATAGAGAATCCTGTTCGTAATGGTGAACTGAAGCTGAGGGTAGATTTCAGAAAAGAAGATTTCAGGCTTGATATACACGATTCAACCGGCAAGGTGTTGAAACAACTTCATTTGAAAAAAGGTAGCGAAGAGGTATTGTCTATTGACGTAAATGGTTTGAAACCAGGCACATATTTCATTACTGCATTCACCGAGCGCAGGAGTTATCATACCAGTTTTATAATAAATTGATGCAAAAAAATCAGGACCTCTTTCTTGGTGGCAAAAAATTGCCGCTCATGGAGGAGTTTTATACCCTTCAGGGCGAAGGACATAATATGGGGCAAGCAGCCTATTTCATTCGCATAGGCGGATGCGATGTCGGATGCAGTTGGTGCGATACCAAACCATCATGGGACGCGGAGAACTTTCCGCCTGCCGATGCAGTTGAAATCGCCGGCAGAGCAGCTTCGTTCCCTGCAAAAACTGTTGTTGTAACAGGTGGCGAGCCCTCATTGTATCCCTTAGATTTCTTTACTGACTATCTGCATAGCCTGGGTGTTAAAACGATGGTTGAGACTTCAGGTGCACATTTGCTTAGCGGCTGTTGGGACTGGGTTTGTCTTTCACCAAAAAAGTATTCGCCACCAAGGCCGGCAGTTTATAAAATGGCAAATGAGCTCAAGGTTGTCATTCAAACAGAGGCTGACCTGGAATGGGCTGAACAAAATGCACGATTAGTGCCTTCGGATTGCTTGTTGTATCTTCAGCCCGAATGGAGTGTGTCACAAAAAATCATGCCATGGCTAACAGACTATATCATGCAAAATCCGCAATGGCGAATGAGCCTGCAGAGCCACAAATACATGCAAATTCCTTAATAAAGCTTTTTGCGGTTGTTGCTTTTCTTTTGCCATTGCTGCTATCGGCGCAGGATCAGCTAACTACTGGATCAAAGAAAGCTGCTGCAGCCTACCATAAGGCTGAAAAAGCTTATGCGCTCGAGGATTTCGACGAGAGCAAACAACTGCTGCACCAGGCTGTAAGCATTGACGAAAAGTTTATCGAAGCCTATCTTTTATTGGGAGAAATTTCTGCTCATACAAAAAAGTATCAATCAGCAGTTAATTACTATAACACTGCTATACAGATAGATAGCAATTTCTTTAAGCCCGTTTACAACCTTTTGGGCGAGTCTTACTACCTTGTGGGTGATTACCAAAAGGCAGCGCAATGCTTTAGAACCACAAGCAGATTGTTTCCACCCGCAAATGCAGCTAATAAATTAGCACAACGCTGGTTAAGAAAGTCAGAATTGGCCGATAGTCTTGTAAAACAACCGGTAGCAAGACAGCTTAAGTCTGGTTTGGATGCTTTTAATACTGCCGGCGATGAGTATATCAACGGCATAAAATTTGACAATAAGACCTATCTTTTGACGCATAAGGACCGGAACAAAGCCACTTCCGAAGGAATGATGAAAGAAGAGTTTTATATTGTTGGGATTGAGGGTGAAGTCTATACAAAACAAGATCAATTTAACTACCTCGAATCATATGGTAACTACGGCGCTGCAGCTATGACAGCCGATGGATCGAAGTTGTATTTTGCAGCATGTGGATGGAGTGAAGGCAATGGAAGCTGTGATATTTGTTTGGTCTGGCGGGAAAACGACACTGTCTGGTCGCAGCCCCGACTGTTGCCCGGTAAAGTAAACACATCTTATTGGGAATCGCAGGCTGCACTCTCGGCAGATGAAAAAGAGATGTATTTTGCAAGCAACCGACCCGGTGGCTATGGTGGTTCGGATATTTATAAGTCTGTAAAACTCGGCGATGGAAGCTGGAGCGCAGGCATCAACCTCGGGCCGGAGATAAACTCGCAAGGCGATGAGATGTCGCCATTCATACATGCTGATGGCAAATCACTCTATTTCAGTAGTAACGGACAAGCATTCAGCATGGGAGGAAGAGATATCTATTTTAGCAGGGCCGATGAAACAGGCAGGTGGACAAGTCCTGTCAATGTGGGTTATCCTGTGAATACCTTCGCAAATGAAATGAACATTGTTATCAGTGCTGATGCCAGGATGGTTTTTTTGACTTCGGACCGTGGCGGAGATTCAACAGGTTTTGATATCCTGGCATTTGAACCATTGAAACAGGAGGTATTTCCGCAATCTGTTCATTATATGCAGGTTGTGGTTTTGGATAAGGCATCTTCCCAAAGAATCACTGCAGCTTTTATGCTGTACGAATCCGATACAGAAACAACGATTCAACATGGTGAAACTGATTTTAACGGAACATTTTTTATCGCGCTGAAACCTTCGGTTGAATACAAACTGCAACTTGAAAAGCCGGGTTATCTGTTGTATTCCGAACAATTAAGCATTGGGGAAGATGTGTCAAACGAAAATAGTGTACACATGGCAACCCTTGAACCTTTGGTGTTAAATAAGCAAGTTGTTTTGAATAATGTGCTTTTTGAAACCGGTAAATCAACGCTTCGCCTATCTTCATTTACTGAATTAAGCAATCTTGCCGTTTTTCTTACACAAAACCAGCAGTACAGAATCGAAATATCCGGACACACTGATGCCGTTGGTACAGACAAAGACAACCTTGTTTTGTCAGAACAAAGGGCGCGGGCAGTGATGTTGTTTCTGCAGGAGAAAGGAGTAGCGGCAGGCCGCATCACCACCAAAGGATATGGAGCCACAAAGGCTGTTGCAGGCAACGAAACCGAAGAAGGGCGAAAGCTAAACCGACGAACAGAGATTAAAATTATTGACAAATAAGCTGCTTTAGATTAAGCGCCTTAAACGAAAGTTGAAGCTGAGATAGCGGTTGTCTCTAAGAACGATCAGTTGCACATTTTGATTGTTTTCGGCACGGAAGATACCTTGGATTTCTTCGAGGCTGAGCTGCCCGGCACCTTTTCCGTTTATTGCCACCACAATATCATCAGGAAGTATGCCTGCTTCGGAGGCAGGCGACTGCTCCATGACGTGTAACACCTTAAAAGTATTATAGTTATAGCCATCAACCACTAGTTCCAGCCCGCTTTTGTTGTGCTCAAAGCCTCCTTTATACCTAAAATTTTTCCTTATGTAGATTTTTTCTTCGGCATAGTTGAAAATGACACTGAACCGGCTAAGCAACTCGCCGCCGACTGATCCAATCCTGTCGGGTACTAACTGAGGATTGGCCTGAACGCAATGTCCAAAAGATGCTAATGCATTTTTAAACTCGAAGTTGCCAAATCTGATAAATTTTACCCTTCCCATTTTTCCGTCAATCTGGCCCGAGAGGCCCCAGCCAACCACAGTGGGTATGGTGCGTTGCGGCAGATTAATGCCGTCGTTGGCATCCGGATCAAGCAGTATGCTGTGACTCGCTCCGGTATCAATTAAATAAGTTCCTGTAATTTCGGAATCATTGCTTTGAATGATCGAAACCGGAAGATAGGGGCGCCCGCCAAGCACTTTAATTGGAATTGAAGTGTATTTTTCTGGAGGTGAAAAGGCGGCAGGTTCATAAACGGTGATTTTGTTGCTGATATAGTCAATCTTTACAACAAAGTGATTGAAAAAATCATAGCCTAAAATACCGTGCACTGCCTGACCAATGTGGCTTTTCAGATCGAGAAATCCTTCTTCAAGCACGATCAATGTTTGTCCTTTCCCTGTGATACCGGGCAGTTGAAGCTGTACGTTACTTGCAACATAAGCCTGAATTTCACCATCCTGCCCGAGGCCTGCAATCTTTACCTGACGGTTCTCGGAGACATCGAGCGGTGTTGCTCCGATATCGGTTAGCAAGGTTGTTCTCACGCCCGTATCAAGTATGAACTGCATCTCGATGCTGTCGTTCATTATTACGGGAACGATAATCAGGTTGTTAATAAACTTGAATCCGAAAGATGTTTTATTTAGGTCATTGTCAATTTTATACCCGATAAACTGCGCGTTTGATGCAACGGGAACGAGAATCCGGATAAGTATCAACCAAAAGATGAATAGTCGGCAATTTTTTGACATTTTATATGTATAAACATCATAATGACAAATTTATGTTACTTTGGTCACACTTCAACTTAAATGGTAAAATTATGCTGGTCATGAGTTCTGTGCCTAAAATTCAATGGTATAATTGTAAACCACGGGTTGAGGTTGTGCTCCAGTTGCTTTGTCAGCTGTTTTCTCAGGCGTGACAGAATATTGCAGCATGGTTTGAGCGGGAAGTCTGAAGTGAATATTTGTTTTTGTTGTAGATCGAAGTCTGACACCCTGGTTTCTAACCTTTTCATATTTAAGTAGTTTGACAAGCCGCAGCGCTTCTTCATCACAACCAAAGCCAATACCTTTCAATACTTTGGCTTGTGTAACATGGCCATTGTCATCCACTTCAAATTCAACCACAACAATACCCTCAACTCTCGCCTGAATTGCTTCTTCGGGATAGACTATATTTTCCTTCAGAAAATCATTGAAGGCTTTTTTTCCTCCTGTAAATTGTGGTACTTTTAGAAACTTCTGTTTCTTTCGTTGATCTGCCATGTTTTTTATTGCAAAAATAGTTTAATGCGCGTATAAATTAAAATCCCGCCGGAAGCAATTCCAGCGGGATTTCTTTTACAACTAAAATCAAATGAGAATTATTTTGCGATTTCGTTTCCTGCTGCTTTCCATTCGTTGAGACCGTTGTCGTAAACTTTTACTTTCGTATAGCCTAAAACAGATACCAGCACAAGGTATTCCTTGCTTGCACGAACGCCTGTTGAGCAATAGAGGATCACGTTTTTGTCTTTGGTGATGCCTTTTTCAGCTAGAAGTTTTTCGATTTCTACCTTCGGCTTCAGTTGGTGTTTTGCATCGAGCAGGGTGGTGTGATCGAGGTTCACAGCGCCGGGAATATGTCCGGGGCTCTTGTTTTCAACACCTTTAAACTCACCTGCTTCGCGGCTGTCAACCAGAACCACATCAGCTTTGCCCTTTGCAGCTTTCACATCAGCCATTGAAGCAAGCAGCGCGTTGTTTGGCTTTCCGTTGAAGGTGGTTTTGGCAACGTTGGACGGGTTTTTAGTAACAGGTTTTCTGCCTGCTTTCCAGGCTTCCATGCCGCCATCAAGCACTTTCACATTGGCAGCTCCCATGTATTTGAGGATAAAATACAGACGTCCTGAATATTTCATAGAGCCTTCATCATAGAGCACGATGGTTTTCTTCTCTGAAATGCCTGCATTGCCAAGTATCTTGGCAATATCTTCATTAGAGACCAATAATCCTTCAACATCGCCTGGTTTAAAGAAGGCTTTGTATGAAACATTAACAGCGCCAGTGATATGAACTTTTTCATATTCGGTTTCAAGCTCGCCTGAAACAACGATAAACTCCGGGTTTTTTAACTCTTTGGATAGATCGGCAACAGAAATCAGATCCTGTGTAAAACCTCCAATGACAAACAGGATTATTAGACCCAATGTCAGATTTAATCTTTTCATTTTTAAATAATTAGAATTTTACTTGAAGTTGAATAACAAACTCATCATTTACTACTTCCGTTGGCTGTTCCGCGCGGTAGATATAGTTGGCCTGCAGTCTGGTCCAATCGTTGAAATAATAGTTAATGCCGATGGTCATGTTTGACTCTTTATATGCAGAAGTGTTACCTGAATCAAAGAAATCGAATTTGAATACAGGCTCAAGCTTAAGGTTTTCAAAGTTGTAAGCAGCTGTAATATAGCCACCACTTCTTTTTTCGCCGAGCTCGATCAGGTTTCCGCTGCATCCGCCACCGAGGTCGCGGTTATAGTCACCTTCGTCCATAATATATTCGCCCAACAGCGTGAAACCACCAGATTTAACTTCAACTTCACCACCGAAAGTAGTTCTTGAATCCTTATTGTTGTTCATTGAAGGGTATCCATAGCGGAAGCTGCCTCCAAACCTGAGGAAATCAAAAGGCTTGATAAGCAGGCGGCCTACGATATCTTTCTTTTTATTGTTGTCAAATGCACCCAACCCACGGCCATTCATCAATCCTAACTGATAGGCTATTAGAGTTTTATCATTACCTCCCATGAATACCAAACCGAGGTCGCGGAAAGGAGCTACGGTTTGTAAGGTTACTGTGGAGCGGTAAACAGTCATTAAGCCATTGCATGCGGTGTTGGTTTCAAGTCCAAATGGAGTTTTAAAGGAACCTACACTCAGGCGTGCCCAATCAAACCTGTTGTAGCTGATAAAAGCATCGAGCAGGTAAGGATTAGCTGAAATATATGGACTGAGTTCCAGAACCACATAATATGAGAAATCATAAGGAATTGCTCCCTTTGCACCAATTCTTGCGCGTTCAAAGCTAAAGGAGTTGGTTGAAGGATCAGTCATGTGGTATTCATATTGTCCCTGAACGAAGCCAAACATTTTAAGGCCTTCGTCAGAAACAGGGCCACCACAACCCTGGGCTGCCAGTTGTCCGTTGAGAACGACCAACAGCATGGTTAAAACAACTAAAAGTCTTTTCATCTGATTGAAATAAGATTATTATTTACCTCCGGTTACGATAGGAAGGTTTTTCGCAGTACTTGCTGACCATTTGTTTGATGTCCAGGCTGTGCTTGAATTGTACAGTTTGTTCATGCCGAACAACATGCTCTTGGCATTGTAGCCGATCACGCGCAGATAAGCTGTGATAGCTGCAGATGTTTGTCCTGTATAGCAATAAGGAACAACAACTTTTGAACCATCAAGGTAGTTCATGGTGTTGTCGGTAAGCAGCATCGGCTGAATACGGTAGGCGCCTTTAATATGGCCGAAAGCAGTGTAGTCAGCTTCGCTGAAATAGTTGTTGATGAAATAGTTGCCAGGGTTGTCAAGTACATCAGCAGCAGGAACGGTTTTGAAACCTTCGGTGAGGATGAGTGCAACACGCTCTTTAAGAATGTCAGCAGCAACAGTTGATGTTGAAGTGAACTTTGGGCTGTCGTAGGTAAGGTTTGTTGGCGCAGCGTCTGAAGTCCAGTTGGCATGGCCTGCAGCGATACTTCCGATAGCAGGAGTCCAAACATCAAGGGCAGAATTCCAACCGCTCATTCCCCATTTCAAAGCCTGTGCATCGGCATAACCTGAAAGACGGAGCAATGTGACAGCAAAGGTTGCTGTTTGTCCGGTTTTGCAAACAACAAGGATTGGTTTTGTTGCTTTTGCAGCTTCGGTAAGGATGTCGGGAAGGTTAACACGATGTGCGTCAGCAATATGTCCCTGAGCAAATTCATCGGCTGTGCGGATGTCAATAATATACTTGGCACTAACATCACCTGACTCTGGTGCTGCCATAACAAATCCATTGAGGATGACATTAAGGTCGAGGTTTTGAGCAACGAGATAAGTTGTCAGTTCCTTTTGGCCGTTAAAGGTTTCTTCACTGTCTTTTTTACAGCCGGTGAAAAGAAGGCTGGGAATAATGAATAAAGCAATGAAATAAAAAGCTAATTTTTTCATGTGAATGTGAATTAATGTGTTTATAAAAAAGTAATTATTAATAGCCAATTTTTTTAGCAACCACCGCTTGAGCCCGAGGAGTGCGAACCGCCGCCAAGCTTATCGAGTGCTTTTTCAAATACATCGGGATAGGTAAGTTCCCAATTTTTCCAGCCGCCTTCAAGGGCATACACATTGGTGTAGCCTAACTTCTGAAGTGTTTCGGCTGCCAGAATACCTCTTTGTCCTTTTTTGCAATAAAGAATGATTTTTTCATCCTTTTGCGGCATGTAAAGTCCGACATGTTCCCAATAGGCTTCATCACCAATATTGAATTCGAGGCTTCCTCTGGCAATGTTGACCGAACCTGGAATATATCCATAATAATGTTCTACTTCCTGACGAACATCAATGAGGGTATAAACCTCTTCGCCGCCTCCATTCATAAGTGCATCGAGTTCACCCGGGGTGATCAGCTTTACTGTTTTCAAAGCATCACTCACCATTTCGTCAACCGTGTTATACGACTTCTTATTGCTGCAACTTACCAATATTAAGGTACTTAGCAATGCAAGGATTAATTTCTTCATGGTTAATATTTTTTCGTTTTATTGTAATTCTGTTTTTTTATTGGCTTCGTCTTCATGTTGTGGCTCTTTTTCATAACCTGAAATCATAGCCTTCACATTGGCTGAAACACTATAACCTGTTGTAGTCATGTACATATGCACGATAACGAAAGCTACCACCAGAAAAGCGCCCATCGTATGTGCGGCAACTGCCATTCTCAATCCTTCGGCATCAATTGGATTAGCAGGGTAATGGTAATACAGATAAGCAACACCTGTGATAATCTGGACAGGAAAAATGAGGATGAGCAATCCTGCATAGGTGATACGCTGCAGCGGGTTAAGCTTGTTGAACAAGGTTTTGTGTGTTGGATGCGGCATGCCCTTAAAAATACCTGAAGTGTAATACTGCACCTGCTCCTTCAGTTTGTTTTTTGTAGGAATGAAGTTAACGTATTGTTTTGAGGTCAGCATCCAGAAGATTGATAGCAGAGCCAAACCCATGAACGACCATGCCGAAGCATTGTGAAGACGAACGGCAGTTTCAAAACCGAAGATGGACAGATTTCCATGAATTTCAAAACCGGTTAAGGTGAGTAGCAGCACAAGCAACATCTGCGACCAGTGCCAGAACCGTTCAAATTTGCTGTATAAATATTGTTTCTTATATTTCATGACATATAGTTTTATTGTTAGAAGATGCGGAGAATGGCATGTCCTATCACTCCGAGGAGTGAAAGTATGATAATGGCAAATCCACTGTAGTCGAGTAACTTATTGTAATCACGACCGGGCAGGTAGAAATCATTGAGTTTAGCAAGCCTTCCTTTTTCGCGGGTATGGCAATCTGTGCAACTGAGTGTTTCTTCCTTTTGTGAAACCATGTGGTTGATGGGCCAGTAAACTTCTGTTTCGATGAAATCATACTCGCCACTCCACGGGCGGTTGTTGTATTCCATGCCAAGCCTGATGGCAGGCTCCCATTCAAGGTCTTCCCAGAAAGCTCCCTCGCCTTTGTTGTGGGCAAATAGTTTAACGGAAAGAAGTTGTTTGTAAACCGGATCGTAAGCCTGTTTTCCACGGTGCACTTTTACAGGCCATATTTTGGCATTAGGATCGGAATAATCGCCAAACAAACTGTTTATCTGAACCGGACTATCCTTGATGGTGTCGTCTCTGAGGAAATGATCCACTGTGCCGTTGAACCAATAGTATTCCGGCTTTACCATATTGTCAAAAACAAAATGTCCTTTGATGCTTAGGTAACTATAGTTATGATCGGCATCATATTCCTTGATTGCATTGCCGTTGGCATCTCTGCGGCCGGCTGTTGACCAGTCCCAATACAAGGTTGTGGCATTCACTTTGGCATATACAGGGATATGACATGTTTGGCAGGCAATCTTACTGTTATGATAATCCAACACTTTGTCGTTGTGCGGAGCATTAGTGTGACACTGATAACAATGAAGTCTGTTTGTGTTCTCTGCTCCAACGCTGTATGATCTGCCTTTAATGTTGTGATTTTGTGCTTCATGGCAGTCAACGCATACCATATTTTGCCCGTCTTCACCCATGTGAACATCAACTTTTTTTGTGGTGTGATACAATGCTTCTTCGAGGTCGCCATGTTTCACATTGTTTCCGCCACCACCATAAAAGTGGCAAACTCCACAGTTATCGCGGTCGGGGTATCCCACATTTGCTGCAACATAATTATAGTCAGGCACCGGAAATTCTTTGGTGGCAGTGGCTTCGGTTGCAGGCCAGCCTGCCATACTTTTTTGCTTGAAATAGGTGTCAGTTTTATCATGACAAACAAGACAGTCAATATTTGTTGCATCGTTGAAATCGAATGACTTATCTTCCCATCCATAACCAATATGACACCTCATACACGAGCCGTTGTTGCCCTGTGCACCGGTACAAAAATTGTTGTGAATGTTCATCTTACCGATTTTCACTTTTCCCCGTCCCGGGATTTCTGCTTCACGCTCCCACAACCAGTGGGTGCTTTTCATCAGTTCGTCATCGCGCCTGTTGTGACATGATAAACATGCTGCAGTGACGTCTTTCGGGTTCACAAACTTCTGTTGAAGGATTTCAAATTCGCCATGGTTCACTTTCGGCGTAGTGTCTGATTTAAGCGGAACCTCAATCTTTACAGGCTCATCACGCTTTAAACCAAAGTGTACTGTGAAATAAATAACCAAAGCAGGCAGAATAATCACCACAATAAAGGATGCGATTTTTTCAAGCGTGCTGTTCATACCATTTATTTGTTAATTTGTTCACAGCAAAACTAACTGAAGTTTTAACATTTTTTTAATGTTTGCACACCAAGCTTATCAAGTTTGAGATACACATTACACCGACTTTTTTTTGATCTATATCAAATACTTCATTGATTTATGCTTATATTTGCCCACATCAACACAAACCCATCATGCTGAAAAGCCCTGACGTGATTCGTAATAGCTGTTCGATTGGAAGCAACTCAATGGAATGTCTCAAACTTTTGAGTGAGTCAGAATTGAAATTTTTGACCGATCAGATGGTTGATGTATATTACCAAAAAGGTGAGATGATATGCAAGCAGGGCACCTTTGCTTCCCATGTGATGATCATTCAGGAAGGATTGGTGAAAAGCTTCCTGGAGTGGAATGGTGAAAATCTTATTTTACAGATTTTTGCTCCTGTCAATATTATTGGTTTGTCCACGCTTTTTGAAGGAAACACTGTTTTTCAGCATTCCGTTCAGGCTTATATTGACAGTAAAGTAAGCCTCATTGAAATAAGTGCTTTCAAGCAGGTGATGAACAGCAATGCCCAATTCTCGGCCCGAATGGTTAGTTTGCTGGCGGAACAAAGCGCCATCATTAACGGCAGGTTTTATTGCCTCACGAAAAAACAAACCTACGGACGCCTTGCTGATGTGATTATCTGCCTTGCAAACAGAATTTATAAAACCCAAAAATTTCCGCTTCACCTCAGCAGGAAAGATTTTGCTGAGCTTTCAGGCATGTCGATCGAAAGCATTGCCCGCATAATGACCAAATTCAAAGGTGATGGTCTTATTGAAATCAATTCTGATTTTGTTGAGATTCTGGATTACGAAAAACTGAATATGATCAGTCAGAAAGGTTAGCCTTTTGTGCGGATATTACGCAAGGTGTCGCGGTAGAACTTAAATGTTTCGTTTTTTATCTCATCACTTAGCTCACGCAGGGTTTTGAGCGAAGATTCTTCTTGGTCAGTTGAACTTTCATCAGTGCAAAGCTCAATAATAAATGTATCCTTACATTCTCGTTGCTCACTCTTTGCCTCATTCCCCGGGTGCAAAACTACTATTTCAAAGCAATTATTCTCTGATCGTTTGTTTTCAGTGTAAGCAGCCGGGAAATAGTTTGTGTCAAGAAATGACTCCAGCAGAATGCGTTCAAAACCGGCTGTAAAAGACGTAATAATTTTATTTTCCGGTAAAAAAATAGCTGCATCAGGTTCAAAGGAGTGCAGAAATGAAGCTGTCAAATACAGAAACTCAGGTTTAACGCTTCCGGTAATGATCAATACCGGCATTTTATGTATGTCTCTGTTAGTCATTGATAACGAACAACTTTGATCTTTTTTTTCTATCGAAGGCAGTCGCCTGAAAGTTGTTACCAATGCCATTAGCTGCAACCAGGGCGTTGTTAAGCGTTTTAAGTGCTGTTTCCGGTTTGTTGTTGTGATCGCTCAGATGGGCCAAAAACACATTTTGCAGGTGTGGATGTGGTGTTTGGGCAAGGTATGCTGCAGCCTGGTCGTTGCTCAGATGTCCTTTGTTACTTTTTATTCTTTCTTTAAGGTAGGCAGGGTAGGGGCCGTTATTCAGCATTGTTTCATCATAGTTTGATTCGAGAATCAAAACATGTGCCTGAGCGAGCATCATGGCAGCTTCGGAATGAATATAACCAAGATCGGTAGCCAAACCAAGGATTCGTGTCTCAGTTTTCAGCAAGAAGCCAATGGCGTCAGCCGAATCATGCGAAACCTGAAACGGATGAATTTTCATTGTCCCGATGCAGAAAGGCCGGCCGGCGACCACCTCATTGAAACAGGACGGCCTCACATGCCGTGTGAAACGGTTTTGCAAAATAGCTTCCCATGTTTTTGATGTCGCGAAAACAGGTGTGTTGAAGCGTTGCGAAATATCAGGCAGACCCTTGATGTGGTCAATGTGATCATGCGTGACAAGGATTGCCTGAATCTGCCGGATGTGCTTCCCAATTTCTTCAAGGCCTCTCACGATCTTTCGGCTGCTAAGTCCGGCGTCAATTAACAAGGATGTGTTATGATTGCCTATATAATAGCTGTTTCCGGCACTGCCACTGCCAAAACTACAGATTTCAAAATGTGTGAGATGTGAAAAAAGATCCAAATTCAATTTTTGACAAAAGTAGCCATTTTAATGGTTTTTTTCGGACTTTTGCAGCTTCAATTACATCAATATGTTTGAGTCATTCAATCCGAACGCTGCTGCCACCGTGGACGCAGGAATATATGGTCTTCCGCACAATGAGGACACTGCAAAGATTGTGATTATTCCTGTGAACTGGGAACTGACAGTGAGTTATGGAACAGGCACTTTCAACGGGCCCGAAGCTGTGATGAACGCCTCGATGCAAATGGACCTTTATCACCATGATTTTCCTGATCTTTGGAAACAGGGGATTTGGATGGATGAGTTTCCGCGCCATTTCAAGGTGCTTCATGCAGGATTGCGCAAAGATGCGCGGATTATCATTGATGCCATCGAGAAAGGCGTCATTGATGAAAATCGCCCCAAGTACAAGGAAATATACGATCGTATCCGTAAAGCAAACGAAGACCTGCGGTTTTGGCTTACAAACAGAATTGCCCATTGGAAAGCACTTGGTAAGATCGTTGGCGTTCTTGGTGGCGATCACAGTGTTCCGCTGGGATATCACCTCTATCTCTCCGACAAGGAGACCTATGGCATATTGCAGCTCGATGCCCACCTTGATCTGCGTAACGCCTACGAAGGATTCAAATACAGCCATGCCTCCATTTTTTACAATGCCTTGCAATTTGATGCCATTACGAAATTGGTGCAGGTTGGCATACGCGACTATTGCGAAGAGGAAGCCGATTTTGTCAGATCAAGCAATGGACGTATCACGGTTTTTTATGACAGAGACATCCGCAAAAGAATGTTTGAGGGAAGCAGCTGGCGTGAACTGACTGACGAGATGATTGCCGAACTGCCCGACAAGGTCTATGTTTCGATTGATATTGACGGTCTTGATCCCAAACTTTGTCCAAATACTGGTACGCCGGTACCCGGAGGTCTCCAGTTTGAGGAGCTTATCTATATGCTCAACCGTCTTAAAGCTTCAGGCAAGGAAATCATTGGTTTTGATCTTTGCGAAGTTGCTCCCGGCGAGGATGAGTGGGACGGAAACGTTGGTGCTCGCGTGCTTTATCAGCTGATTGGTCTGGCAGCAGGATAAGTTTTTCAGCGTATCTTAAATGTTGTATAACCTACAGGACCGGCAGCCTGTATGGTGGAGTTGAGCACACGCGCCCATTGTGGTCCTTTCATGCACCAGGCAATAAATATTTCCAGATTCTCTTCCTGGCCTTCTGCTTCAATATAAACACTTCCATCGGCTTTGTTTTCGACAAAACCCCTTAGCTGAAGCTCGGTTGCCTTCTTCTCGGTGTAATACCTGAAGCCGACACCCTGCACCCTGCCAAAAACCTGAATGATGGCTGCCTTTTCCATTTTATGGGTTTAATCTTTTCATTACTAATTCATTGATGACCGAAAAAAGCTGAGCGGGCTGGTAAGCTCTCCAGTTGAAACTATCGAATTTGCCGCCAAATGCCAGATAATAATCCAGACGGGCTCGGACAAAATCCTGTATCAGATGGTCGCGAAAGTTCAGACAGACAATCCATCCGTCCTCAATGTTGTCAAACCATTCCTGGTAATAGTCATCGCCGTCCGCATGAAAGCTCAGAATGTTTTCACCCGCAAGAATAAAATATTTAATACCTTGATCCATAAGTACTTCTATCACATTTCGATAAAAGTACATGATGTCGTTATACAACAAATCGTTCCATTCGCCTAAAAGCTCAATCACACAAAACTGTTTCTTATAGTCGCAATATAGCAGCTTCAGATAGAGGGTTTGCGATCCAAATGCGTCCCATTGCGGATGTATATAATAGTTGTAAATGGTATTCGTAAAATAGATTTCGCTGTAGGTTCTCTTATAAAAAGGTGACAGCGCGTCTGTTTCGGCAGTATAAAGATGACGCCAGTTGTAGTGTGGCTCAATGTCGTGCATGATTATTTCAATTGTGTGATTTTATAAACCATCTTTGTCAAACAGCAGTATAGCAGGGTTTTACAACGGTGAAAATTGCTTCAATTCGATGATATTTCCGTTTTTTTTTGTGGTGTATTACTGATTCGAAATGTATTTGGCGGTAAATTTCGTGTTTGATTTTTGCTCAGTTTGTGTCAAAAGTTTTGAAGAGGAGTCAAACTACAAAAATCGTTCTGATTCTATTTCTTAGATAGCCATTTTAATCCAGGGTAAGGTTTTTAGCTCGGCATAGAGTTCTTCGAGTTGTTTTTTATCAAGAAGTGTTACCATGATGCTGAAGCTGAGATAGGTGCCTTTGGCGCTTGGTTTGGTAGATTCAAAGTTAAAAGGGATTTTTTTGCGGAGCAGTATTTCGCTGATCAGTTGTTTGTGGTGTTCTTCGGTCATATTGTTTGTTACAACGACTTTGAGCACATAAGTGACCGGAAATTCGATTTCCTGTCCGTTAAAAGGATCCGTATTTGGAGTTTGAGGTCTGTCCATTTATTTGTTTAAGTTTTGCAATATGCTGATAGCTCCCCAGCGATGGTCGAAGCCGCCTTTAAATTCAGGTGACAAATATACAAGTTTTAGCTGCAGGGCCGTCCTTCGGTATGCAAGCTCAACACCGGTTGTTAGCTGGGCAATGTTGCGGATTCTGCGGTTATTTTCGATAACATAAGGGCTGTGATGATTGAAAAAGCCACCCTCAAAAGTTGCATTGAAAAAGTTATGTCTTGCGCCTCCTTCGATAAATATGCAGAATCTGAATGGCTTGCGTGGTTCAAGGTATTCGAAGCTTCCGGCAGCAGCAATCGGGAAAGGATTGTAAATGCCCGAAAGAAAGCCGGTTTTATACATGAAACCTCCTTCAATTTCATTGAGATAGGTTCCGAGACTTGCTTTTGAGAAGAAAATGAGTTCATGATGACGATTCAAAACAACGGCTTTTTCGGCTTTCATCGCAAGGTTTATCAGAAGGTCTTCACTTATTTGGTATTTCCACCCAATTGGCTCAAGTTCATGCATATTTTGTTGAATTGCCTCAGCCAGCGAACTTTTCCCGATTGTCCCGAGTTGAAATCCTGTCGTGATCCTGATCCGGTTTTTATGTGATGTGCTGATTTTGTTGAGTTCCATCAGCATGATTCCTGCGAAGGGCCGGTCGTTAAAATCTATTTCTGTGGCTTCGGGATTTATTGGAGTGTACATATTTTGCCGGAGGCTCAGCTTGTAGTGGTTCATTGCATTCTTGCCTGCTGACGGCAAGATCTTCGAAACATAGAAATGTTGCAAGGTGGGTAGAATGATGCTCAGCTGTGCACCATTTGTAAAATAGTAATCTGTATTTGTAAAGATATCGTTCTCAAAATCAATGATAAAATAGCTGTTCAAACTTGTGAAAGTTCCGCTTTCCTGTCGCATGACAATTTGGTTGGATGCTTTGCTGAGCATGGCCGGGTCGGTGGTGTTTTTGCTCTGGATTGCCTCATAAACAAGCTTCTCGAGTTCAGGAACAGGAAATGTCTGACTGCGCATAGCCTGACTACTGCTTTTCTTTGATTCGGTTTTTGAGACATTGTCTTCAGGCTTTTTATAGCCCGGCTCATCGTTCATTTCGATGCCTGTATCCTCAGCTTTCTCAAAATGAATATTTTGCTCCTTGCTTAATGGTAAACTGTCCGCTTCATCGGATTCATTGCTGCACGAAAAAAGCAATATGAGCAGCAGAAAAAGTAAACAGTTTTTTGTCATAGTACAAACCCTGGCCACAAAAGTAGTCTATTGGGTAAATACGGGATGCGGGAAAATGTTAAGCACGCGTTAAAAAATTGCGGGATAATTTTTCGGATCGTATTCGTGCATGATTTGATACACGGCATCAAACACATCTTCGGCATTCGGATTTGAGAAATAGTCGCCATCTGTTGCATAGGCTGCGCGATGATCTTTGGCGGTGAGTGTTCGTGGTTCGGCATCGAGGTAACGAAAACCTTTTTGCACCTCGATCACCTGTTGCATCATAAAACTTGTTGCCCCACCGGGCACATCTTCGTCAAAGAAAAGAATTTTATTTGTTTTTCTAAGCGACTGTGAAATGATATGATCCAGATCGAAAGGCAAAAGTGTCTGCACATCAATGAGTTCGACTTCAATTCCAAATTCCTTGAGTTGTGGCAATGCCTCCTGTGCAATCCGCACACATGAGCCGTAAGTTACAAGCGTAACGTCTTTGCCCTGTTGAAGGATTTCTGGTTTTCCAGGGGCAATACGGTACTTTCCGGGGTTGAGAGGCTTCTTTTCTCTGAGGCGATAGGCATTCAAGGGTTCAATGATAAGGGCAGGTTCGTCGGCTGCAAGGAAGGTATTGTAGAAACCTGCAGCCTGTGTCATGTTTCGCGGAACTGCCACATATACACCTCGTATAGAGTTGATTACCATGCTCAGTGGTGATCCTGCGTGCCAGATGCCTTCGAGCCGGTGCCCCCGCGTACTGATGATCACCGGTGCTTTCTGTCCTCCTTTGGTCCGGTATCTTGTGGTTGCCAGATCGTCGCTGATGGCTTGCAAGGCATAGAGGAGGTAGTCGAAATACTGAATCTCGGCTATTGGTCGCAAGCCTCTCAAGGCCAGTCCAATGGCTTGTCCCATGATGGTGGCTTCACGGATGCCAGTATCAGAGATTCTAAGTTCGCCATACTTTTCCTGTAGCCCTTCATAGGTCTGGTTTACGCCGCCAATTTTTCCAACGTCTTCGCCAAAAGCTATAACAAGCGGATTTTTTTCAAATATCTTGTCAAAGTTTTCACGCAGAATCTCGCGGCCGGGCACCGTGTTTCCGCTTTCATCATAAGCAGGCGGAACAGCTTCGACGCGCATGGCTGATGCTGATGTTTCGCTGTAGAGGTGCGAACTGTATTTCTCTATACCTTCGGCCATCTCTTTTTCTAACCACTCACTTACGTTTTTTCGCAAGGAGTTCGCCGGGTTACTGCAGTCGTTGCATAGCTGACGCAGAATTTTTTTTGCTGACGAAATAATGTCTTTTCTGATCGGCTCACCTATTCGGGACAAGCTTGTTTTGATGTCCTCGATTTTTTGCGTCTTGGCGCAGTCGCAGCTGGAAGCAGTTGTTAAGTTCAGGAAAGCATCTCTTTTTTCGATCAGTGGTTGCTGATAATGATGCCAGGCTTTCCTTCTGGCTTCTCTTGCAGCTGTTTCTGCTTCTTTTTCAATGTTGTTAAGTTGCTCAGCTGTGCCAATACCATTGTCGAGTATCCACTGGCGGAGTTTAAGAATTCCGTCTCTTTCTTTTTCATTATCAAGTTGTTCCGGGGTTTTATAGCGCTCATGCGAGCCAGATGTTGAATGCCCTTGCGGTTGTGTGCAACCGCTTATATGAAAGAAAACAGGCACATGCTCACTGCGGCATTTCTGAATCCCTTGACGGTAAATCCTGATGAGATTCGGATAGTCCCAGGCTTCGGCTTTATAAATGTAATATCCATTCGTGTTGGGCTCTTTTTCGAAGCCTTTGAGGATTTCTGAGATATTCGATTTGGTGGTTTGCATCTTATTGGGTACAGAGATACCCCAGCCATCGTCCCAAACAGAGATTGCAAGCGGAATCTGCAGAACACCTGCGGCATTGAAGGCTTCGAAGAAATGTCCTTCGGAGGTTGAGGCATCGCCAATGGTTCCAAAAGCTACCTCATTACCATTCACTGAAAATTCTGTAAAAGGATGAAGGTCTTTGTTTTGACGAAAAAAGCGTGAGGCCTGGGCCAAACCAAGCAGGCGAAGCATTTGGCTGGCAGTGGGAGAGGAGTCAGCCGATGAGTTTTTTTGCTTTGTAAGTTCCTTCCATTCACCTTGCTCGTCCAGTGAACGGCTTGCAAAGTGATTGTTCATCAAACGGCCGCCGTTGGCCGGGTTTTTTCTTATGTCTGTTTCGCCATACAATTGGGCAAAAAGCTCTTCGAGCGTTACCATGCCAGAGGCTAACATAAAGGTTTGATCTCTGTAATAGCCTGATCTCCAGTCGCCATTCTGAAAAACCTTGCTCATGGCCAATTGTGGGATTTCTTTGCCATCGCCAAAAATGCCAAATTTGGCCTTTCCGGTCAGCACCTCTCTTCGGCCTAACAGACTAGCATGACGACTTTCGAGAGCAATACGGTAGTCGCTTAAAACCTCTTCAGCTGTGATGCCTAAGTCAATCAATAGTTCCTCATTTTTCTGATTCATTCTTAATATGTTTTAGCCGGTTCGATCCTAATATAACCTCTTTTCACTTATATTGTTCAGTTGCTTGCTTTGTGCAGGCCGCATTCTTTCTGTTCGGGAAGCTCCCACCACCAGCGCCCTGCCCGGATATCTTCGCCAATCTCTATCGCCCTCGTACATGGCTGACAGCCAATGCTTGGGAATCCTTTGTCGTGTAGTGCGTGGTATGGAACATTCTTATCTTTAATATAGGATATCACATCTTTTTCAGACCAGTTTATGAGCGGATTCACTTTGACGATGCTGTTAACTTCGTCCCATTCAATTGCTTGCATATTGTTTCTGGTCACGGATTGCGAACTGCGCAATCCCGTAATCCATGCTTCAAGACCTGATAATGCACGTTTTAAAACATTGGTTTTCCGTACATTACAGCATAGTTTACGGTTTGTGATGCTATCGTAAAACAAATTGATTCCATGTGTAGAGACCATTTCTTCAACTTCTGTACGCTCCGGAAACATCACCTTAATGTTTGTTTTATAGCGTGCATTGGTTTTGTCAATCAATTCGTAGGTTTCAGGAAACAGTCTTCCGGTGTCGAGCGTAAAGATGCCGGTCTGCGGACAAACTGCCGCAATCATATGTGTGATCACCTGGTCTTCGTAACCAAGACTGGTTGCAAACGCAATCTTGTTGCCAAATCGCTCGGTAACAGCTTTTAGTATTTCTTCTGCAGAAGCATGGTTGAGCTGCTTGTTCAGTTCCGCGGCCAATTCTTTCATTTTTTCGCTTTTGTTTGCCGCAAATATAACAATTCTGAACTTATGCATACGGAATCCGACATTGGGAATTGGCAGCAAGCACTTATCTTTGCGAAAAAATCACTGACATGAATGTTCATTTTATAGCAATTGGCGGAAGCGCAATGCACAATCTCGCCATCGCACTCCATCTAAAAGGTTATGTTGTTTCGGGAAGTGATGACGAGATATTTGAACCTTCATCATCCCGGCTGCGCAACTATGGTTTGCTGCCGGCATCTGTTGGATGGTTTCCCGAAAAAATACATACTGGTCTTGATGCTGTTATTCTTGGAATGCATGCACGCAAAGATAATCCTGAGCTGCTTAAAGCTACCGAAATGGGGCTGAAGATTTTTTCTTATCCCGAATTTCTTTACGAGCAATCAAAAAATAAAAAACGTATTGTCATTGGCGGAAGTCATGGAAAAACTACAATCACCTCCATGATTTTGCATATTGTTGATCATGCCGGTTTGAAGATTGATTATATGGTTGGGGCACAGCTCGAGGGTTTTGAAGTGATGGTGCGTCTTTCTGACGATGCCACCTGGATGCTGATGGAGGGTGATGAATACCTCACTTCACCGATTGATCCCCGGCCAAAGTTTTTACACTACCGCCCACATATTGCGCTTATCAGCGGCATTGGCTGGGACCATGTGAATGTGTTTCCACGGTTTGAGGATTACCTCAATCAGTTTCGGCAGTTTATCTCGGTGATCGAACCTGGTGGTACACTGGTATATAACGCAGAAGACCAGGAAGTTGTAGCATTAGCCTCAGTGGCTGAATGCAATAAAATTGCCTACACCACACATGCCTGCACGATGGCAAACGGCGAAACTTATGTGCAATCGCCTGCCGGCGAAAAGAAACATCTCGCTGTTTTTGGTCGCCATAATTTATCCAACCTAAGCGCAGCTGTACAAATTTGCAGCTTACTGGGTATTGACAATGAGTTGATTTACGATGCTTTGTCATCATTTAAAGGTGCATCAAAACGACTTGAATTGGTTGCAAAATCAGATGTGGCTGCGTTGTACCGCGATTTTGCCCATGCACCTTCCAAGGTGAAAGCAAGTGCTGAGGCACTAAGACTGAAATTTCCCGATTCACAATTGATCATCTGTTTGGAGCTGCATACTTTTAGCAGTCTGAGTGCTTCGTTTATTAATCAATACAAAGGAACCCTCGATGCAGCCGATCTGGCAGTTGTCTTCTACGATCAGCATGCTGTTGAGCTCAAGCGACTTGAACTCATGACGCACGAGATAATACAAACAGCTTTTGGAAGGGAGGCACTTTTTGTTGTCACTACATCGGAAGATTTGCTGGCGATTATCGAAACTCATATTCAGTTGCCTGCTGTTATTGCAATGATGAGCTCCGGCAGTTTCAGGGGAATTGACTTTTCAAAGTTGAAAGATCTTTTAAAGCTATCATAAAAAAAGCCGGTCGAAACCGGCTTTTAAGTTTTAGCTGTTCATTGAGATTAAAAACTCTTCGTTTGTTTGCGTATAGCGCATACGGTCCTTCAAAAACTCCATAGCTTCGATTGGATTCATATCGGCCAGGTGGTTGCGCAGAATCCATACACGTTGCATGGTGTCTTTGTCGAGCAAAAGGTCTTCGCGTCTGGTGCTCGACGAAACGATATCAATAGCAGGCCAGATACGTTTGTTGGAAAGGCGACGGTCGAGTTGGAGCTCCATGTTTCCTGTTCCCTTAAACTCTTCAAAGATTACCTCGTCCATTTTTGATCCTGTATCAATGAGTGCAGTGGCGATAATGGTGAGCGATCCTCCGTTTTCGATTTTTCTGGCGGCACCAAAGAAACGTTTTGGTTTTTGCAGTGCATTGGCTTCAACACCACCTGAAAGTACTTTGCCTGAGGCGGGCGAAACGGTGTTGTAGGCACGTGCTAAACGTGTGATCGAGTCGAGCAGGATGACGACATCATGACCGCATTCGGTGAGTCTTTTTGCTTTTTCGAGCACGATGTTGGCAATTTTAACATGCTTTTCTGCCGGTTCGTCAAAAGTTGAAGATATAACTTCGGCTCTTACGCTGCGTGCCATGTCGGTAACTTCTTCAGGACGCTCATCAATCAAAAGAATGATAAGGTATGCTTCCGGATGATTTTTTGCAATGGCGTTTGCAACCTCTTTGAGCAAAACAGTTTTTCCTGTTTTAGGCTGTGCCACAATCAAACCACGCTGACCTTTGCCAATCGGGGCAAAAAGATCCATAATGCGTGTTGACATTGTGTTTTCGGCATGCCCGGTGAGGTTGAATTTTTCTTCAGGAAACAAAGGTGTGAGAAAATCAAACGGAATACGGTCGCGCACTTCGTCAGGATGTTTGCCATTGATCGAATCAACTTTAATCAATGGAAAATACTTCTCTATTTCGCGTGGCGGACGTATTGTTCCTTTCACGGTGTCGCCGGTTTTCAAGCCAAAAAGCTTGATTTGCGATTGCGAAACATAAATATCATCGGGAGAATTGAGGTAGTTATAGTCCGAGGATCTCAAAAAACCGTATCCATCAGGCATGATTTCGAGTACGCCTTCGGCTGCAACAATACCTTCAAACTCAAAAGTGTATTCTTCTTTTTTTGGTTTTTGTTGTTGTTGCTGTTGTTGTTCCCTGCGCTGGTTCTGATCGTTTTGCTGCATCTGGGGTCTATCCTGGTACTGGCTTCTGTCCGACTGATAGCTTTTATCCTGTTGCTGTGATCTTTCCTGATAGGCAGATCTTTCGTTTTGATACTGCCTGTCGCCCTGGCGATCGTAGTTCTGTTGTCTGTCTTGTTGCACCGGACGATCCTCGCGCTGTGGACGGTCATCATACCGCTGTTGGTTTTCAGGTTTTCTGAACTCGCGTCTGTCGCCATCCTCTTCTCTTCTTGGAAAACGCTGATCACCACGCTGCTCGCCACGCGGCTGCTGGCGCTGCTGATCGTTTCCGAATGGTCTTGTTTCCTGAGTGGGTCTAACAGCAGGCCGTGGCTCAGCTTTGATTGGTTCCAGAGGTTTTTTTATAGATTCCTGTTCTGCGCTTTCGCTCAGTGATTCTTCCGGCAGCGGACTCAATTTGGCTGTTGAGGCAGCGGCCTGAGGTTTCATGCGTTTTCTGGGTTCGCGGCGGTCGTTGAACTGTTCCTGTTTTTCAGGTGTTGATACCTGTTTGGGCTGAACCGATACTTCTTCCTTGACAACTTCTGCAACAGGCTCAGCCGGTTTTGCAGGAGCAGCCTCAGCTTTCTTTTCAGCAGATACAGCCACATCCTTCTTTTCAGCAGGAACATCAGCTTTCTTCTGTTGCGGTTTCTTGCCTTTATCTTCCTTTTTTTGCCCAGGTTTTTTATCGTTGCGACCAGAAGGTTTAACGGTTTCAGCAGCTTGTGGAATGAGTGCCTGTTGATCAAGTATCTGGTAAATAAGGTCTTGCTTCAACAGTTTCTCTGCTTTTTGAATGTTTAATTCTTTGGCGATTTCTCTCAACTCACCAACAAGCTTATTGTTAAGCTCTACAATATCATACATGTGATGGAATATTTAATGATTCACTACGAAGTCTTACGAAACACAACAGCACTTTGAGTCGCACTGCCAAGAGTAATAAATAAATTGTAATCTTAGTAATATGAGTGGCAAAAATAAACAAGTTTTTAATCTTTTCCAAAAATAAGTGAAATATCTTAGTTGCAATATTTTTTTTTGTTTGAATTAGGGGCTTAGCTCATGCATCGAACGCATCTTTTTTTTATCGGGAGATGATACACGTCTGAACTTATGGTTTTGTTGGATATCTTTGCTCAAAAATTTAACCGGATATGATTCAGCGTTTACAATCAGTATTTATGGCATTGGCCTCATTATCAGCGATTTTACTTTTTATTTTTCCTATTGCCTGGTTCTATGGTAACGAACACACGATCGCTTTCTTTGTTTTTCAGTTAAAAGAACATCTTCCTGCCGCCCAGGTACTGACAGGCTTTGCCTACTTATTGCCTCTGATTGCGTTGACTCTGGTTTTAGTTATTCTTCCTCTTTTTGCGATTTTTAAGTATAAAAAACTTTCTTTTCAATACAAGCTCATGCGCTCAAACATGTTGCTTTCAATCGTCCTGACAGCTGTTTTGCTGTTGTATTATGCTTCGGATATTTCGAAAATGTCGGGTGCTGAGGCGTCTTATGAGACGGGCGCATTTTTACCGGTTATTGCGCTTGCATTTTCCTATGCCGCTATGCACTTTATCAAAAAGGACATCAAACTCCTACGTTCTGTTGACCGCATCCGATAAGCTGGGTCTGTCAATTTCCATGATCTCCATTTCTTTGAATTCCTTGCCGTCAATCTGAAACCTGAGCCATGTTATCTTGTGGTGAAAGCCATGGTTGCCGGCAGCTCCCGGGTTGATGAAAAGTAATTTATTGCGGTTGTCATACATCACCTTTAATATATGTGAGTGGCCTGCAACAACGATATCCGGCGCATGTTTTTTTATTTCGCTTAGGACTGTCTTGTTGAATTTTCCCGGATAACCTGCAATGTGGGTGATTAAAACTTTAACGTATTCAATGTTAAATACTTGAAATTCAGGTAACTCAGTTCTTATATCATTGCCATCAATATTGCCGTAAACTCCCCTTAGTTTTTTGAAATTCTCTAACTGCCGAATCACCTGCAAACTGCCGACATCACCGGCATGCCAGATTTCATCACAATCCTTAAAAAAGTCAAACACCCGCGGATGCAGTGATCCGTGGGTGTCTGATAATAAACCGATTTTAACCATTGTTAAAATGAATGACTCAGGCCGATGCTCAGCACTTCCTTGAACTGTGTGCGCGGACCTTTATTGCCATCCACATCAGTGATCATGATGTCTTCATCATAGATTAAATGTGTTGATATGTTGGCGTTCAACCATTTGTTTACTTTCATATTGATCATGGCCTGCCAGTCAACATCTATACTCGAAGGGTTTTTCAGGTAATCACTGAAAAGCTCAAGCTTTGTGCCTATGGTCACATTTTTAAAAACTTCCTTTTCGAGTTTCACTGAGGCTTTTGCACCCAGTTCGAAGCGGATGTTTTTGCCTTTTTCAACACCAAAACTTCCTGAATCTGCCAGTTTTTGATCCATTACCATGGTAACTCTACCGGTGAGTGGTGAAAAGTTGAATGAAAGGTAGGAAGTGGGTTTGTACTCCAATCCAAGCCCGAGTGTTGTATAAGCAGGAGCAAAAAAGCCTGAAATTGGGGTTGTGGAATCAACCTTATAGTCAAAACCATCGGCAAACTGGGTTTTAAAGGAGAAAGAGATGCTATAGAAAAGTTTTTCTGTTGCATTTTTGCCATACAGTGAATTGAACTCAATCCTGTCGTCGGTCTTCATTAGTTTTGCCTGACCTATATGACTGTAGCCCAATGCCATATCAAGACTGTTGTCCCAAATGTGTTTCTCTTTTTTGTAATTTAGCTTGTAATTGAACAGTCCGAGTGCATTCAATGCATTTTGACCGCCGGCAGCCCAGTTTGTAAATTGACTCTGCGAGAAATTAATACCAATTTTGCCCTGGGATTTCCAATTTGATTCGCCTTCGGTTTGGGCTTGTGTTTGTAGTCCGGCGAGGCTGATAATCAATGCAAGTAACAATGTTTTTTTCATGTGTCAAGTGTTTAGTGTTATTAAAGTCCACCAGATTGCCTGTTGGGAATCTGATGTTGTCTGTTCTCGTTTAGTTTGAAAACCACATCAAAGGTTGTTTGGCTTCTTACCCTTTTTTCGTTTGCGATTCCCGGAAACCAATGCAGCGATTCAAGAATTCTGATTGCTTCCTGATCGCAACCACCTCCAACAGATTCAAGAATATGGATGTTAGAAGCAATTCCGTCTTCTTCAACAACGAATCCAAGTTTCACACTTCCCTGTATTCCTCCTGTTTTTGCAGCCTCAGGATATTTCAGGTTCGAATTAATGTAGTGGTTCAAATTCCGGTAAGTTTTTTCAAGCAATGGATATGGTTGCGCGGTTAACAGCGCAAAATTAAAAATTTGTCCGCTTGTGTCAATAGAAATATCCTGAAAGTCGTGCTGCAAAAGGGTTTCATTTTTCTTATGCCGCAAGTATTGCTTTTTGTTGAAAACAATATCCATCTCTGCTGATGACGCAATGGGCTTGCCGTTTTCGGTTGCAGGTTTCCAAAGTATTTTCTTCAAAAGTCGGATAGCTTCCCGGTTTAATACATCATTTACACCCTTAATGATATGAAAGTCAGTACACATTCCATTTGTTTGGACAACAAAGCCAACACGAACCCTGCCCTCTGCACTGTTGGTGAGCGATTCCACAGGGTATTGCATTGCACGATTCAGAAACGACTGCGTAAGCTTTTTTGAGGAGACTGTTTCGGCCTCCTGAATGAACTGTGCGATGGCTGTTATTTGTACTGCCAAAAACAGGAAAACTGAAAACAAAGCACTTTTCATGACATTTTTATGTAAATTTAAAGCAACTTAGTGCAATGAACAAAGTTTTTTTCAATTTTCTTTGCGATTTTTCATTCGCATGGCTTGTGCTGTCCGGAAGAAATGTTCAGGGCGTTTATCTCATTGGTCTGATCAGCAGCCTAACGGAGCGACTAACATCCTGAATTGTTGACAGTGCAGCAGCGATTTAAATGTTTGCGGCAATTATTGAATGAAAGGCATTACTTTTGAAGGATATTTTGAATTGATGGAAAGAACCGTAGAAAACGAATTTATTTTTGGAATGAGGCCTGTTATCGAGGCCTTGAAAGCAGGTACGGAGGTAGAGAAAATCTTGTTGCAAAACTCTGTGAGATCGCCACAGACACACGAACTTACCAGCCTGGCACGCCACCTTGGGATTCCTGTTCAGATGGTTCCCCTTGAGAAGCTAAACCGCCTGACAAAGCGAAACCACCAGGGTGTGTTGGCTTATACAGCACAGATAACCTACCAGAAACTCGCTTCGCTGCTGCCAATGATTTTTGAGGCCGGTATGGAGCCTTTTATGCTGATCCTGGATAAATTGACTGATGTTAGAAATATAGGTGCCATAGCCCGTACTGCCGAAGCCAGCGGCGCTCATGCAATTGTTCTTCCCAGCCGCGGTTCTGCTCTGATAAATGCCGATGCGGTGAAAACCTCAACCGGAGCTCTGCACCGAATCAATGTTTGCAGGGAAGATAACCTGAAAACTGCCATTACCTTTTTAAAAGAATCCGGCTTAAAGGTGGCAGCAATCACCGAAAAAGCTGCTGTCAACTACTGGGAGGCTGACTTATCGGGCCCGGTGGCACTGATTTTGGGCTCAGAAGACGTGGGTATCTCTGAAGAATATCTAAAACTGGCTGATGTGCGCGTGAAAATGCCGATGCTGGGAGAAATTCAATCGCTCAACGTATCAGTGGCTGCCGGTGTGGCCTGCTACGAAATAGTGCGGCAACGACAAATAAAAGAATAAAAAAAATCCTGACCATTTGGTCAGGATTTTTTTTGCTTTTAAATTTCTTATCGGCGTGCTTCGCGGATACGGGCTTTCTTGCCACGCAGGTTGCGCAGGTAGAAGATACGGGCTCTTCTGACACGGCCTTTTTTGTTTACTTCAATCTCATCAATAAAAGGAGATGAAACAGGGAAGATACGCTCAACACCAACGTTGTTCGAAATCTTTCTTACTGTAAATGTTGCAGTTGGGCCTCCACCAACACGCTGTATAACTACACCCTGAAATTTTTGAAGACGTTCTTTGTTTCCTTCAATGATTTTATAGGTTACGGTAATTGTATCACCAGCTTGGAAATTCGGGAATTCTTTAACGGCTACTTGGTCTTCCACGTACTGAATAAAGGCGTTCTTGCTCATCTTTAGATAGATATTTTAATGTAGTGCTTAACTCAAAAATGAGTGCAAATATACAACTTTATTTGATATCCAAACAATTGGATTCACTTTTTATTGATTTTATCCCAGAGCTCATTTGTGATTTCATGCTCAAAGTAAAAATATGAATTTTAAGGTTCAGTAATCCAATATGTTAGCGAAACAGATAAGTGAATCAGGAAAATCGCTTTCTTTTCATTTACCAACCGGTCTTACAAAAGCATTGACTGCCGGAAGCGCATTAAAATCGAAATCCCATAGTGCCTGATTCTCCCAACTTGAACCATTTGATGCCTGATCACCTTTTGAGGCAACCCATTCTGCTCCCCAGTAGGCCCATCCTTTTCCGCCTGCTTCGCCTATTTTCGCGTCAAGTGCCTGCAAAAAGTCGCTTTGTCCCTGCGGACTTGCCGGAAAACTGCTGATGATCTGACCTGAATTACCTAAAACATTGTTCGTCCAATCGGCCCAGCCAAACGAAAACGGATAGCTCGTTTCTGCAATGATGACTTCTTTATTGTAGGTGTTTTTAAGGTTTTGAATGGAGGTCCCAAGCTCATCAAGTGATTTTCCGTGCCAGATGGGGTAATAGGAAAGTCCGATTAAATCAAAATCAAGGTTGACGAATGGTTCAAAGAATGACAATGCGTTTTGGTGTCCGGCATAATGCAACATGATTTTTGTTTTTGGCGATGCCTCTCTGCATGCCCTGATTCCTTCGGAAAGCAATGCCCTCATTTGAAAAATATTTGATCTGTGTCCCTCGGGCCATAGCAAGCCGGCATTGATTTCGTTTCCAATTTGAAGAATACCGGGCTTCATTGCAGCAGCAACAGCATAAGTAAAATGATAAACAGAGTCTTTGAGTGTTTCAAAATCAAGATTCGTCCAGGCGGCAGGCTTTGATTGA
>DISP01000200.1 GCA_002421995.1 Bacteroidales bacterium UBA6207 | reverse complement strand
GTATTATTTACCGGGCTTGTTTGTTTTACCCTGCCGTGCATATCCGGAGTCCCGAAATACGCAGAAGTCAACTCCAATTCGGCTGCAAGCCTTAATGGACCTGTGCGATAACAAAAACTTGGTGAAATCCTGAAAAGCTGCTCCACATCTGATCCTTTTGCGTAATAAACACCAATATTTTCATCGCTTGTTCCCAGATTTTTAGCATATCCTGCAAACAAACTCATCCTGTATTTATCGCCATAATGCGCTCCACCCCACAAAAACAAATGATTTGTCGGGGTATAAGTATCAACTTTCGTGAAAAGATTACGCTTCGCCACAGCATATCCGCCCAGCATCAGATGTTCGGTCAGATTTTGTCCTAAAATTGACTTGAACTGTAATGTCAGCAAATCTTTTTGGAATTTCCAATAAAGCATTCCTGAAGCTGACGACAACAGCTCATTGGTTTTATAATTTGCCGGACTAACTGACATGGGCTGAATCACTTTGTGATCAAAAGCAGCTCCAACCACATGGTTTCCTGCCTTATACATCAATTGTAGATGACTGTTTGGAATACCCGCTTCCTGCATATAAATGCTGTTTCGGCCAATCGGGCCATCACTGCTGTTGTCGCGCTGCATAATCAATGCGAGTTGCAAAGTCAGGTTTCCGAAATGATGCTTGTAGCTAATCAGGGGATTGCGAATAAACGGTTGAAAGGGAGCTCCGGTGTTGAAAGCAAGCACTTCAGGAAAAACATCCGGCACAAACATGGGATGCCAATATTGTCCCAACATCAGCTCATTCTTTTGCCATTTCATCAAAATATACGCATGACGCAGTCTCAATCCGTTTACATCCGTATTTGTTACCCCGGTATAGTCGCTTTCGATGTAGCCGTTCACTTTTGCGCCAAGCAAGTCAGGACCGAGAATGGTGAGCGCCAAACGCGTGTTGATCGCGCTGTAGTTGGAATTCACACCGGTATTGATGTCCTCATTATTCGCATCCAAATTTGGTTTTTTGGGGTAGTAAAGAAATAAATCATCGCGCGAGCCATCCACTTTTCGTGTATCAAGCCAATAATTGCTTTTAACAAATCCACTGATTTTGAAGTGCTGACCCCAATCTTTGGCTTGCTGCGCCATGATTCCTGAAAACAGGAATTGAAACAAAAAAGTTGCAATTAATATTCTGGTTGACAATATCTTATCATTAATTATATTACCACGCATCATCTCCATCCATTTAAAAAAATGCAAATTTAGCCCTTATATTCCTATTTGAACGTACCAAAACCACTTCAATTGTTAATTTATTCACATTATAAATAAGTACGGGCACTTCATTACTTCATTTTTGTTGTGGCATATCACATAATAAAGGCTTGACAGTCTATCTTTGCGCAAAAAAACATGCAAAGAATTTTGCTGATTGACAATTACGATTCATTTACATACAATCTGGTGCAACTGCTGAATGAATCCGGCATTGAATTGGAAGTTGTTGTGGCTAAAAATGATCAATCACCAAATGAAATCGGATTGGCGTTTGACAAGCTTGTCATTTCGCCTGGACCGGGGCTTCCCGAAGAATCAGGAAAACTCATGGAACTCATTGATTTCTACGTCAATAAAATTCCAATATTGGGTGTTTGTCTTGGACATCAGGCACTTGCACAGCATTATGGCGTTTCGCTGAAACGGCTTCCACAAAGTATGCACGGGCAGAAGTCGAAGCTGCAAATTATTGATCCCGCAGATCAATTTTTCAAAGGAATACCATCAGAAACTTACTGCGGTCGCTATCATTCGTGGGTGGTTGAACCCGCAACTCTGCCAGACTTTCTCCGGCCAACGGCTTTTGATGAAAATGGTAATATTATGGCATACAGACACTTACATAGTGATGTATATGCAGTACAGTTTCACCCTGAGTCGTATATGACAGTCTGGGGCTCTCAGATGATCCGAAACTGGCTCGAATCTCACATCAAAGGATGAAAAAGTACTTGTCCTTTGGAATTAAATTCGATGGCCGGGGCTGGAACTTTTAAGATGTTCAAGGCATCGAGCACCACCCTGAGGTATCTTGATTTTGTTGGAATGCGATGAAAATCAATATCAACGGAGAGAAAGATTTTCCTGTAGCGCTCCACATCGTTGCGGCTGTGAAAAACACCATCGCTATCAGTCCATTCGTTGCTGTAGCCTCCAAACATTCCACCGGCACCATAACCGATTGCAACATTCAACCACTTGAGTTTTTGTTGTTTTGGAAAAAACGAAGCCGTATTGATGCTGGCCCACACATTAATCGCATTGTAATCCTTGATAAAGCGTACAATCAATCCCTTACCATATAGTTCATCAGCGCGCTGCTGCAACTCGGGATCGGAATAGTTCACAAAATGAGGCATCACCTTGAGCGATATGCGTTGTTCTCCCCAGACCAACTCCTGTGTTGTCATGGCAGCAGCTCCAACAAAATTGGCTAAAATATCGCCACCCGAGGCGCCCCACTCGGCAGAAAATCCATCAAAAACTTCGATCGTGTTCTGAAACATGAAAGCTGTTGCACCTCCCAAAATTGCGGCTTTCCGGCGGTTCATGCCTGTCCACTGAAACAACTGCATAATATAACGTGCTTCAAGATAAGGCGTTACGATGTGACCAGCCTTATCAATCTGATTCCATTCGCCCATATCGTTGATAAAATGAAAGGACGAGCGCGGATAGTCTTTGTACCACAATTCATTAAGTCCGACAAGTGCAAGGGTATATCCACCAGCCAAACTTCCGGCAACAGCAGCTACTCTTTTATTGTTTTGTGTTGTTGGTGCGATGAGCCAATCGGAATAAGACTGTGCAGGAATACTGTCAGCTTGCGCTTTTTGCGCGAGGCTTTCGAAGAGCAACAGAAAAAAAAAGAGTACAAAAAAAACGGAACTACGCATTGCAGGCATAAGTGCTAAGCATTGGGCTTGGAAATTTCAAAATTAGTTTTTTTAACGTTTTGAGCCGTTCCCGGGAGGGTTTAAAGTATTGTTAATTTTTTATCAAAGATGAAATTGACTATTTTTGCAAAAAATTTAACACAATGGATTTATCAAAGATTGTTGCTATTGGCGGAAAACCTGGGCTGTTTCAGATCATTGGACAAGGGAAAAACAGCGTTTTGGTAACATCACTGCTTGATGGCAGCCGTTTTGCGGCTTTTTCTCATCAAAAAATGAGTTCTTTGGAGGAAATTAGCATCTATACCAGCGGTGAAGATCGCCCTCTCAAAGAAGTTTTTAAAAACATTATGCTTGTTATGGGTGCTGAGCTCGACTTTGACCCCAAAAAAATTTCAAACAATGAGCTTTTGCAGAAGTTTGAGATGGCTGTACCCGACTTTTCCAGAGAGTCGGTTTACTCCTCAGACATGCGCAAGGTATTCTCATGGTTTCAATTGCTTTCGCAGAAAAGTTTACTCGATTTTTCAGAAGAGGCCAAAAGTTCTGATGAACTGTCCGAAGAAGCAAATAATGCATAAATCAAAGTCCCTTCATGGGACTTTTTTTATACAATGAGATGATGCTGTACAAAAAGATTATCCGTCCGATACTGTTTTGCTTTGATGCAGAAGACGTGCATCATTTTGTTGCCGGAAACCTGAAATTTTGGCTAAAAATACCAGGTGTTGCCGGCTTGATTGAAAAATACGCCCTCGTAAAAGATCCAAAACTCGAAAGAGAGGTGTTTGGAATAAAATTTAGAAATCCGGTTGGCATTGCTGCCGGCTTCGACAAAAATGCCGAACTCTTTAACGAACTTGCTTCTTTCGGGTTTTCGCATATTGAAATTGGCACTGTGACACCGCTCGGGCAGCCCGGAAATAAGCGCCCGCGGCTTTTCAGGCTTAAAAAAGACAGTGGCATCATAAACAGGATGGGCTTTAACAATCATGGAGCAGCAGCATCTGTTCAAAAATTATCTAAACCTCATAAATCCATTGTCGGCGGAAATCTCGGCAAAAACACTGCCACACCCAATGATTTGGCAATCAATGATTATGTCAGTAATTTCAATCAGCTTTTTGATGTGGTTGACTATTTTGTTGTGAACGTGAGCTGTCCAAACATCAGTGATTTGCATGAACTTCAGGATCAGGAGGCACTTACCGGCATCCTGATGCGGCTGCAGGAAATCAATCAGCTAAAACCCAAACCAAAGCCCATACTGCTCAAGGTTTCGCCCGATCTCAACAACAAGCAGCTGGATGAGGTGATCGAGATTGTGAGAAACACAAACATACACGGTGTTGTTGCCACAAATACAACAATAACACGAAACACACTTCGCCACGAAAGCGAAAGAGCTGCCCAAATCAGAAATGGCGGTTTGAGCGGACTTCCTCTTAAACAAAGGTCAACCGAAGTGATCCGTTACCTGGCTGAAAAATCAGGAAAGGCATTTCCAATTATAGGTGTCGGTGGCATAATGACTGCCGATGATGCGCTTGAGAAAATCAAAGCCGGAGCCGATCTGGTGCAGGTATATACAGGTTTTATTTACGACGGCCCTTTTCTGGCCCGAAAAATCAATAAGCTCCTGCTAAAGGAACAGCCCTAAGCGCCAAAATCAAATAAAATTTACTTCAGGTTCGAGCTGGATTCCGAATTTTTCGCGTACCGATTGCTGTATCTCCATTGCAAAGCTAAAGATATCGCGTCCGGTAGCATTGCCATAATTCACCAAAACAAGCGCCTGCTGCTGGTGCACCCCAACATCGCCAACGCGTTTGCCTTTCCAGCCTGCTTGCTCAATCAACCAACCGGCAGCAAGTTTTACTGTTTTGTCTTTCTCCGGAAACCCGGCAATTCCACGAAATTCTCTTTGCAAATCGTGGAATACCAGCTCGTGAACAACAGGGTTTTTAAAAAAACTACCGGCATTACCAATCTGCATCGGATCGGGGAGCTTGCTCCTTCGTATGTTTGAAATGGCGGTACTCACATCTTGTATGCCAGGGATGACAACGCCCATGTGTTCGAGCTCAAGGCGGATGGCACCGTAATTCAAATTAGGCTGATAAGTGGTTTGAAGAATAAAATCAACCGAGAGTATTATGAACCGACCTTTAAAGGTTGTTTTAAAGATACTGCTTCGGTAAGCAAACTCACAGTCTTTTGACTCAAAATCAACAAGTTGACCTGTTTGGGTATCAAAGGCATGAAGCTTGTGAAACACATCCTTTAGTTCAACACCATAGGCTCCGATGTTTTGAATGGGTGCGGCACCCACCTTTCCGGGAATCATGCTCAGGTTTTCGACACCGCTGTAGCCAGCTGCTACCATACGCTGAACAAAAGATGTCCAATCTTCGCCCGCAGCAGCACTCACACAAACGCGTCCATTTCCTAAATCCTGCACACTTACCCCTTTGTTGTTCATGAGTATGACAAGGCCTTCAAAATAGTCATCCATGAAAAGGCAATTGCTCCCGCCACCCAACACTACACGCCGCTCCGACTGCCATACACCAGACTTTCGCAACTGTTCAAGGCCGCGCAGGTCGGATATAGATGCAACATATGCTGCCATCACATCGAGGCCAAAAGTGTTATGTGGTTTTAAAGTAATGTTCCGGCGCATCCCAGCCAGCTAAATTTTTGTCAAAGATAGAATATATAACAATAATTGGACGCAAAATTGAGTTTATCATTGTATCAAATTTGCAAATCTGGATATCTCTACTTGAAAAAAGCTATTGTTTCGGTTATCAACGATCTGGTAACAGATCAGCGGGTACACAAATCATGCATCACACTCCAAAAAGCTGGTTTTGAGGTGCTTCTGATTGGCAGAAAGCTACCAGGAAGCCTTCCGGTGAATGATCGTGGTTACAAAACACACCGCATGAAACTCCTCTTCACAAGAGGACCGATGTTTTATGCCTCTTATAATTTCAGACTATTTTTTTACTTACTTTTTCATCGGGCCGACTTTCTGCTTGCCAATGATCTTGATACACTTCTGCCTAATTTCTTGATATCCAGAATAAAAAGAATTGAGCTGCTTTATGACAGTCATGAGTATTTTACCGAAACACCCGAATTGGTAAACAGAAAAGCTGTTCAAAAAGTGTGGAAAACAATTGAAGAGTTCATCTTGCCCCGCTTGAAGCAAATGATTACGGTAAACGATTCAATCGCGCAGCTGTTTTCGCGTAAATATCAAATTCCTGTGCATGTTGTTCGCAATATTCCGGCAAAATATATCTCTAACGGACCACTGACACGCACAGCAGCCGGGCTTCCCGAAAACAAGAAAATTCTCATACTTCAAGGTGCCGGAATCAATGTGGATCGTGGTGCAGAAGAGCTTGTTGAGGCAATGAAGTTTTTACCGGGGTTTTTTCTAATCATCATTGGTGGTGGTGATGTGCTAGCAAAACTTGTTGACATCTCAAATCACAACAACTTGAATGACAGCATTCTATTTCTGCCAAAGATGCCTTATCAGCAAATGATGCAATACACTCAACTTGCCGATTTAGGTTTGACACTTGACAAAGACACCAATATCAACTACAAATTCAGCCTTCCAAACAAGCTGTTCGACTATATCCATGCCGGAATACCGGTGCTGGCAAGTCCGTTGCCCGAAATAAAAAATATTATTGATACATACCAAACCGGCACTTACATTGTCAATCATCAACCGGAATCCATTGCACTGACAATCACTTCCATTTTTAATGATGAAAATCAATGGAAAACATGGAAAAATAATTGCTTAATTGCATCAGAATTACTTTGCTGGGAAAATGAATCTAAAAACCTAACACAGATTTATGCCAAATACAGCTGAAAGACATCTGCACATCGTTTCGTTTGATGTGCCCTGGCCTGCCAATTATGGCGGAGTCATTGATGTTTTTTATAAACTCAGGGCATTGGCACTGAAAGGCATCAAAATTCATCTTCATGCTTTTGAATATGGCAGAGAACAGGCAGCCGAACTTGAAAAGTATTGTGTTAGTGTAAATTATTACAAGCGGGATCTTTCGAAGAAGAATCTTTTTACCAATCTTCCCTATATTGTTAGTTCCCGCAATTCGTCAGAACTCACTGAAAACCTGCTCAATGACAATTATCCAATTCTTCTTGAAGGATTGCATTCGTGTTTGCTGATGAATGATCTCCGGTTCAATAGCCGCAGAATCATCGTCAGGGCACACAACATCGAACACGAGTATTATCACCACCTTGCACAAGCCGAGAGCGACATACTTAAAAAGTATTACTACTATAACGAAGCAAAAAAACTCAAACGTTTTGAGAGTATCCTGCTGAGGGCCAGTCATATTATTGCGATTTCGAAAAAAGACGAGCAGTATTTTGCTTCGCTCTATGACCATGTAGTGTTTATTCCGGCTTTTCATCCCCACCGCGAGGTAAAATCACAAACCGGCAAGGGTGAATATGTGTTGTATCATGGCAATCTTTCTGTGGCCGAAAACAAAACCGCTGTCAAATACTTGATTGATGAAGTGTTCAACGACCTGAAAGTTCCACTTGTTATTGCCGGCCTTAATCCACAGGCAACATTGGTAAAACAATTGGAAAACCACCCGACAATACGCCTCATTGCCAACCCAACAGATGAAGCACTTTTTGAGTTGATCAACAATGCACACATCAGCGTATCGCTTACTTTTCAGGCTACAGGACTGAAACTAAAACTGTTAAACACCCTCTATAACGGCCGTTTCAGTGTGGTGAATGATAAAATGCTAAGTGGTAGTGCTGTGGACGAGCTGTGTATTTTGGCCAATGATGCAATGTCATTGAAACAGCAAATCAAGAGGCTGATGCGTCGTAGTTTCTCAAACAAAGAAATTGAAAGAAGAAAAAAGAAACTTGAACTGCTCTACCACAACGGTCAAAATGTGAACCGCCTAATCGAGTTGATTGGCTGAAGCAATAATTGTTCCCTCCTCACATTTAATAATCCGCGCCGGAAATTTGTAAATCAGGTTATAGTTATGCGTGGCCATGATCACCGCCTGACCGCCTTCGCTGATGTTCATCAACAGGCGCAAAATACCGTTTGAGGTTTCGGGATCGAGGTTTCCTGTTGGCTCATCAGCCAAAATCACTTCGGGTTGATTGAGCAATGCCCGTGCAATTGCCACCCTTTGCTGTTCGCCTCCCGAAAGCTGGTGCGGCATTTTGTATCCCTTTGCCACAAGATCAACCTGAAGCAAAACATCATGAATCCGTTGTTCGGCCAAACGTTTATCTGTCCAGCCTGTGGCTTTCAAAACAAACATCAGATTGTCAAAAACAGAGCGGTCTTCAAGCAGTTGAAAATCCTGAAAAACGATACCCAGCCGTCTTCGCAAAAATGGTATATCCTTGTTTTTCAGTGTTTTAAGATCATATCCTGCAATGCTTGCTTCGCCTTCTATGACAGGCAATTCGGCATAAAGCGTTTTTAGCAGGCTCGACTTCCCACTGCCGGTTTTACCGATCAAATAAGCAAACTCGCCTTTGCGCAGCTTGAGATTAACATCAGAAAGAACGAGGTTCTTTCGTTGAAAAACTGAGAGTTTCTTTAAACTGATAATATAATCTTCGCGCATGAGCATTCTATGATTTAGGCTTTTGTCAACCACCGGATATTAAGTGCAGAATCTCCACTTTGTCGCCATCTCTAACAATGACATGATCTCTTTCATCGCGTTTCACCAATTGGCCGTTGAGTTTTGTCACCAACAGTTTAAATGTAAAGTTTTTATAATCAATCAACTGATTAACCGTCAATTCATCGGCTTCAACTATTTCTTCGCGATGGTTAAGCTCAATCTTCATGGTTTCGGTACTTCAATTCGGGTGTTTAAGCAAACAAATCTACCATATTGTTTCGAATGGCAAATTTAACCATATCAACCGTAGTTTTGAGGTTGACCTTCTTCATTATGTTGTTTTTGTGCGATTCGACCGTTCTGACCGAGATAAAAAGCCGGTCGGCAATCTCCTTATTCGTATAGCTTTGTGCAAACAGCTTCAACACCTCCAACTCACGCGATGAAAGATTCTTTTCATATTCCTTACGCTGCTCGTTGGTTTCGTCGCCAACAAGATAATGTTGCAAAATCATATTTGTGATCGTTTTTGCGTAGAAATCATAGCCATTGCGGAGTGTATATATCGCCTCAATCACTTCGCTCCGGTTGGTTTCGCTGGTTAAGTGGCCTTTCGCACCGGCGCGTATCATCTTGAAAATGAGATTTTCAATCTTGAACATTGACAAAACCAACACATTAACTCTTGGATGACGCGCAATGGTTCCTGCAATCTGGCTGGCATCTTCCGGATCGGGTTTGTAAAGCACAAGAATAAGAATATGAACCGGCTGGTGATACATCCGCTGAATGGCTACTGCACAGCTAAGCTCACTGAAAACGACATCAATATCCGGAGCATCATCAATGAGAGCCGTAAGTCCTTCACTTACAATCGGATGAGGATCAACAAAAGCAACCTTGATTTTATCCATAAAAAGCTAAATGAATCGAATGCGAAGTTACGAATTGCCCTTGGAATTCAAATCACAAACAAGGCCAAAAGCTTAATTTCTTGCTTTATATAATCCAACGATCACCGGAAGATGGTCGCTGAAACCACCAAAATATCTTCCGTTGGACAAGGTACGGTTAGGTCGGGCAGGCCCTTGAGCCGGTTGATAAAGCATCCATTTGTGCCTGACAATTCGCACCGGTCCGGCACTTAATCCTGCACCATCAATCAAGGCGGATGAAACGATCACCTGATCAAAGAAATCCCAGCTCTTATAAAACAAGGTGCCGTCGCCCTTAAGAAATGGGTCGAGCGATAAATTGTAGAGATTTGCAGAAGCATAACTATCTGTCAATGCATTTGTTTTCAGATATTTAATCATACTGTCATCATTGGGGTTATCATTAAAATCGCCAACAATAACTATGTTTGCCTGTGCATTTTCAGCAAAAATTGAATCGGTTGTATGCCTGAGAAAAGCTGCTGTGCCATTGCGGGCCGACTGGGTTGTCTCTAATCCGCCATAGCGTGATGTCCAGTGATTCACGAACAGATGCAGGGTATCTCCCCATGCTATGACTCCCTTTACATAAAGAATAAACCTGTTGTCCTTGCTGTTGATAACCGGGCGCAATGTTTTTATTGATAAGGGTTTAAAGTAGGCAGGTCTGTACAAAGCTGCAACTTCAATGCCACGGGGGTCGTTATCAGAGAAATGTATAATCTGATAGCCGAGATTTTTAACCCGGGCCTGCTCAACCAGGTCCTCCAACACGCTTTTGTTTTCAATTTCGGCCAATCCCACAAAGTGTGGATAATCGAGCGAGTCCATCGAAGCAATTACACGCGCAATGTTGTCAAGTTTTTTCACATATTTGGCGGAATTCCACTCAACTTTGGATTCAGGCAAAAACTCCTCATCATTGATTGCCGGATCGTTGATGGTATCAAAAAGATTTTCAACATTGTAAAAGCCAACCAAAAAAGCATGATCCGGCTTCTTTAATTGTTTCAGTCCACGGTTACAACTTGCAAAAAGGAAGAGAAACACGAATGCCGTCGCAGCATACTTTAAAGCTATTATTTTCATATACAATTATTTACATTTCAACAACCTCTATTCATCACGCTTGAAAGTATCTATTTCCCGTCTTTCTTTTTTGGTTGGTCGTCCGGTACCTCTCTGTCTTCTTTCAGCTTTGAACTCTTTCAGAAACTCTACCCTTTCGTACATTTCGACAGGTGTAAGGTCGGTTATCAGCCCCTCGACCAATTTGGCAGAAACGCGGTTTGTGGCTGCCATTTTAACTTGTACGGTCTTTGTGATTTCGCTCAACTGAACCGTAAAAATATCGCCTTCTTTGAGTTCCTTTGAGGCTTTCACTGCCTTGCCGTCAACTTTCACCTTTCCGCCTCTGCATGCTTCACCTGCTAAGGTGCGGGTTTTGAAAAGCCGGACAGCCCACATGTATTTGTCAATCCGAACCGTTTCGCTCATTTCAATCTAAAATACAATTGTATTGGCACACCACTGAAGTTGAACAGTTCCCTGATTTTGTTTTCCAGAAAACGGCTATAGCTGTCCTTGACATCATTTGGATAATTGCAAAAGAAGACGAACTGAGGAGTTGATGTTTTCAATTGGGTGATATACTTGATCTTGATATAGTTACCTCTCGAGGCCGATGGTGGCGGAAATGCCTGAATGATAGGCAATAAGGTATCGTTGAGTACAGAAGTTGCAATTTGTCTGCTGCGGTTTTCATACACCTCATGCGCCAACTCAAGTGCTTTGAAGATGCGTTGCTTCTGAATGACAGATGTGAACACAATCGGGACATCAACAAACGGAGCCATTTTATCTCTGATTTGTCGTTCAAAAGCAAGATGTGTATTAGAGTCTTTCTCAATCAAGTCCCATTTATTTACAACAATGACAAGTCCTTTTCTGTTTTTGACAATCAGGCGCATGATGTTAATATCTTGTGCTTCAAAGCCTTGTGTAGCATCAACAAGTAAAAGAACAACATCGCTTTCTTCGATTGCCCTGATGGAGCGCATTACCGAATAAAATTCGATATTCTCAAAAACCTTGCTTTTTTTGCGGATTCCGGCTGTATCAACAAGGATGAAATCCATATTAAAGGCGTTGAAACGGGTATGAACAGCATCGCGCGTTGTTCCGGCCACAGCGGTCACGATGTTTCTGTCCTGACCCAGGAAGGCATTTATAATCGAAGATTTTCCAACATTTGGTCTTCCCACAACAGTAAACCTCGGAACGCCATCTTCCTCTGTGTTAACATCTTCAGAAATATGTTTGATCACCTCATCAAGCAGGTCGCCGGTGCCACTTCCATTGATGGCAGAGACAGGGTAAATCTCGCCAAGACCAAGCGCATAAAACTCTTGTGCCAAAGCAATGCGATCGTGGTTATCAACTTTGTTAGCAACAACATACACTTCCCGCTTAGATTGCCTCAAAATGCCGGCCACTTCTTCGTCGAGCACGTGCATGCCTTCGAAAGCATCAACAACAAACAGGATTACATCAGCTTCTTCGATGGCTAAACCCGCCTGCTTTCTGATTTCGGATTCAAATTCATCGTCCGATCCAACCACATAGCCACCGGTATCAATCAAGTGAAAAGACTTCCCGTTCCAATCACTTATTCCGTAATGACGGTCGCGTGTTACGCCGGCAGTTTCTTCCACGATGGCTTGTCTCGACTTAACCAATCTGTTAAACAGGGTTGATTTACCAACATTTGGTCTTCCCACAATTGCAACTATACTTCCCATAACGTCTTCCTTCCTTTCAGTTTACTTAATATTATACTGGTTTTCAACCTATTACTCAGTTTCATAACCAAAGCGCCTGAGCAATGTTTCGTTGTCGCGCCAATCTTTCATAACTTTCACACTCAATTGCAAAAACACTTTTTTGCCAATAAATTCTTCCATATCAATTCTTGCATCGGTTCCGACCCTTTTAATGGCTGCGCCATTTTTCCCGATGATAATAGCTTTTTGCGATTCGCGGGCAACATAAAGATGCGCTTCTATTTTGATCAGCTTTTCGCTTTCTTCGTACGAGTCAACGGCCACTTCAACAGAATAAGGAATTTCCTGCTTGTAATGAAGCAGTATTTTCTCGCGGATGATCTCCGAAACAAAAAACCGCATTGACTTATCGGTGAGCTCGTCTTTGGGAAAATAAGGTGGTGATTCAGGCAATACATCGAGAATCATCTCCATAAGTCCGTCAGTATTAAAGCTGTGTGCAGCCGAAATTGGAAACACCTTCGCTTCAGGCAGCAGCAGTTTCCACTGATCAATCAACAGCGCCACGTCTTCCTGGGTTGAGAGATCAATTTTGTTAAGCACCACAAATAGCGGCAGTTTGGCATCTTTGAGCCAGTTGATGTTTTCTTCGTGCGAAACTTTATCGGCAACATCAACCACATAAATGATTAGATCGGCATCAATCAAAGCCGTTCGGATGTGGCTGTTCATCACTTCGTGCATTTTGTAAGCAGGAGCATGAATGATACCAGGGGTATCCGAAAAGATGATTTGGTAGTTGTCATGGTTAACAATTCCCAAAATTCTGTGTCTGGTTGTTTGTGCTTTTGAGGTAATAATGGATAGTTTTTCGCCAACAAGCACGTTCATCAGCGTTGACTTGCCAACGTTGGGATTACCTATGATGTTGACATAGCCTGACTTATGCGTCATGAAATATTTTTTTTATTAATTTTCTTGTTTTGCAAAGAAACAAAATTTATCTTTGCACTCCCAATTTGATTTGGAATTATACTGCGGGGTGGAGCAGAGGCAGCTCGTTGGGCTCATAACCCAAAGGTCGTAGGTTCGAATCCTGCCCCCGCTACAACAAAGCCTTCGGCGCAAAGCGACGAGGGCTTTTTCTTTTGTTGCTGACGCTCAAGCGCAGCTTGTTGCGGCAGGTATAAAAGAAAAAGACCAAAGCGACCCCAGGGAGCGGGGCTTTGTTGTTAAGCCCTCCCCTTTCAGGATCATGTGAATAATCCTGCCCCCGCTACAACAAAGCCTTCGGCGCAAAGCGACGAGGGCTTTTTCTTTTGTAGCTGACGCTCAAGCGCAGCTTGTTGCGGCAGGCGAAAATGAAAACGGCCTCAGTTTGCTGAGGCCGTTTGGACAAAACCCAAAGGTTTTAAAAAGATGCACTAACCATTATTTCTTATTCGTCCCAGAAAATTTTGGTGCTCAGTTTGTCACCGCCAATTTTTGAGGCAGCAGCACTATAGTTCTCTCCATTCAGCGTTTGCTCATTAACCGGATAAGTATGGCGACGTGGCACAGCACCTTCGGCTGATTCATCCGGAGCAGGTGGCAGGTTCAGTACAGGGAAGTCGAGTCTTCTGTATGAGGTCCAGCCTTCGAGACCACGAACATAAAATGCCAACCATGCCTGGGTTCCGATTTTTTGTTTCCAGTTGCCGGCAGCTGTAGCATAGGCCACATCAGCGCGAGCCATATAAGTATCAATATCTGCAGCTGCAACACCCCAATATTCCATGGAGGAGCGGATACCGTTTTCATACCATGTGGCAGCACTTCCACCAACACTGAATCCGCGTTCGGCAGCTTCGGCAAGATAGAAAGCAAGTTCGGTGTAGTCAAGCATTACGGATGCATAATCCTGTGCCTGAATTCTATCATTGATATGAGAGTATTGTGCAAACGGATTGCTTTCGCCATAGATACCACCGCGGTAGGTATCCCCATTGATATCAAAATATGCAGCCCTTCTTGGGTCTTCGAGGGTGTTCATCATGTCAACAATGGTGTTGGCAGGAATGAAATCATGACGTCCGCTCTGGATAAGGTCCTGATAAAGCGGGTTGGAGTTAGCACCGGTCAGGTATTGGAAAGCACAAGCTTCGCCATAAGCAAAAGCACCAGCATAAGCACCTTCAATATAGCCTTTAGCAAGAGCAGGTTCTTTAGCAGCAATGGTGATTGCCATCCTTACGATCAAGGTGTTGGCAAACTTTTTCCACATGGCCACATCACCGCCCATCATCAGATCGTCGCCTCCAAAGCTACCGGCATCGGTATTCAATGCACCGGCAGCTGTTTTAGCTCTTGTGAGCAGGTCTTTATAGATGGTTGATGCATCATCGTAAGCCGGAGAAATATTAGCGATATCGAGTGCTTCTGTATAAGGAACATCACCAAAGATATCTACAAGCTGTTGGTAGGTATAAACTTCAACCAGGTCAATGATGAGCAGTCTGTTGTTCTTGGCAATAGTAGCTTCTACACCATCAACAACTTCTTCTTCAGTAATCCGTTTGGCTTCCTTTAAGTCAACAAGAATGTCGCGGTAGAAAATGCGGAAGAGTGTATTTCCGATGTTGCGGTTGAGCACGTCGTAGTTCGACTCATCGGTATAAGTAGTTTCTGTCCAGTATTGCGCAAAAAGTTTCCAGTTGTTGATGTTTACGCTGGTGCTGGAGTACATGTCGGCCAAAGCTTTCTGGGCATTTGCAAACAAGAACTGAGCAGGAACCACCGTTGCATGTTTCTTATCGGTGTTGAAATCCTCGAAGTTCTTAGTGCAGGAAATCAGAAAACCGACCATTATAATTAAAATGATTGATATCTTTTTCATGTTACTAAAGGATTAAAATTGTAAATTAATGCTGAAACCAACGTTTCTGGTACTAGGCATAACACCGCTCTGCCATCCCTGAACGTTGCCAGAGCTTTGGCTTGCTTCGGGATCGGCATGTGGCAATTTTTTGTACATGATCCAGAGGTTTGAACCAACAACGCTAAAGGTTGCTCCCTGAATCCAGTTAACTTTTGAAACGAGGCTTGAAGGCAAGCTGTATGACAACACAACCTCGCGCAGTTTAACATAAGAAGCGTCATAAACGAAGGCGGCATTCGGGTTTCTTGAATAGCCAAATACACGATAGTCGGCACCTTCAACGCGTTTTGTGTTAGGTGTTCCATCTTCAAATACACCTTCCAGGATCAAACCACCACCTTCAGAAATCAGGTTACGCACCGGATTGCCTAAATCGTTTGTGAAAACGGTTTCTTCATACAAACCAGTTGCCATACCGTAGTAAAGGTCAAGTGAGAATACGCTGCCACCTTGTTGCCAGTCAACTAGGAAGCTGGCTGCCCAGTTTTTATAACTGAATTTATTGCTCAAACCTGCATTCCAGTCGGGATTGATATTTCCAAGGATTTTATCTGAGGTTGAAGAACGCAGGTAATATCCATTTGCACCAACAGTTTTCTGACCGTTTGTATAAACATAATCAGTACCCTGGATGGTTCCATAAGGCTCACCAACACGTGCATTAATGGTAACACCGCCCTGAAGAGATGCAATCTGAAGATTTTTAATATCATCTTTGAGCGAAACAACTTCATTTACGTTTTTCGACCAGTTTAGGATGACGTCCCAACGGAAATCTTTGGTAGCCACCGGAGCGCCGAAGAGCTGGAGTTCAACCCCCTTGTTCTGAATTTCGCCGGCATTTACAAACATTGCGCTACGACCTGTACCTGTTGAAATTGTAACAGGTAGAATCTGGTTCACTGTATTTGTTTTGTAAACAGAAAGATCAGCACCCAATCTTTTGTTGAAAGTGATCAACTCAAGTCCGGCTTCAAGACTGTGTGTTCTTTCAGGAACCAGTTTTTCATTGTTCTTTGTACTTGGCAATGAGAACAGAGCAGTGGTTCCAAAGGTGGTATTTTGTGTATACGTATCTTTTGTGCTAGCAAAAGGAGCGCCATTACCCACCTGTGCATAGCCGGCACGCAGTTTACCTAATTGCAGCCAGTCGGACTCAAACATATTGCTGAAAATCCAGCT
>DISP01000152.1 GCA_002421995.1 Bacteroidales bacterium UBA6207 | reverse complement strand
AACTATACAAGTTTCTGGCGCACCGGAAACATGAAAAACGGCCGCTTCCCCGAAAACTCCTATGGCGATTCTGAAAAAAATAACTTCCTCAACGGATCAGGAAAACTTGGTGCAACCTATGCCATCAATGGTCGAAATTACATCGTCGCCAACGGTGCTTACCTGCATCGCGCTCCAAACTTCAGAGATGCATATATTTCACCCCGTTCGCGCGACTTTGCGGTGGATGGACTCGAAAGCGAAAAAGTTATGGCCGGAGACATCAGTTATGTGCTTCGCGCACCAAACCTCAAAGCACGGCTCACTGCCTATCACACCCAAATTAAAGACGGGCTGTGGGTCAGGAGTTATTACCACGAAGACCTGAAAGATTTTATTAACTTCATTATGCGAAATGTGGATCAGAAAACCCAAGGTATCGAACTAGGTGTTGAAGCCAACTTCTCTCCCACCCTCTCCGGTCATGCTGTATTTGGTAAAAGCATGAACATTTATACAAACCGTCCGGTTGTTACAATTTCTGTTGACAATGATGCCTCACTTCTTGCCGATAACAAAGTTGTTTATCTAAAAAATTATTATGTTGGGGGCGCACCTCAAACCATTGCCTCTGCTGGCTTGCGCTACAACTCGCCCAAATACTGGTTTGCAGGAATCACGGCGAATTATTTTGCCGATGCCTATCTTGAACCAAATCCTGACAACCATACAGCCGAAACCCTTTCGGCCTACAAGGAAAACGATCTGCGCATCGCCCAGATTCTCGATCAGTCTAAACTCGATCCGGGTTTTACACTCGATTTCTTTGGCGGAAAATCATGGATGATCAATGGTCACTATGTAGGCATAAACGTCAGCGTTAACAACCTGCTCAACAACAAAGACATGATCATCTGGGGTTATGAACAGCTAAGAACCGACCTCAGCGATCCCGGTCGTTTCCCCGAAAAGTATTCCTACGGTTATGGAACAACCTATTACATCAGTCTCACTTTCCGTTTGTAAACAAATAAAGAACAATTAATATATCAATGAAAATGAAAAGGATATTCAAAGTATTAAGTTTTATTGCAATGGTTGCCTTTATGGCATCCTGTGTGAAACAGGAGTTCGACAGGCCTCCGATCACCAATCTCCCTGTTGGTGATGTTTATACCATTGGCGAATTAAAAGACCTGTTCAACACCTCAGGTGCAACACAGTTTAACAAGGACGCCTCCGTTTATGGTATTGTTACGATGGACGAAATTTCGGGTAACATTTACAAAGCGGCCTATATCCAGGATGCAACAGGCGCTATCAACCTTCGTTTAAAAGAATCGGGCGGTTTGCGCATCGGCGATTCGATCCGTGTTTATCTGAAGAATGTCGTACTTTCAACCTATAACAACCTCTTCCAGCTTGACAATGTGCACAATGACAGCAACATCGTGATCCTGGCAAACAAAAAGTTCATCGAACCTGAAGTTGTTACAATAAGTCAGATTCTTACCGGTGCATACCATGCTAAACTCATCAAACTCGAAAACGTACAGTTTGTAGCCGGTGATACAGCACAAACCTGGTCGGCTTCTGACGCCACCACCAACCGCAGTATCGAAGATTGCTCCGGCAAATCAATTATTGTCAGAACAAGCAACTATGCCGGCTTTGCCAAGGAAAACCTGCCCAATGGCAAAGGAAGCCTGATAGCTGTTGCCGGTGTTTTTGGTACCACCTGGCAATTGTATGTGAGAACAAGCGCCGAAGTAGTTATGGACAGTCTTCGCTGTGGCCAAAGCAGCGGCGGCAACGACCCTGTTGATTCAGTGGACGAAAACTTTAGCAATGTTTCTGAGAATACCGACATTGGATTTTCGGGCTGGACCAATATAGCCGAAGCAGGCACACGCAAATGGCAAGGGAAGATTTACCAGGGCGATGGCTACGCCCAGGCTTCGGGCTACAACTCAAACCTCACCAGCATGGTCACATGGCTCGTCACACCAAACGTGAAGATGGATCAGAAAAAATACCTGCGTTTCCGCACTGCCAAGGCCTACTGGGAGCATGGAAGCGATATCCCGATGACAATTTTGGTTTCATCAAATTTCGACGGAGTGAATGTTGCAACAGCTTCCTGGACACCAATCACGGCTACTATCGCAGGCCAAAGCGACGCTGACAATACCTGGATTGCCTCTGGAGATATTGATCTTTCGGCATTTATCCCTGATGGAAAAATTGCCGTTGCATTCAAATATACCGGAAGCGGTACCCAATCAACCTCGATGCGCGTTGATGATGTTTATATAGGAACCGAAGCCGGCGGCGGCGGCGGCGGCGGTGGCGAAGGCGGCACCATTGATGATCCATACACTGTGGAAGAAGCCATTTCAAAACAAAATGCCACACCTTACGTAACCGGTTGGGTTACAGGATATATTGTTGGTTCTGTCAAAACCGGAATCACCTCTGTAGCTTCCAATGATGATATTCACTGGGCAGGTCCTTTCACACTCGCAACCAATGTCTTGATTGCCAGCTCACCAACGGTGAACGATTATACGCAATGTGTGTTTGTTAACATGCCTGCCGGAAGTGTTTTCCGTTCAACGGTGAATCTTTTGGACAACCCGGGCAATCTCGGTAAAGTGCTCAAAGCTACCGGCACCTTGCGCACCTATTTTGGTGCTGCCGGATTGCGCGACAACCTGGGGACTACAGCTGATTTTGTGTTCGACGGCGGTGGCGGTGGCGGCGGAGGCGATGCCATCTTCACCGAAAATTTCGACACAGACCTTGGCACTTTCAGCCACTTTAGTGTTGATGGAACTCAGGTGTGGGGCTGGGGCAATTTCGATGGCGGTTGCACCGTCATGACAGGATTTGTCAATCCCGACAGATTCCCGAACGATGACTGGCTGATCTCACCCGCAATTGACCTTTCCGCACACACAGGTTCAATTCTTAACATTCGTCAGGCCGCTAACTATGTCAGCAGCCAATGGGAATACCTGCAGGTTTATGTTTCTTCTGACTATGATGGCAACAGCAATCCTTCAACACAAGGCACCTGGACTTTGGTCACCGTACCGAATATGCCTTCCGGATCAAACTGGACATTTGTTGACTCAGGCGATATTGATATTTCAGCTATGGATGGAAAATCTGCCGTTTACGTGGCTTTCCGCTACAGATCGAGCAGCACCGTGGCTTCTACCTGGGAAATCAGCAAAGTTGAGGTAAAATAATATTTGCCGATATTTTAAGAAAAGGCCGTCTTTTTCAAAAGGCGGCCTTTTTTTATTCTGTTGGTTTGTAGCCCTTTACATTTAAATGAATGCGGTAAAGATGCTGCCGCGCCGTGATAAAAAGACTTTGATAATCGTCGCCTCCCCATGCACAGTTGGCAGGTGTGTTCGGGGTTTTGATGGTACCCAAATAGTCCCCGTCAGCATTCAGGATTACAATGCCTTCGGGCCCGGTGCAATAGATATTACCTGACAAATCCGTCTTCAGGCCATCAAATCCATTGACACGACCGAGTATCTGATGCGGAGGATTGATTGCTTTCAGCAATTTACGCTCAACAGGCAGTCCGGAATCATCCAAAAGATAGCGATAAACCGTTTTTACTGTATCTTCTTTGTTGTCGGCAAACATATCGCTCACATAAAGCATCCGTTGGTCGGGCGACAAAGTGATGC
>DISP01000077.1:10361-27820 GCA_002421995.1 Bacteroidales bacterium UBA6207 | reverse complement strand
TTTCATGTAATTATTTTGCATTCTGCAGAATGCTGTTACAATAATTTTGCAATCGTTTGCGTTTTGATGTTGAACCTGAAAATGCAAAAGCCATGGAAGACTTATCGAAAAAATCACAGCGCGCAGACCTTGAAAACAAAAGATTGATATTTTGGCAGGTTGGTGCAATCATCTCGCTTGCCTTGGTCTTTTTTGCTTTTGAATACCGTTCGGAAGCAACATTTTCTATTCGGGATTTCAACCGGTCATTTGTTGATGCGCCTTTCGAGATTGTTCCGCCAACAGTGCATCCCGAAAAGCTGCTTCCGCCACCGCCGGCTTCTTCGATCAGGATTGAGGTAGTGGACAATTCAAATAAGGATGTCAAACCTTTGAATATTAATGCAGAAGTATCACAGAATGAGCCAATTAAATACGACATACCGAAAATTGAGGATGAAGTAATTCCTGATGACACTCCCCATCTGTCTCCGGAGGTAGCACCTGAGTTTCCGGGGGGCCTCGAAGCGTTGATGAGTTTTTTGTCGAAAAACATCCGTTACCCCGCGCAGGCCCGTGACCAGCAAATACAAGGAAGGGTTTATCTGAGTTTTGTGGTGGAAAGGGATGGTTCGGTTTCCAACATCACTTTGCTTCGGGGCATCGGTTTCGGATGTGATGAAGAAGCTATCAGGGTAGTTGGCTTGATGCCGACCTGGAAGCCGGGACGCCAAAACGGCATACCTGTGAGGGTTTATTATAACCTGCCTATCAAATTTACACTCAGGTAATTTTATCTTTTGAACGGGTAAAATAGTCGCGAAGGATTTTCGTTTTTGCCAAACCTACCACTGCCTGAAGCTCTTCGTCAGTGGCTTCGGACACCTTTCTGAACGATTTGAAATGAAGCAGCAGCTTTTGCGCGGTGTTTTCGCCAACGCCTTTTATTTTGCTGAACTCACTGGTTATGAACCCCTTCTCAAATTTTTTCCGGTGATGGGTGATGCCAAAACGGTGTGCTTCATCGCGCAAAAATTGAATCACTTTGAGCGATTCCGATTTTTTATCAATATAGATGGGGATGGAATCGCCGGGATAATAAATTTCCTCAAGTCTTTTTGCAATTCCAACGATGGTTATTTTTCCGCGCAAACCCAATTTGTCGAGCGATTTGACAGCTGCAGCCAGCTGCCCTTTGCCGCCGTCAACAATAATTAGCTGGGGCAATGGCTTTTCTTCTTTCATCAACCGGCTGTAGCGGCGCTCGATGATTTCCTCCATCGAGGCAAAGTCGTTGGGGCCTTCAACGGTTTTGATGTTAAAATGGCGGTATTCGCTTTTGTTTGGTTTGGCGTTTTTAAACTGAACCATGGCAGCCACAGCATAGTCGCCCTGAAAGTTGGAGTTGTCGAAACACTCAATCACTTCGGGCGACACGTTCATACGCAGGTCTTTCTGAAGTTGTTGTAAAATTCGTTTTGTATGTCGCTCAGGATCAACAAGACTGCGTTGTTTTTCGGTTTCCATTTTAAAATGGCGGGCGTTGTTTTCTGATAGCTCCAGCAGGTGTTTTTTTTCGCCGCGCTGTGGCACAGTCACCTTCAATCCAGTTGGCAGATCGTCAGGCTCAAAGGGTAGAATTAATTCCGGCGAATTGCTTTCGAGACGCTGCCGCAATGATACAATGGCAATCCGGAGGATTTCATCGGCTGTTTCGTCCAATTTTTTCTTCACCTCCACCGAGTGAGATTGAACCACAGCACCTTCCACCACCTTGATATAGTTTACCCATGCGGTGTCAGCTTCGTCAAGCAACGAAAACACATCAACATTGCTGATGCTATCGCTCACCACCGTTGACTTGCTTTTGTAGTTTTCGAGAATCGCAAGTTTTTCTTTAATCTGCTGGGCTTTTTCAAACTCCATCAATTCAGCATATTGCATCATGCGACCTTTCATTTCGCGCAGCACGCCTTGTATGTTTCCTTTGATGATTTGTCTTATCTCGCCAATCATCACATCATAGTCCTGCTGATTTTGAAAGCCTTCGCACGGACCTTTGCAATTGCCTATATGATATTCGAGACACAACTTGTAACTGCCTTTCCGGATTGCCTGCTCCGAAAGATTGAGGCTGCAATTGCGAATGGTATAGAGCTGTTTGATGAGTTCGAGCAATGTTTTCATCATACGCCCCGAGGCGTAAGGCCCAAAGTATTCGCTGCCGTCAGCAAGGCGATTTCTGGTTGAAAACACCCGCGAAAAAGCCTCCTTTTTGATACAAATCCAGGGATAGGTTTTGTCGTCTTTCAGCAAAATATTGTAGCGAGGCTGCAACTCTTTTATCAATGTGTTTTCGAGCAGCAAAGCTTCTGATTCGGTTGAAACGACAATCACACGAATATCGCGGATGCGCTTTACCAACACCCGCACTTTTCCGGTTTGTTCTTTCACAAAATAGCTGCCAACACGCTTTCGCAAGTCCTTTGCTTTTCCAACATAGATCACTTTTCCACTTTCGTCAAGGTATTGATACACGCCCGGCGCATGGGGTATGGAGGCAATGACAGCTTGAAGCGGGTGATCGGTGGACAGGGCCATTTTGTTTATTTGAAGGAGTTAATAACTATGTAACAGAATGAATTATAATGTTTTAAAGCTTAAGCCAAAAAGCAGGCACTGCTTTTATCCAAAAAAAGCCAATGTGCCTTGTGCAAAAATAATCGAATTCAAGAGATACACCGAAAGATGTTGACAGCCGTTTGCAAATTGGCAGGTGGAGTGAAGTCAAAAACAGTTCACCCTATGACACGCCAGCCGTGACCCGTTGCTTCATTGATCATTGGTACTTTCTATCAAGGGAAAGTATGAGAAAAGGGAATGCGTTGATAATCAGGATAGATAGAAAATGTTTATCAGCTGTACGACCCCTCCGGGGTCGGAAAACCCTCAACGATTTAATTTCAATAAACATGCGACCCCTCCGCGGTCGGAAGTTCTATCTTTTAGATCGGGCGTTTTACCAATTACGCTGAACAGGGTGCTGCTTTAATTTGAAAGATCGGCAGAAATTTTGTCATGCTGTGACATGAAAAAAAATAGAAAACCGAAAGACAACGAACAGAAAAGCTGTTGCGTTGTGCTTCCGGTTTCCATGTCGGTATAGCAACCTCAATTTTTGTGGTAAGGAATTTACTTTTTGATTACTTTCACTGTTTTAACAGCTTTTTGGGTCATAATCTTAGCCAGATAGACACCGGCAGGAAGCTTATCGGTATTCAAGATATGTTTGGTTTGGCCTGGATTTTCATTGATTACCAATGATCCATTGGCATCAAAGAGTTCGATCTTTCTGATGCGTTCGTTTGCTTCAACAACAATGAAATCCGTGGCGGGGTTAGGATAGGTTTTAACTTCGGCAGCTTGGTTTATTTCGCTTGTTTTGACCCAGTTATCCGGCAATTCGAGCCTGAATGTGAATATCTCTCCCCAAGGTCCGATGTTTGGATCGAGGCCCCAACCGGTGATATACTTGCCATTGGGCGAAATGGCATTGGCACTCCATATTGGTCCAATGTCCATCGTATAGCCAAGATAATCGGTGATAAATGTATTCAAATCCACAGCCCCCATTGCGGCGGTCCAGATGAAGGGGGTATAATTTTGCGTCCATGGATCGGGTGCATACACATACCATCCAACGACGATGCTGCCATCGGCGCTCATTCCGGCCACATTTCCTGTTGTGCCTTCGGGCAGGCCTAAGTTTCCGAGGTCGAGCAGGCCTGTGTTTTCGCTCCAAAGCCAGGCATTTGGAAACGCGTAGTCTCCGTAGCCGCCAATCCAGTTGCCATCGGCCGAAACGGCACTTGCCATACCTAATTGGTTGAATTCATCATCGGGATTTCCTTCCGGATCAACGAGCAGGTATTCGTTGGGAAAATAGCCGCCGGCAGGGTTTTTTCTCCAGACTGCTGATTTCCATGGCCCGTTAAAATCCTGATATCCAACAATTACGTCTCCGTTGTCGCTTACGGCTTCGGCTCTTGAGCTTCTGTTGAGATTGGCATAAATACTTCCAAGGTCAATAAGACCTTCGTTTTGATTCCAGGCAAAAGCATGGGCATAGGCGGTGGTTCCATTTCCATTAGCCGGATCGGCCCATGAGTTACCAACCACAGTGAGGCCATCGCCAGAGATATTGTAGCCTGCACTGGTGGTGTTGTCAACCACGATGCCAAGGCTTCCGAGTGGTGTCCACACCTGACTGTTAGCATCATACATCGCCATTTCGGCCACATCAATGCTTGAAATTCTCGATTTGAAATAGAAATTGCCCTGCGATCCGCAAATTTGAACAGAAGTAGGAGTAACAGCGATTTCGTACAAGGCTGGATCGCCATTAAAAATAGCCTGGTTGGCCCATGTCCAGCTTTGTCCGCCATTGGCTGATTCAAACACCACATCGGGAGTGCCCGTGATCACAAGATGTTGTTCGTCAATCCATTGAATATCTCTCCAAAGCACGCCATCCGTCAATCCAGGCGAAACTGCAAGTTCGGTCCAGGAGCTTCCTCCGTTGGTGGTGCGGTGAATATAGGTTTCGCCCAGCACATATCCGGTTTGCTCATCAAGAAAATTCAATCCCAGAAACAATGCTCCAGGAATGGAATAGACTGTGGTCCAGCTTAGTCCATCATCAGTTGATTTTTGTACATGGCCGCCATTGGTGGTCAGGAAATAGGTGTTGTTTCCGGTATATTTGATTTTTGAGGGGATGCCTTGCAATCCACTGCCTTTGGTCCAGGAAATGCCGCCATCGGAGGTGATATACACCCCCACACCATCATTGAGTTGGGCTGCTACCACGCCATTTTGCTCATCTTTGAACTCAATGGCGGTATAGATGTAAACGTCGTCATCGCCGGCAGGATTGAGCACTTCCCAGTCCCAGCCTGTATTTTGGGTTTTTGCAAAATACTGGTTCCAGCCACCCACATAGCCGAGATAAGGGCTTGGAAAACTCATTGCCTCGAGTCCGCGATGTTCGTTGTCAACCCACATGGCTCCCCAACTGACGCCTCCATTGGTTGTGCGCAACACAATGCCATGACCGTTGTAGGTGAGCGATTGGCCTACGGCATAGCCAAACAATCCATCACCAGCTGCCGGAAATTCCATTGCTTTGAAAATGTAGTTATAATCAGATAGAATTCTTCGTTCCCAGTCTGTTGAAACAGGAAGTGTTTTCAAGCTGCTGCCCGAAATGCGGCTTCCATCGTTAGAGAATTTGGCTCGACCGCCGATGCCGTTTCCCGGAGCAAGTCCGCCAATAGTCTGGAAACTGTTGTCGGCAGGATTCCACAAAGAGTAGGGGCCGGCCTGGCTTTCGTAGCCCGACACAAGGCCCTGATTGGAAACACCTGTCGTTTCAAAAAATGTGGGCTTTACCACATATTGACCTGTTAACGCAACGGAGAAGAGCAAAAAGGCCAATAGCATCGTCGTTGAAAAAGTAATTTTCTTCATTTTATCGAAGGTTTTGGTTAACACTGTGATTTATTGTTTCGGATTGTTCGCCCGTATTTCCCAGTTTTTTCTTTAGTTCTTCAAGGAGTTTTCGCAATGCTTGTTGTTCAGCTTTTTTCTGTTCAAAAAAGCCTTCCAACTCCTTGATCGCTTCTGATTGTTCTGATGTACGTTTTTTTGGCATTGCCTGATTTTTCGGCAAAGATGTGCGCTCTGTTTTTAAAAATCTTCAAAACGGCGCTTACAACAACAATACATAGAAAGAGAACGGACTTACAAAAGCGATACAGTGTAGTATATACTATTGAATATCAATAAAATAAATGATTATTATAATTGCATCAGAAAGTTGATCAGATTCACATCTTCGCCCTGGATGTTGAGTTTTTTTCGCAATCTGCTGCGGGCAACGGTGATGCTGTTGACGGATTGGGTGGTAATGGTGGAGATATCTTTTGTTGAAAGGTTAAGCCTGAGAAAAGCGCAAAGTTTTTTTTCGTTTGAGCTTAAGTTTGGCGAGATGGCAGCGAGGCGTTCGTAAAAGCCATTGTGAACGCTGGTGAAATGTGCTTCAAACTCGCTCCAGATGTCGCTGTCGCTGCTCATTTTCAGTTCCTGAATGATCTCTGAGATGAGTTTTTGGTTTTCAATTTTGAAATAGGGTTTTGCTTTGATGAGTTTTTCGGTGATCCCGGTGATCATTTCATTTTTTTTCAGCAGATACATCACATTGGTGGTGAGTTCTCTGTTTTTGAAGTCGAGTTCTTCGGCAAGTTTTTGTTTTTCGAGCAGGGTGTTTTTGTGTTCAAGCTCTAATTTGTCATTCAAAAGCCGGTCGTTTCTCATTCTGCCTCGTTGAAGGAAAATCAGCAAAACAGAAATCAACAACAAGAAAAATAGTGAGCCTCCAATAATCAGATACATCATCTCGGCTTTTTGCCGCTCGTTTTCGCGCTTTTTAAGTTCGAGATCAAAGAGGTTTTGCTGCTGGTCAAATTTATATTTCATCTCAATTTGCGCGATACGATTCAGGTTTTCAACATTGTAAAGGCTGTCTTTGAGCGAGCTGTATTCAATGAATGTCTGGTATGCTTTCGCATCGTTGTTTGTTTCGTGATAAAGCGTTGATAAAGAATGGAGTGAGTTAAGAATTGATTCTTTATTGCCAATTTCTTGTCCGAGATGCAAGGCTTTTTCGTAGTATTTTCTTGCAGTTTCGTAATTTTTCTGCCGCACAGCATTTTTCGCAATGTTGTTATAACATTGGGCCACGCCTCTTTTATCGCGATTTTTTTCTCTGATCTCGAGTGATTTGTTGAAATAATAATCAGCAAATGTATAGCGTCCTTTTTCCAGATAGCAAATTCCCATATTGTTGAAAATGCTCGATTTCATCACATCGTCCAGCTGGTCTTCGCCAACTTCGAGCGCTGATTGGTATGAAAGCAGCGCTTTTTCGTAGTCGTAGAGCTGTATAAAAACCGCAGCTATGTTGCTCAATAAGCGAAGGCGTGTTTTATCAGCCTCGGAGCGATCGGGAAACTTGTTTTTTTCGAGCAAAAGAATTGCTTCATCGTAGTATTTTCGCGCTTGTTGGAAATTTCTCTGCATGAAAAACGAAACACCAATTTTGTTGAGTATTTTGATTTGTTTTGAAATTAATGAAGCAGAACCGGGATTGTATTCAAGAAGACTGTCGGTTAATGATTTGGCATTAAAGAAGTAGTTTAGTGATTTTTCAAAATTCCCTGACAGATTATAAATCTCACCCAAATTGGCGTAGAGCGCGATGGTGGAGGTGTCAGCTTCAACAGAATATAAAAGCTTTTGGGCCTTGAAGGCAAAAAACAATGCTGAATCTAAGTTTTTGTTGATATAATAGGAAGAAAGAGTGAGATTGTTGCGGAAAGCAACGCTTTTTGAATTTGCATCGGAATCTTTGTCGGGTGAAGTTTGAATTTGCGCCCAGACGGTTGTTGTTAAGCAAACGTAAAAAACAAATGCAATGAATCTTTCCATCTCTTACAAAATTTGCTCTTAACGAGGTATGTTACTGGTTTATATATGCTTTAGCGGTAATTATTTTTTGATTCAATGCGAAAAGGAAAGGCCAATCACTTGTCAAAAGTAATGGATTTCATTAGAAATGGTATTTTAGCGATTCATCAAAATTTTTTTTCGTTTTGCATACATATTTGATATGAAGTGAAAAACATAGGCTTCGCAAGTTTAGTAACCTACAAAATAAACCACGCTTACCAACGCGAAACAAGCCAATTGTACTGCTATCAAAAGCTCAGCGCCCCATCTCTTCAAGCACCCTGAATTTTACCATTTCGGCAATCAGCTCCAGCGGAAGTGGCTGATCCAATGGAAACTGCACTGAGCCTTTGCCTTGTTTGTAAGGAGATAATTCATTTTTGAAGGCTTCGTGCCCGGTAGGTGTCGCATAAAAGCCGATATGTTTTTCGAATCCGCCAAAATAAACCAGTGGTTTTTTGTTGAGTTTATAGCCCGGCATGCCATAGGCAAGTGCTTCGATGGCTTCCGGCGCGTGTTGCCGGATGGTACTCCGCATTTGTTGCAATTTTCCCTGCACATCCTTCGGAAACGAGGCAATGTATTCATCAACGCTTGCCGGAGTAGATTTCATTTGTTGCATATTGTTTTTTTTAACAGGTCGAAAATACACAATTAAAACATGCAGCTTTCTTTAGTGCTTGCCTTTAAAGCCCGATGGTTTCGTTATGTACGTCATTCAGTCAGTCATTTACAATAGTAAAACCTGGCACTCATTCCGTACATGCCTCGCCCTCAAAATTAACGCTCAAGCACCAGACATTATGGTCTGACAGGCCTGATCATCCTTTGAGCGCATCCCAACCCTGAGCAGTGAGTTCAATCACCTGGTTGTCGCTGGTTACCATGTCGGCATGGCCGATGTTTTCGGTGATGTGCCCAATGATGCTGATGCCTCTGATGGCTCTTACTTTCTCAAAATCAGTTTGTTTGATGGTGAAAAGTAATTCATAGTCCTCGCCTCCGTTGAGCGCAGCCACGGCCGGGACCATGTTGAAAGCGTCTGCCGTATTGAGCATCACAGGATCAAATGGCAGTTTGTCTTCATAAATTCTGCATCCTGTTGCGGAGGCTTTACAAAGGTGCAGGATTTCTGATGCCAGCCCATCCGAGATGTCAATCATCGAAGTGGGTTTGATGCCTGCATCACGCAGTATTTTCACGATGTCGGTACGTGGTTCAGGTTTCAGCTGACGCTCAAGCACATAGTCATATCCTTCGAGATCGGGCTGCATATTGGGGTTGGCTTTGAAAGCGGCTTTTTCGCGTTCGAGCAGCAGCAGCCCCATATAGGCCGACCCCAGATCGCCGCTCACACACAACAAATCGCCAACAGAAGCTCCGCTTCGATATACAATCTCATCGGGTTTTGCCCTACCGATAACAGTAACAGAGATGAATAATCCGGACGTGCTCGATGTTGTATCACCTCCAACGAGGTCAACATTGTATTTTTTACACGCTTGCCGCATGCCTTCATAGATTTCTTCGATGGCTTCAACCGGAAAACGATTCGAAGCAGCCAATCCAACCACAATCTGATGTGCTTCGCCATTCATGGCAGCAATGTCAGAGACATTTACGGCTACAGCTTTGTAACCCAAGTGCTTAAGTGGTGTATAGGTGAGGTCGAAATGCACTCCTTCAACCAACAAATCAACCGAAACAAGGGTTTGATAGCCGGCATGGTCAAGCACAGCAGCATCGTCGCCAACGCCTTTGAGGCTTGAAGGGTTTTTCAACTCAATGTTTTTTGTGAGCAGGTCAATAAGGCCAAATTCGCCTAATGCGCTGATTTCGGTGCGTGTTTCCTGTGGTGCGATATGCATTGTATTGATTTTTATGGATTTACTGAGGATAGTTTTCTGTATTTGGTCGCTTTTTTTTCATCCCCAAACCGGGCATAAATGTTGGCGATGTAGAGGGCGGTGCGTGGATCGGGTGAAGCTAGAAAAAGGCTTTCAAAGCGTTTCAATGCTTCTTTGAAATCGGCAGTAGAAGCATCAAGTCCTTTGAGAAGTTTTGCGTACTGGGCGTTGGTTTTGTTTTTTTCATAAGCCGCCATCTCTTGCTGGTAGCGGGTTTCACCTTTTTCATAATACCGTTTGGCCTGCCACATCCTTGCTTCATAATGATCAGGATATCCTGAGAGTATGGCTGTGGCAGTTTCATCGGCGGCTGTTGTGTCTTTGCGCTGCAGCGCCACTGTCATCCATTGGCTGAGCAATCCGGTTTTTTCATCGGTTTCAATTTTATGCCAGGTGGCAGCTGCTTCGTCCCACTGCGCGGTTTCCACATAGCGTTCAAAAAGCTGTGGCAGCGCTTTTCTTGCTTCTGTAGTGGCTGGATGCTGTTGTTCAAGGCCTTCGAGGGCCATCACTTCTTTTGAGAGGTTGCCGGTTTGGTGGTAATATTTTGCCAGAAAATCATACACTTTTGCCGATGCTGTCTGGTGATAAACAGCGAGTTTAAAATAGCGTTCGGCTTTGGTGGTATCGGCAAGGCCAAGGGCTGCTTTTCCGGCAAGTTCATACACAATTGTTGTATCTGCTTTTCCCTCAGCTTCGTAGCTGTTTATCAAGCTTTCGAGTATGCCAAGTGCTTTGGTGTATTCTTTTGCTTCTATCGCTTTTTGGGCATTGTGTTGTGAGGGTTGAAGCACCTTTGTGCTGCTGCACGATATTGCAGTGAAGACAAGAAAAAGTTGGACAATTCTGCGCATTATTCTCATATGGATGACCGGCAAAATTACAATTTTTGCCTAACGGATCGAAATCAAACAGAAACCAACCTTCCACTTCGCCACACATTTATATCTCGAAACCGGATTTTCTTACAACTTAAACATCCAATGAATCAATGATTTATATCTTTTTCGATGTTTGCAATGAAATCAATATTTCTCTTAAGTCCTTCAAACTTCGTTCTTTCAACAGCACTGTCTTTGAACAGCATTTTGTATTTCGCCTTATCGAGCGAATGCCAGTCGTTTTTTCGCATGGTTTTCAAAGCCGGACTGAGTGCAAACAGCGGCTCCCTGTGTGGTTTGGCAAAACGGTTCCAGGGGCACACATCCTGACAAATATCGCAGCCGAAAATCCAGTCGTTGAAGCGGTTGCGCATTTCGTTAGGTAGCTCTCCTCGGTGCTCGATTGTGAGGTAAGAGATGCATTTGCGTGCATCGAGCTGATGGGGCGCAACCAAAGCCTGCGTAGGGCAAGCATCAATGCAGCGCCTGCATGTGCCGCAGTAATCGGTTACCTGATTTGTGTCGGCTTCGAGCGCAAAAGGTAAAAAAATGTGTCCGATAAAGAAAAAGGAGCCTTTGCGCGGATGTATCAGGCAGGTGTTTTTCCCGATGAAACCCAATCCGCACTTTTCGGCCCAGGCTCTGTCCAACACGGGTGCCGAGTCGGTGAAAACACGCGCCTGAAAACTGCCATAGGTTTCCTCAACAGCTTTCAGAATCTGATTCATCTTGCTGCGAATAAGCGTATGATAATCAACGCCATAAGCATATTTTGCAATTTTGTAATTATCTGCTTCGCTCAGTTTTTCTTCGGGAAAATAATTTTGCAATACGGTGACAACTGTTTTGGTGTTCTCAATGAGCAAACGCGGATCATATCTTTTTTCACGATTTTTTTCGAGGTAGTGCATGCTCCCCTGAAATCCGTTGGCTAACCATCTTTCGGTGTGTTCGGCATGTTCACCCAGAAAGTCGGCATTGGAAAAACCAATGTCATCAAAACCGAGTTCTTCCGACTTACTGACGATGAGCTGTCTGATCAGTCCGGGATCGGTATTGCTGCGTTGGTTCATCGAATACGAATTGGATACATTACAATTTGTAACAAATTCCAAAGGTCAGCACATCATTAAAAGCTCCATAGTTTCTGCCATAGCGCCGCACATTGAGCGGAACACTGTTTTTGCGAATTGACTGGACAGAATTGACTGTGCGCAGCGATGCAGCCCATCTTTCGGTGAAATGGTATTGAATTCCAAAAACAGAAGCCAGGTTCATGCCGCGCCAAACATCCCCCTGATCATTGAGCTGGTAATTGATTTCTTCGTTTTGAACGGCCAGGAAATCGAAGCTTATACCGGCTTCAAAGGTCAAAGGAAGGAGGTGATATTGAAACACAAGCGGAAGTTCAACATAATCAAGCTGCAACAGGTATTGTGGTACACCGGTCTCAGGTTCAGCATGTTGTGCCGATCCTTTTTGGATGTATGCCAGATCCATTTGCAGGCTGACGTTTGGGTTGAGGTGAAACTGAAGGTAAGCACCGCCATAAAAACCGGCTTTATTGAAGCCCGAGAAACCATCGCCTGCTATTTGCGAAACGGCAAGACCGGCTTTTAACCCGCCGGTGAATTGCTGTGCCATGGACAGACCCGTCAAACCAAGCAAGAGAATCAGGATAAATTGTTTCATGTAATGGAATTGATGGCAAACTTACTCAAAAATGTTGCTTGTGATAGTCGTAGGTCTGGTTTTCTCTGAAAATGCTGATACGTGAAGCGATATGAATAAATATTTCAAGATGTTGTTGCTGAAGCCATTGAATAGATTCTTTCACATGATTGGCTGCAGCCGCAAAGTGATAGAAAACCTCAAAACCGTTTTTCAAAAGCCAGAGCGCAGCTTCTTTTTTATTGTCAATGGCGCCATCAAGGGCAGCCAAATCAAAAAAGCGGTGTTGCATCAGCCATTCAAAAGCTGCCTCACTGCCTCGAATCGAGCTGCTTAAAGCAGCCAACTCGGCATAGCCATTGCTGAGCAGCCATTGGTGAAACTGCTCGTTTTCGCCAAAGGTTTCGGCAAAAGCCATCCATATCTCAACTTCATAGTTTCTCATCAGGTTTGCTTGTTTCAGGCAAATACTTCGGCTGCGATTCCATTTTCTTGCACCCGCATTGCTATTTGCTCAAGTTCGGACCGGCTTATTTTTACGAGTTTTTCCTCTGGAGTGGCTCTTTCAATGGCATAGAGCATCACCTTTTGGGGCTTTATTCGTTTCAGAAGTTCTATCCAGGCAGCCACCTCGGTTTCGGTTGTGTTGTCAACATTCCTGCGGTTGTGTTCGCCGCGCAGAAAAAGACTCTGGATGATCAGCTTTCCATTAAATTGTTCGAGTTGACCAATATAGGTTTCAAGCTTGAAAGCTTTTGAAGGGTGGTTTATATCGCGGATGGTAGCCTCGGTGCCTCCGTCGAGTTTCAGCAGACATTGGTCGGCAAGCATCAGTGCTTCAACAATTTCGGGTTTGTGCAGCATGCTGCCGTTGCTCAGCACACTCACACTGGCATCAGGCGCAAACAGATCCCTCAACCGCAAGGTTTCTTTGATGATCTCGGCAAAATGTGGGTGAATGGTAGGTTCGCCGTTGCCGGCAAATGTCAGGCTGTCGGGCTGTAAGTCTGTGCCTTGCAATTCTTGCAGTTTTTTTGACAACTGATCGGAAAAAGTAGCCGGTGCGGGCAATTGATTGCTTTCGAGCAATTGCCCTTCTGTCCAGCCACACTCGCAATAGATGCAATTGAAACTGCAAACCTTTCGGTACGTTGGCAGCAGGTTGAGCCCCAGTGAAACGCCTAAGCGCCTGCTGCGAACCGGCCCAAAAATCATTTCATCAAAAAGAAACACCCCCATGACATCAATTTTTTGCAAAAATAAAGCTTTCCCCCATGATGGTTTCAATAATTTGAAGACAAACAGCGATAAAAATGTTTGTTAACACTACGCTCATTTTAAGTATGTTACAAAAGCTTTTAACCGTGCTCAGCAACACACCATTTCCTGAATGTTAGAGCATGTTAATTTATTCATAGGTATGGCAGAAAGCGTTATTTTTGCAATCAGAACGTTTGGTTCGATCAGGAAAACTGCTTGTAATGTATTGTATATGGCTGAGATAGATCAGATTAAGACTCCCATTCGTGAAGACCTGCTACGCTTTGAAAAGGTTTTCCGCGATGCCATGCGCTCCCGCATTCCCTTGCTCGACAAAGTAACAGCTTACATTACCCGCACCAAAGGAAAGCAGATGCGCCCCATGTTTGTGCTTTTGTCTGCTTCGATCAGCGGCCAAATCAACGAAAGCACCTACCGCGCTGCCACACTCATCGAACTGCTTCACACCGCCACCCTTGTGCACGATGATGTGGTGGACGACTCCAACGAGCGTAGGGGTTTTTTCTCAATTAACGCATTGTGGAAGAATAAGATAGCAGTCCTTGTGGGCGACTATCTCCTCTCGCAGGGAATGATGCTTTCGCTCTCGAACAACGACTTTGAATTGCTGAAAATCGTTTCACGTGCTGTCAAGGAAATGAGCGAAGGAGAATTGCTCCAGATAGAAAAAGCCCGCAGGCTCGATGTGGAAGAAAAGATTTATTTCGAAATCATCGAAAAAAAGACAGCCTCACTCATTGCTTCCTGCTGCGCTGTTGGTGCTGCCTCGGCTGGTGCCGACGATGCCATGATCGAAAAAATGCGCTTGTTTGGCACCTATGTCGGCATCGCTTTCCAGATCAAAGACGACATTTTCGATTTTGAGGATTCGCGCCATATCGGTAAACCAACCGGTATTGACATCAAAGAAAGAAAGATGACGCTGCCGCTGATCTATCTGCTCAATAACTGCAGTGCTGCCGAAAAACGCAGCATCATCAACCTGGTAAAGAACCACCACGACAATCCACGCAAGGTGAAAGAGGTTGTTGAAAAAGTGCGTGCTTCGGGGGGGATTGAATATGCCACCGAAAAAATGCAGGAATATATCAGCCTGGCACTTGCTCAACTGGATGGACTGGCCGAAACCCCTTCTGTGATCGCACTGAAGCAGCTTGTGGATTATAGCATTCACCGCAATAAATAGTTTCTGTCTTTAATGTCTGGTGCTTGCCATCACAATTAAAGGCAAGCACTAAATAGTAAAAGTTGTTCTCCCTTTCGTTGTTAAAATTCATACCATTGTCGGTGAATTTCGTAAGATCATAGATAATTATCTCATTTTCACCTATTCCTTTATATATTAGCTGCCCGTTTAAAAAACAGTACTGCTTTTTATTTGTGGAAGTATCCTTCTGAACCAGCTGTTTTTTACGGAATTGAAAACTGAGGACTATGAAAAAAACACATTCATTTTTGTTGTTATTGCTGTTTTTGGCAGCTACAAAAACTTTCTCACAGGGATTTTACAATGCCAGTCAGGTAAACCTTATCGAAATCACCTTCGAGCAGTCGAACTGGGATCAAATACTTGATAACCTTGTTGCAGCCGGCAACGAAGAACGCCTGATGGGCATGGTAACGATCAACGGTCAAATATTTGACAGCGTGGGCGTCAGATACAAAGGCAATAGCTCCTACAGCGCCAACAGGGTGAAAAACCCACTCAATATCAAACTCGATTATCTCATTGACGATCAAACCATCGAAGGCTATGGCACCATCAAACTGGCCAATGTGTTTAAAGATCCAAGCTTTGTGCGCGAGGTAATGAGCTACGAAATTGCAAGGGAATATTTCCCGGCCCCGCAAGCCAACTATGCAAATGTATATATCAATGGCACCTATCTTGGTCTTTATACAAACGATCAGGATGTTGACAGCTATTTTGCCCTTTCTAACTTTTCCACATCGGGCAGGGTCAGGGTGAAAGGTGAAATTGGTGAGGGCTTGCCTCCCGGCGGTATGGGTGGTGTGTGGCAGTATTCAGGAACTGATTCATCGGCCTACGAAAACAAATATGTGATCGAAAGCAATCTGGGATGGCAAAAACTGATTGGCTTTCTTGATACACTCAACAATAACAATGCAATGGTTGATCAGGTGCTTAATGTGGACCGCCACCTTTGGTTTCTGGCGTTCTCCAATTTGTTTGTTAACCTCGACGGGCCAATCAATAATCCTCAAAATTATTATCTGTTCGAAGATCTTTCCGGAAGATTTAATCCAATTCCCTGGGACCTGAATGAGTGTTTTGGGGTCTTTACAAATCACCAAACGCTTGGAAATCTGGGAATTACTCAGATGCAGCAGTTTAGTCCTTTTGCCAACAGCACAGCAGCCAACTTTCCGGTAGTGAGCAAAATTCTGAACAATACCTTATTGAAAAAAATGTATGTTGCTCACATGAAAACCATTTTGAATGAGCAAATTACAAATGGTGCTTATCTTTCCCGGGCACTTGAGCTTCAGGCTATCATTGATGCATATGTGTTGGCCGATCCCAACAAATTCTATACTTATGCCAATTTCATTGCCAATATCAACACTGCTGTCGGGGGCTCCGGCCCGCCGCCAAACCAACAGATTGTTGGCATAACACAGCTCATGGAAGCGCGCAAAACCTACCTCTTCGGTTTGGCTGAGTTTACCGCTGCACAGCCCACTTTAAACAGTCCGCAGATTTTGCCGCAAATTATTCATATTGGCGATCTTGCCCAAGTGAATATCAACGCTTCTGATGCAACGGAGGTTTGGTTTGCCTACAGAAGCAACGAACTGCCTGCTTTTCAAACTCTTCGGCTTTATGATGATGGCCTTCACAATGATGGTCAGGCCAACGATGGTGTTTTTGGAAACGATGTTTTGATTGAATCCTCTCTGTTTGAATATTACTTTTTTGCAGTTAACAGCCAGGCCGCTGCTTTCCTTCCGGAGCGGGCTGCCAACACTTTTTATGCTCATCAAATTACGGGAGGATTGGTAATCAACGAGTTCATGGCGGATAACAACTCCATCATTGCCGATCAGGATGGTGATTATGACGATTGGATTGAGCTTTACAACAATTCCGGACAAGACATCCAGCTTGGTGGTTACTTCTTGAGCGACAACCTTAACAACCCTCAAAAATGGATTTTCCCCGACACGCTCCTCCCTGATGGTGCATACCTGATCGTTTGGGCAGATGAGGATGAAGACCAGCAAGGCCTTCACGCATCTTTTAAACTTTCAAAAGCCGGCGAAAACATTGTTCTCACAGATAATAGTCTCAATACAATTGATATGGTGAGTTTTGGTGCGCAGCAAACCGACCTCTCAACCGGAAGATACCCAAATGCAACCGGGCCCTTTATCATGATGACGCCCAGCCCCGAATCACTTAACCTGAACGGTTTTGTCGGACAGCCGGAAATAGTGAATGTTGAGACAAGGCTTTTCCCTAATCCTTTCGATGAAACTTTTGTTTTAGAAGTATATCTTGAAGGAGAAGCCGACATCCAGGTTGAACTGATTGGTGCTTCGGGCATCAGTCAAATAATCATGCTCAACAGCCATCTCGGAGCCGGAACCCACCAATTGCAGCTTAATGCGCTGAATGTGCCATCCGGACTTTACCTTTGCAGAGTTACTGCAGGCGGAAAAAATGTCGGAAATTATAAGGTGTTGAAGATGAAGTCATAAAAAAAGCCATTGCAAGAGCCTTGCAATGGCTTTTAAATGAAATAAACAGTGTCTATGCGTCTTGCTGAGCAGCTAAAAACCGTTCGGCTTCAAGGGCGGCCATACATCCGGTTCCGGCGGCGGTGATGGCCTGGCGAAACACCTTGTCCTGAACATCGCCACAGGCAAAAATACCGGGGATATTTGTTGCTGTTGAGTCAGATTTGGTTTTGATATAGCCGGTCTCGTCCATATCAATCACTCCTTCAAACATCTCGCTGTTTGGCTTATGTCCGATGGCTACAAAGAAACCATCAATGTCAATCATGCGCTCTTCCTGCGTTTTATTGTTCAGCAAAACGGCACCTTTCAGGGCTTTCATGAAACCGGTTTCGGTGCCAAAAAGTTCCTTGGTCGAATGGTTCCAAAGCACTTCGATGTTGGGGGTGTTCATCACCCTGTTTTGCAT
>DISP01000077.1:1788-10338 GCA_002421995.1 Bacteroidales bacterium UBA6207 | reverse complement strand
GCTGATACACCACCGCCTTTGAACTTTTCTTCCGACTCCAGACCAAGATATTTAGCTGTGGCACCTGTGGCAATGATGATGGTTTCGGCCAGAAGCTCACGGCCTTCGTCGTCTTTCACCTTAAATGGTCTTGCTGTGGTGTCCACCTCAACGATGCTTCCCCAGCGGGTGTCGGTACCAAACCGCTCGGCCTGCTCTTTCAATTGTTCCATCATTTCCGATCCGGTGATGCCGTGTGGATAACCTGGAAAGTTTTCAATCTCCGTTGTCGTCGTAAGCTGGCCACCGGGTTGAATGCCTTGATAGATAACTGGTTTCAGGTCGGCACGGGCAGCATATATGGCTGCGGTGTAGCCGGCAGGGCCCGATCCGATGATCAGACATTCGATATGTTCCATCGTATTGCTCATGGTTTTTTTGATTTAGATTTAATATTTTTGACTTCACGAAAATGATGCCATTACAAAAGTGAGGCTTTTTTTGACACGAATCACCCGTTGATTTGTGATTTTCTGACAGCTTGTCGGTTTTGACAGGGTGATATTTAAGCGATTTATTTTTCCCGACTGAAGCTTTGTCATACCAATGAGCGGGTTTTAAATCTGGTGGTTAAAAAAATCTTGCAGAAACACCGAAATGTTGTACTTTTGCACCGCATTTATCGCAATCGGGGCGTGGTGCAGTTGGCTAGCATTCTTGCATGGGGTGCAAGCGGTCGCCCGTTCGAGTCGGGCCGCTCCGACAAAACACTTTCTTCGGGAAGTGTTTTTTTTTGGCTCGTTTTGCCACAAAATAACAATCAAGTGCTGTCTCATTTGCCGCGAAGCACAAAACGGTTGGTTTCCTTACCAAAAGTTAAATATGTTTTTTTAAAGATCCGGCTGAATCCAAAATTCGTTACTTTTGAACGCCCACATAAATTTTTTAAATATGAAGAAAAAACAGCTGATTATACTAATTGTACTCCTGGTTTTTGGTTTGATCCAATTCATCAGGCCGTACCGTAACTTACAGACCAACCCCAGCCGCTATGATATTTTTCATAAAACTGAAACAAATCCGGAAGTTGTGATGATTGTGCAGCAGGCTTGCTATGATTGTCATTCAAACCGCACTGCATATCCCTGGTATGCCAGCATCGCACCGGTGTCATGGATGATCAGTCAGCATGTTAAGGATGGTAAAAAACACCTGAACTTTTCAGAGTGGACCTTGTATTCATCTGAAAAACAATCACATAAACTGGATGAGATTGTTGAGGTACTACAGGAAAACGAAATGCCTCCACAACCTTATGTGTGGTTGCACAAGGAGGCTGCCATCAGTCCGGCGAAGAAAGAACGCCTGATGGAATGGCTAAACCAGTTGCAGCAGGGCAATGTGCTTAAGTAATGCTTGACTTTAATTCCGATGGCTTTGTTATGTACATCATTCTATACATGCTTCACCATCAAAATTAAAGCCCATGCACCAGACATTATAGACAGACTAAATATTTTTTTTTGAAACGTTCAAACATATAGTAAATGATTACTCGTTCCCGATTCACGCTTATTTTGTTGGTTATGACCAGCCTGCTTGTTGGTTGCAAAAGCACAGGCCCTGTAGCAAAAAGTCATAATGAACCCGTGGTTGAGGACCACGCCAGCCGGCCATACGCATTCAGTACCGGCGTCTTTTATGCTTTTGATTTTAACAATCCCGCGGTAGCCGGCTTTAATGAAGCTGCAAGTTTAAAAAGCCTGCTGGAGTCAGGTCTTGCTGTTACGGATGTTTGGTATAAGCAGGGTTCGAGAAGTTGCCGTCCGCCCGGAAGCGATATGGCAATGGATGCTATCGTTGAACCTGTCTTTTTGGTAAGGATGGATTCGGCAAATGATAAGTTGCTGAAAATGGGCTATTTGATGACGAAGGAGCCGGGGCTTGGCGACTGTGCCTACGTGGTCAGACACTACAAAATCAAAAAGTAAAGCTCAGCTTTTTCTGCCCGGGTGGTACACCACCGTAAGGTCTTTTTGATCAGGTTCGGGAACATCCCAATAGGGTTTTTCTGCATCATTCTTTTCGTCCGTATCGTTGTCGTCATCGGTGTTTGCGGCATCCTCCCAGATGAATGGCTTTCTTTGCGGGCCTTCATTTTTATAAAAGACAGCCAAAATCAATCCTGCGATCATACCACTCAGATGACCTTCCCATGAAATATTTTTCTTTGGAAAGAACTCCGGAAAAATGCCCCAAACAAAACTTCCGTATAGAAATACCACTATCAGCGACAGCGCCATCAACCTGGTTTCGCGGCGGATGAAACCACTCACCAGCAGAAAGGTTGCCAGGCCATAGATAAGTCCGCTGGCTCCAATATGATAGCCGCCACGTGCTCCGACCCATACCCACAAACCCGTGATAAGGATGATCATCGCAGCAATTTTGGTGGCAAGGGGTCTGTAGAAATGATACAAAGCCGCACCAAGCACCAAAAGCGGTACGCTGTTAGCTGCCAAATGCTGCCAATCGGCATGGATAAAAGTTGAAAGTATGATGCCCGGCAAGCCCTCAGCATGAAGCGGATGAATGCCAAATGAAGAAAAATTGAGATGAAAGAGCCATTCTGTCAGCTTCACCAGATACATGATAGCGAGTGCAACCGACGGAACAAAGAAACTTTGAAGGATGGCCTTTTCTTCTGTCCGCATTTTTTTATGTTTCTATTCAACTATCAAAAGCGCTGCCAAAATGACTATGAAGTACAATTGTTTTTAAATATCATCTAATCAAATTGTTGCAACCGGTGGGCGACATGACAACATTTCCTGTTCATGAAAAAACCCTAATTTCCAAGGAGCAAACTACCTGATGCAACCACAAAGCCGCGCTCATTTTTGATGATGAAAAGATGCAGTCCTGCACGAGGTTTTGTGGCATTCAACTCAAAAAATGCATCCGTTGTCAGGAGTTTTGCTTCAGTTTTTCCAAGGGCCGAAAGAATATGAAGCTGATGTTGTTGGTTGCGTGGATTTTGAAAATAGATGCGGGAGCCTGCTGTGGCAGGATGTGGTACGATCCTGTAATTATTGGCTGAAAAATCAACAACCAAAATCGAAAGTGTTTCTGAAACACCAAGATTACCAAGCTCAAGACGGTAGAATGCTTTTCTGTTAAGCAATGGAACACTGTCGGTGAAATCGTAGGCCACGGCAGAAAACGGACTACCGCAAACTCCTTCAATTCTTCCGATTTCTTCGAAGAAGATACCGTCGGCCGAACGATAAACCCTTACTCCATCGCAGGTGTTTCCCTCACGTATTACCCATTGTATTAATACTTTAGAATCATTTTCTGCGATTCTGAAATCACCAATGAATTCTTGTGAAAACAAGACTTGAGGCATTTTTACCACGACAAGCAGAAGGAAAACACCAAATGATCTGACCATTCTTTTTGCTTTTATCATGCCTCAAAAATACAATCATGTAAGGCAATTGTTCTTGATATTCACTAAAAATGCAATTTTTTTGGGGATCAGTATAGTTTTGCCTTACTGAGAGTGAATGAAAAAGTNNGTACCGCCCATATCGCGCGAACGGCCTTTGTCAGTGCGGTAAAAGCGTTCGAAGATACGTGGGAGGCTTTCTTCGGGTATTCCCGGTCCGTTGTCTTTTATCTCAACAAGGAAATTCTCGTCCATATCAAAAAATCTGACCGAAATCTTTGTTTCGTCCTTGTCGCCGTATTTAATGGCATTTTCAATCAGGTTGATAAATACCTGACGTAAGCGTTTCTTGTCGGCAAAAACATTCACCACCTTGAAGTTTTGCTTGTCAATCTGAATACTGGCATTGTGTTTTTTGGCTTTCATTTCGAGAAAGTCGGCAATGTCTTTGGCAAGCTCTGCCACATCAAAGTTAACTTCATTGAGTTTTACCTCTCCTGATTCGAGTTTTGAGATTTCTTCAAGGTCTTCTACGATGGCAATCAGTCTGTTAACGCTTTTTTCTGTGCGAATCAGGTAGTCTTTGTTGATATCGGGGTCTTCGAGTCCGCCGTCAAGAAGGGTTAAAATATATCCCTGAATGTTGAAGATGGGAGTTTTGAGCTCATGCGAGATATTGCCAAGAAACTCGCGACGATAGCCGGCCATTTTTTTCAACTCTTCGATCTCCGACTTTTGCTTTTGTCCCCATTCAACCACAGCTTCGTTGATGCCTTCGAGCGAGTTGAGGCGGTTGAGCCTGGCTTTATTGGCTTTTCCGGCACGCAGGGATGGGATTGTTTTAAAAATCAATTTTATCTGCTTATAGATAAACTTCTCAACTGCAGCTTGATAAGAAAAAAAGCCTGTAATAGAAACTACGAGCAACAAAACGGGCAGATGCCATAAATGCAGCGTGCCTGAGGTGAAAAAAATGAGCAATAACAGTGCGGTCAGCACCAAAACGATGCGAAGTGTGGCATAAACAGCCACCTTGTTGATTTCTTTATACTTTACAGCCATGAAGCTTTCTAGGCTTCGAATTTATAACCAACTCCTTTCACGGTGCGTATCACATCGAGACCGATTTTTTCCCTGATTTTTCTGATGTGAACATCAATGGTGCGGTCGCCAACAATGACATTGTCGCCCCAGATTTTCGAAAAAATTTCTTCGCGGGTGAAGACCTTGTTCGGCTTTGAGGCAAGCAGGCGCAACAGTTCAAATTCTTTTTTGGGCAGAATGATTTCCTCCCCTTTGTGAAGCACGATAAAACGCTCTGTATCTATCACAAAGTCGGCCACTTTTACAGTGTCGGTGCTTGAAACCGGTTGATCCGAAATCCGCCGAAGCAAAGCTTTTAGTCTGCTGATCAACAGTTTGGGTTTTATTGGTTTTGTCACATAATCATCAGCTCCTGCATCAAATCCGCTGATTTGCGAATAATCTTCGCCACGGGCTGTCAGAAAAACAATGAGACTGTTTTTTAATTCCGGAATCTTTTTTATTTCTTCGCAGGTTTCGATGCCGTCCATCTCGGGCATCATAACATCGAGCACAATCAGGTGCGGCTGCTCTTCCAGGGCCCTGGCAATGGCTTCGCGTCCGTTCAACGCTGTTGAAACAACAAAGCCTTCCTTGCGCAGGTTGTAACTCAAAAATTCGAGCACATCCGACTCATCGTCAACCAATAATATTCTGTATTTTGAAAATTCCATCTTAGTGATTGAATTGCATAGTTTTAGGCGGTAAAATTAGTTTTAATCCATGGAATGTGAAGTTAAGTTACAATGAACTTTAAATAAATTTTAAGTTATTGTTATCAAAGCCGGTTTCAATTCAAAAAAAGATTTGATTTACCGGATAGCTTGAAGCACATCTTGAATACGGGTATTTTCAAACAAAGCCGGTGTTCTATCCTAAAAAATCCTGAAGCGCTGCTTATTTGGCAGGTTTTAAAACCAAAAAGCTTTTTGGTTGTTGTTTCATTGGCACACAAGAAAGTGATTTACTGAAACATATCTGTCTGAGACAGCCGGATTAATTAATGAATAAATAGAATTTTTGAACCTTATTGGTGAAACTTTGAGAAATGTTAGCATGCAACACAACAAAAGCGCGATAATCATTGGAGCAGGGATTGCAGGAATTGCAACAGCTATCAGGTTGAAAATCAAGGGCCGGGATGTGGTTGTGTTCGAAGCCAATGATTATCCGGGCGGAAAAATGAGTCAGTTTCAGCAGGGTGAATTCCGCTTTGATGCCGGTCCATCATTGTTTACCATGCCTGAGTATGTGGATGAGTTGTTTCAGTTGGCTGGCAAAAATCCGAAAGACTATTTCACCTATCAACGCAAAGAAGAGTCATGTCGTTATTTTTGGGACGATGGCACCAGGCTCACAGCACATGCCCAACCTGAGCTTTTTGCTGCCGAAGTGGAACAAAAACTTGATGTTCCGGCAAAATTAGTGCTTCAGAAACTCAGGAAAAGCAGAAGGATGTACGATCTTGCCGGAAAAATTTTCCTCGAGCATCCGCTCAACAAACTTAAAACATGGCTTCGGCGTGATGTGTTGAAAGCATTGTTTTTTTTGCCGCAACTTGGAATTTTCTCAACCATGCACCGCCAAAACAAGAAGGTGCTGAAGAATGAGAAGCTGACACAGCTTTTTGATCGCTACGCCACCTACAACGGTTCTGATCCTTACCGCGCACCTGCGATTTTGAATATAATCCCGCATTTTGAACATGGAATCGGAACTTATCATCCCACGAATGGAATGTATCAGATCACCGGGAGTCTCTTCAGCCTGGCAACAGAACTGGGTGTTGAATTTCGCTTTTCTGAGCCCGTTCAGAAAATCAATCACCGCGATGGTAAAGTTACCGGAGTTTCAACCCAAGCCGGCGAATACAACGCAGATATTGTTGTTTCAAACATGGATATAAGGCCGACATACCGCTATTTGCTGCCGGGTATCACTGCCCCCGAAAGAAGTCTGAACCAGGAAGGGTCGAGCTCGGCCTTGATTTTCTACTGGGGAATGAGGCGGCAATTTTCGGAGCTCGGGCTTCATAATATCTTTTTCAGCAACGACTACAAAAAGGAATTCAAAGAGATATTTGAAGGAAAAACACCTGCCGGCGACCCGACAGTTTATGTCAATATCACCTCAAAAGATGTAGCTGGCGATGCTCCCGAGGGCTGCGAAAACTGGTTTGTGATGGTGAATGTTCCGCGTGATAGGGGTCAGGACTGGGAAGCGCTTATTCCTGCTTACAGAAACTCAATCTTCAAAAAAATCAATGCGACTTTGGGAATTCATATAGATCAATCAATTGAGAATGAATCAGTTCTAACGCCTAAGCTGATCGAGCTGAGAACATCTTCGACAGGTGGTTCGCTGTATGGTTCAAGCTCAAACAGCCGCTATGCTGCTTTTCTGCGACACACCAACGATAGCTCCCGCCTGAAAGGCCTTTATTTTTGTGGGGGAAGTGTGCACCCCGGCGGTGGAATTCCATTGTGTTTATTATCTGCAAAAATCGTTTCAGAATTATGCCCGCAAGCTTAAAGTTATTCATCCGAACAAGGGCAGGCATCAGTCTGTTGCTGCTTATTGTTGTTTATTTGGTTGGTATTATTAGTGTTTTAATGGGTCATGCCCAACAATTAATGCTGTTGACGCCTTTTAATTTGCTGTTTGCAGCTGCGCTTATGCTGTTTAATGCCAAAGGTATAAACCTCAATTATATCATATGGTTTTCGGTTGTTGGGGTGGCAGGCTACGGGATGGAATGGCTGGGCATTGAGACCGGGCTTGTTTTTGGCAGCTATTCCTATGGAGCTGGTTTGGGTATCAAGCTATTTGATGTGCCTTTGTTGATCGGCGTGAACTGGGCTGTTTTGGTATTTTCGGTGGCGGCAATTTCACGGAACTGGAAAACCAAGCCCTGGCTGCGTGCTGCCGGTGCAGCTGCTTTGATGGTGCTGTACGATATTTTACTTGAGCCTGTGGCCATCAGATTTGATTTTTGGAGCTGGGAGGCTACCCAGGTACCGCTGCAAAACTATCTGGCCTGGTGGGCAATAGCGTGGTTGATGCTTTTGGCTGTAAACAAATTTGTTCCAAACAGGGAAAACTTCCTCGCCCCCTATCTGCTGATCATCCAGTCATTGTTTTTTTTATTACTCATCCTAACCGGGAACTTGTCATTATTTTAATGCACTCACCATGGCCAACCCTGTTTATTTATACCTCGACCTACTCACCCTGGCTTTTCCATTTCTGCTAAGTTTTGATCGCAAAGTGGCCTTTTACCGTCAGTGGAAATACTTTTTTCCGGCTGTTTTTGTGATGGGGACTTTCTTTATTGCCAAAGATGTACTCTTTGCTGCCTCCGGAATCTGGGGATTCAATGATCGTTATTTGTTGGGTATCAGATGGTTTGGGCTTCCTGTTGAAGAGTGGATGTTTTTTGTGGTTGTCCCCTATGCCATCGTTTTTATTTATGCCTGTTTGATGGCATATCTTCGCTTTGATCCACTTTTGAAAGTATATCGGCCGGTTTTGTTTGCTATGAGTTTTTTGCTGATCCTTGTTGCGGCCATCTGGTACGACCGGCTTTATACATCGGTGATTTTCTTGCTCACGGCATTTTTGATGTTGTACAACCTATATATGCGCAAACCCTGGCTGAGCATGTTTCTGCTTGCCTACCTTGTTTCGTTGCTTCCTTTTTTACTGGTGAATGGGGTATTGACCGGTAGTTTTCTGGACGAACCCATCGTTTGGTATAATAACAGCCACAACCTGGGTGTTCGTTTGTTTACGATCCCGGTCGAAGACACCGTTTACAGCCTGATGATGTTTCTGATGACCGTTCAACTTATGGAATGGTTTCGAACCAGGTATTAACAAAAAAGGCTGTCACCTTATGTTGACAACCTTTATTGTTTTTAGTGAAATTTCCCTTAGCTACATTTTGAATAGCCGCATGATTTGCATGTGAGGCAACCGTCCTGATAAACCAGGCTCTTTGTATCGCCACACTCGGGACACAGCTTCCCTTCTGCCTG
>DISP01000077.1:704-1751 GCA_002421995.1 Bacteroidales bacterium UBA6207 | reverse complement strand
TTGGCATAGTTCCAATATTCTTTGTTGAACGACCGCGAAAGACCTTCAATGGTTACTTTATAACCTTGTTTGTCTTCAAACTGAAAGTCGTAGCGGGCCTTCTCGTTTTTATTTTTTTCGCGGATCACCCAACCGTTTTCCACCCAAGGCGGAAGGAAGAAATCATCGGCCTTGCCGGTAAAGATTTCATAAGGTTTGCCATTGATTTTGCCAACTACCGCCATCCATTTTTCGTAGTTGTTCTGAAAACGAACCACGTCAGCTTCGATTCGGCGCGGGCGCTGCGGGGCAGTGGTTTCCTTGAAATCATCGCCCGATGCATCCTGCGACTTTTTATCATCGGCACTGATCAAAACACCTGAACGCGATCCGTCGCGGTAAATGGTCATCCCTTTGCAACCACTTTCCCAGGCAGTGCGGTAAATATCGCTTACAAGTTCTTCTGAAACATCATTCGGAACATTCACGGTGACGCTGATGGAGTGGTCAACCCATTTTTGGATGTCGCCCTGCATCTTGACTTTGCTCACCCAGTCAATATCGTTTGAAGTGGCTTTGTAATAAGGAGATAACGCAATGAGTTCCTGAAGACGAAGATCGGAATAGGTTTTTACCTCTTTTGCATTATAGCCGTTGGCCTCGAGCCATGTCTCAAATTTGGGATGAAAAACATTGTATTCTTCCCAGGCATCGCCCACTTCATCAACAAAACTTACGGTTACATTTTTGTCGTTCGGATTCACCTTGCGCCGACGTTTATAGCTGACCATGAACACCGGTTCGATACCGGAAGTGGTTTGTGTGCAGATACTTACGCTTCCTGTTGGGGCAATCGTCAGCATTGAGATATTGCGACGGCCAACCCGTGTCATTTTCTCATAAAGCTTTGGCGCCGAATCTTTGATGCGGGCGATGAAAGGATTACTGCTTTCGCGGGTGGCATTAAATACTTCAAATGCCCCTCTCTCTTCGGCCATATCAACTGAGCTGCGGTAAACTTCGAGCGCGAGGAGTTTGTGCACTTCGGTTGAGAAGCTTATGGCTTCG
>DISP01000077.1:0-526 GCA_002421995.1 Bacteroidales bacterium UBA6207 | reverse complement strand
AGGTTAACAGCCAGCAAGCGGCAACTGTCATAGGCACAGAGCGGTATTTCGCCACAAGGGTTGGTTGATAGTGTTTTGAAACCAAGATCGGCATAAACGTCCGGGATACTTTCTCTGATAATAGTGTCCCAGAAAAGTATGCCCGGTTCTGCCGAGGCCCAAGCATTGTGTATGAGTTTGTCCCAAAGATTACGTGCGTCAATTTCTTTCACAAACCATGGTTTATCACTGTCAATGGGGTATTGCTGAACGAAAGTTTTGTTTTCTTTCACGGCTTGCATAAACTCATCAGTGATACGAACCGAAACATTGGCTCCTGTCACCTTGCCAAGTTCCATTTTGGCATCAATAAATTTCTCTGCATCCGGATGCTTCACGCTGATGCTGAGCATGAGCGCTCCACGTCGGCCATCCTGCGCCACCTCTCTGGTTGAGTTTGAATAGCGTTCCATGAAGGGAACAACACCGGTGCTCGTCAAAGCACTGTTTTTGAAAGGGCTTCCTGTCGGACGAATGTGTGATAAAT
>DISP01000067.1 GCA_002421995.1 Bacteroidales bacterium UBA6207 | reverse complement strand
TTTTTTGTAATCGTTGTTGACGATGACGATGCTTCCGGCTTTGGCATTTCGAGCAACGGCGAACAGCTTTGGCTTGAAAAACCAGATGGTACAGTCATTGATTCACCTGTAGTTCCGGCACTTACCGTAACTCAATCCTACGGCAGGCAGCCCGATGGCTCGGAAAACTGGACTATCCTCACCACAATCACACGTGGAAGTTCGAATAACGGCGGAAAAAAGTCTAAAGTAAATCGTTAATTTATAAAAAAAATAATCTATATGGCTGAAAATATGCAAATTGGCGAAATCTCAAAACCTCGTTTCGAGTTTCGCTCTTTCGGACAAAATTTTGACAAGGCACACTTCCGAATGGCCCGTTTTTCGGGTCCTGTTCCCGAAAAGGTATGGGAAAGACATTCCGACGAGATTTATATCATTTCGCGCACCAACGACATCAACAATACCAAGATCCGCGATGGCAAAATGGATATTAAAACTTATGTACAAACTGTTGATGGCCTCGAGCAATGGAATCCACTCATGAAAGGAGAATTTCCGATTAGCGCAGATATACTTGTAAATGAAGTATTTCCTGCATTCATGGTCGAAATGCCTGCTTTGGAAAAAGACACAGTCACTTTTGAGGAATTCATACAGATGATCAAGAACCATCCCGACCTTGCTGCTGTAAAAGTGCACAAGCAACGCCTTGGTTATATGGTAAATAACACCATCTGCGAATTTGGCGAAGTACTGATAAACGGAGCCAGAATTGTTACCATCAACTCAGAATCTACCGAGGTGGACGACATTAAAAAAACAATAAAAGATATTGGGCTCGAAGGTGTTGAAAATATCAATTATCTTCAGGCCATAAAAAGAGTGATTGGAATGATTGACAAACCTTTAGCAAACTAAACCATGGCACAGGAAATAGAACGCAAATTCTTAGTCGAAGGCGACTTTAAAGCCGTTGCCATCAAAGCTACCCGCATCACACAGGGATACCTCTCTTCTGTTCCCGAACGCACGGTTAGGGTACGCATCAAAGGCGACAAAGGGTATATCACCATCAAAGGCATCGGAAGTGATTCCGGCGCAAGTCGTTATGAATGGGAAAAAGAAATCCCGATAACCGAGGTTGAAGAGCTGCTCAAAATCTGTGAACCGGGTGTTATTGATAAAACCCGTTTCCTGGTCAAAGCCGGTGCTCATACTTTTGAAGTTGATGAGTTTTACGGCGATAACGAAGGACTTGTCGTTGCCGAAGTCGAGCTCTCATCAGAGGACGAAGGATTTTTTAAACCGGAATGGCTTGGAAAAGAAGTTACCGGCGACGTAAAGTATTATAACTCAATGCTTATGAAAAATCCATTTAAAAAATGGTAATGTTTCAATAAAACCACTCCCGTTGATTTTCATTAACGGGAGTGGTTATTTTACTTCTGTATAAACCTAAAGATTCCTGAACATCATAATAAACCGTAAACCACTCATCAATCTTTAACACGACATGAAAGAAAGTCAAGAAAATCAACTTTTTGATCCTTTGGATATGCACAACTACAGGATCGAAAAACTGCCAAAAAGAAGCAAAGGCAAATTTGCCCGTGTGCTGGCCACAGCAGGGATTCCACTGTCGGTCATTTCCTTTATTGCTTTTGGATATCTGCTGGATTTTGAATTTCTTCACACTTTTGATGTAGCGGTTTTGACTGAAGGTGCTAAAAAGACCTTTGACAAGGTTGGCACGGAATTGTTTGTCCGAAACAACCACCTGATGCTTGGCATTTTTGTTGCATCCATCATATTGTGGGTCACAGAATCAATTCCAAACTACCTCACTTCGCTTATTCTTATAATTAGTTTGGTTTTGACCGGTGTTTTGCCTGAAAAGCAAGCCTATGCACAACTTGGACATCCGGTGATGTGGCTCAATATCATGTCGTTCGTATTGGCAAGTATGCTTGTAGCCACAGGCGTTGCAAAGCGATTTGCTCTGTGGTTTATTTTACGTTTTGGAAAGAATGCAAGTTCAATTTTTATAAGCTTTATTATCATCAATTTGATTTTGAGCGCTTTTATCTCGGCTACCACAGCAAAAGCCGCCATTCTTCTACCTATTTTCATGGTCATTGCGGCCATTTACGGAGCACGCGGCGGCGATCAAAAAAACAACTTCGGGCGTAGTATCGTCTTGCAAAACCTGTTGAATATTAACCTGNNCTTCCAAAAGACCAACGTATTCCACAAATTGAAGGCGGAATGGACCGCTTGCGGCAGGAGTACCACAAACTTGGAAAGATCAACATTTCTGAACTGAAAGCTGTTGTGATTTTCGTGCTCATTTTAGGCTTTTGGGCCACCGACAAATTACATGGCATCAGTGCAACTGCTGTGGCTTTTGTAGGTGCAATTGTAGCCTTGCTTCCGGGCATCGGCGTGGTGAAATGGAACGAAGTTGATGTTCCCTGGCATCTTATGCTGTTTTCGGCCGGTGCATATGCCTTGGGCAGCGGATTGGAGGCAACCGACCTTCCGGCTATCAGCGTGAACGCTTTTTTTGATAATCTTGGAATTTCGCAAAACACGCCTTTTTGGTTTTTATATGTTTTATTAACCGGTGTGATGGTTTTCAGTGCATTGCTGTTTCAGTCGAAAACCATGCGTACCATGATTTTTGTTCCAATTGCGATTGGTGTTGCAAACAGATTTGGCTATGAAGTTCTAAGTCTTGCTTTACCTGTTGCCTTCATGATCGAACATGTGTATGTGTTGCCATTCAACAGCAAACCGGCTGCTTTGATGTATGAGACTGATCAATATACCTATGCTGATACTTTTAAGTTCGGGATAACGATGATGGTTGTGTCCTGGCTGTTAATGATCCTTGCCGGCCAGACCTGGTTCATGTGGCTTGGCATAACCCCACATGGTTTGTTCTGATTTCCTTAAAGCATATAAAACCCAAAAATGATCGAAGAGAACGTAAAAATACACAACAAATACTCGGTTGAGTTCAAACTGGGATTTTATGCCCGCCGGAAAAAGAAAGTCAGCGAGTTTGCTGTCAATATCTGGATTTTTATTCCCAACAGCCTCGATATCAACCCTTCAACCTACGACAAAAAAGATTTTTACCGCGATCTGAAGTCAAACATCCGACTCATTACACCTGTTTATCTCCTCAGGGACATCACCGTTGGAGATGATTCGCCTATTCAAAAACTTGAAAAAGCATTCAATAGTTTAGCCAGCTCTCCCACACGCACCAATATCACCGAATACGAACATCAGATCAAACTGTTTCTTTCGGTCTGCAGGAGCGCCCTCCGCAACGAAACAACGCATATCATCCAGGCGTCCAGGGCCGAAGACAGTTTGGTTCTGACAGATGCATATGTTCAAAACACCCAAAAGATCATCTACCATTACCGGACTTTGTGGCAAATCATAAACGTCCCGACCGTAAATCAAAAGTTGATTAATTATTACAGGTTTGGCGACGAGTTTCTCAGCAATACAATCGAACAGCATTGCTTCAGGCTCCTGAGTGCACTGCAAGCTCCTGAAACAGCACCACAAACCGAGGCGGCAAAAAACCTCTGGAGCCTCATCCGAAGCGAGATAAAATACAAAAAAGAAAACAATTTCCTTGTTGTTGACCGCAACAGCAAGGATGGAAACCGCGAGCTTGTTCACCGCCTGGGTCTGCTCAAAAAATATGCTGAAGATGTGCTCTTCCTTTTCACCCGTAAGAAGAAAGATGGAATCATCACCGAGCAGATTTACCTGAGTATTGCAGCCGGAATCAGCATGGTTTTTGCAACTGCCGTAGCTTTTTCCTTTCAGCAAAAATATGGAAACCTTACTATGCCGTTTTTTGTGGCCCTGGTAATCAGCTATATGCTCAAAGACCGTATAAAAGAACTTGGCAGGTATTACTTTGCACATAAACTCGGACCTAATTATTTCGATCACAAGACATTGATTAGTCTCAAAGATATTGACATCGGCTGGAGCAAAGAAGCCATGGACTTTATCAGCGAAAGCAATGTGCCTGCAGAGGTAATCCGCATCAGAAACCGATCGGCAATCCTGGAAGCCGACAACCGCAACAACGACGAAAAAATAATTCTCTATAGAAAACTCGTAAAACTAAACCGCCAAAGCCTCGATAAATGTGGCGACTATTTTTTTGCCGGCACCAACGACATCATTCGATTCAACATCAACGGCTTATTGGCAAAAATGGATAATCCTGAGTTTTTTCTTTTTCTCACCGACAAAAACAAAAGCTATCACATCATCAATGGCGATAAGGTTTATTATCTGAATTTTATTCTTCAGCTAAAACATGAAGAAACAGTGAGTTACAAAAGATACAGATTACAGATCAACAGGAACGGCATCAGTAAACTCGAAAATATGAGATAGAAAGCTGTTTACCAAGCATGTTTTTTCACATTATTTATTTGTTAACAATGGATTGGATTGCATGTTTTTGCTTAATTTGCAAGCCCTTTTTAAAAAGGCCTGAATTGTATCTTATTCTTAATACGAAACAATAAATTAAATTGCTATCTATGAAACGAGTTTTTACCACAATTGCTCAAACATTCGCAACATTCCTGATCATCCTGGGCACATTTTCAACTGTAAACGCACAGGAGGTAATCACCCGCTGGAACTTTAATGGCCCGGCAGCAGATCAGGTACCTGGCGGAGCAGAAGCACCCGCCACTGTGATTGGCAACGGCCTTGCCATGCTGGCCGGTGGCACAACTGCCACTTTTGCCTCCGGCGTTGCCTCAGGTGGCTCTTCCGACCCTGAAACTACCTCTCCACCAAACTATGGTTGGAATTCAACTACTTATCCGGCACAGGGAACCGCACCTAAGACTGCCGGCGTTCAGTTCAACGTCAGCACTGCCGGTTATGAAAATATCAGTTTTATATTCGACCAGCGCTTAAGCAATACTGCAGCAAACACATGGATGGTACAATATTGCGCCAATGTATCAGAATCTAACCCTGTTTGGGTTGATGCACAGCTTTTTACTGTTGTTCCTCAGCCAACAGGCACTGGCGACACATGGTTCAATCAGCGTACTGTTGACTTCGCTTCCGTTCCCGGTTTGAGCAACAATGCCAATGCCGGCTTTAGAATTGTATCTGATTTTGATCCAACATCCGGCAATTACCTTGCTGCACGTTCAACGAGCACCTATGGCCCTGCCGGCACAAGCCGTTTCGACATGGTAACTATTAGTGGCAAGTTAATTACTGCAACACCAGAAATTGAATTGAACCAACCAAAGGTTTTTGTTAATAACAATCAAATAGTAGTTCAATCAACTCAAATCAACACGGTTGAAGTTGTTATCTCAGATGTTTCAGGGAGAATTGTTGATCAAATAAGTGCTCATACCGGAAGCATAAGCATTCCTGCAAGCCATTTAAAAGGATTGTATTTTGTTACAATTACCGATAGCAATAAAAAACAGTTTACCAAGAAAATATTTATCAATCAATAACTTAAATGAAAAGAATTTACCGAATTTCATTTGTATTTGCCTTGCTACTGGGAATTTCCGGCTTTGCAACGGCTCAATACTTAGTTAACTTTGAGGGTGAAACCGAAGTTAAAACCAGTTATGCCTCAGGTACAGTAAACCTTTCGGGACTCGATTGGGATATGACTGACGCACTTATCGGAAACTCTGATTCCGACTGGAAAAACGGCTTAAAATCGGCAAGGCTCCGTGGCTACGGAACTTCTGTGATGACCATGCTGGCTGATAAAGCCGATGGCCTTGGCACGCTAACTTTCAGTTACCGCCGCTATGGCACCGATGCCCAGGTGGAGTGGGTGGTTGAATACAGCACGAATGCCGGTGCAAACTGGACACAGCTTGGAGCCGCTTTTACGGCGCCTGCTTCAAATGATGTTACCCAATTCTCCGAAACAGTCAATGTCACCGGAAACGTGAGAATCCGCATCAAGGCTACAACCGCTGGTACTGTAAACCGCAGGTTGAATGTTGATGACATTGAGCTAACCAATTACACAGGAGGCGGCAATATTCCTCCTGTGATTAGTAACATTGTCAGAACTCCTGCAGGAGAAATCAACTCCTCCGCCACAGTTCATGTGAGTGCGAATGTAACTGACGGCGATGGCACCGTCAGTTTGGTTCAATTGAAGTGGGGAACGGCTACGGGCGTCTATACCAATACCATTACCATGAACGCAGCCGGTGGCAACAACTATTCAACTGCATCCCCAATCCCTGCCCAAACCGACGGAACAACCGTATATTTCGTTGTTTTTGCTCAGGACAATGCAGGTGGTACAAAAACATCAGCCCAGCAATCCTATATCGTTCGCGATCCGCAAACCACAACCCTGCCCTACACCGAGGTTTTTGACACTGATTTCGGAAAAGTTTATGCTTACAGCAAAAACGGAAACGACAAATTCTGGGCATACAGCACAGGAGGATATGTTTATATGAACGGATTTAACACCGGAGTGCTGGAAGATGACTGGTTGATACTACCAGCTTTTAACAAAGACATTTATGATGATGTACAGTTAAGCTTTGAATCCTGGAAAAGATATGGCAGCGAGGACGATAACAATTACTTTAAACTGCTCTATTCCACAAATTATGCTGGCATGGGCGATCCATCATCAGCCACATGGACCGAATTGCCTTTCACCCAACCAACCGAAGAACAAGTGTGGACCTCTTCGGGAATGGTGGATTTGAATGCCATCAGCGGCACAAGTGTATATATTGCTATCCAATACCATTACAATGTTGATTTCTACAGACTCTGGCAAGTTGACAATATCCAGATCACGGGCACACAAGCCGGAATCATTACACAATGGGCCTTTACAAATGCCGGCGACCTCAATCCAACAACAGGTAGCGGTACTGCTACGCTTATCGGCGGAGTTACACAGGTAGCACAGGCCGACGCACTTCGCATAACAACCTTCCCTGCGCAGTCAACAGCTTCCGGATCAGCCGGATTGCAACTGATGCTCAGTACAATAGGTTACCAGAACATTCAACTTACGTTCAAGCATCGTTCGTCGGGCACCATGTCGCGTTGGGCCGAAGTGCAATATACCACCAATGGAGGTGCAAGCTGGCAGTCAGCCGGCAACAATGCCGGAGGTCTCTCTCCGCATGATACCTATTATGATTTTAGTTTCGACCTTTCCACCATCACGGCAGCATCTAACAATGCGCAATTTGGGTTGCGTATCGTTTCGGTCTTTTCACCGCTTGCTTTTGATGATGGTCTTGGTAACAGTTTCCTTGCAAACACTGCTTATCACAGGGCACGTGTGAGTGGTGGCGAAGTTTATAGCGGCGATGGAAACTGGCGCTTTCAGGACGTAACAATAAGCGGAGATGTGATTTCCGGAAACGTACCGGTGAAATTGTCTTTTCTCAATATCAATAATGGCACTTCTCCAAATGTTAATACCCCATTCAGCGCAAGCGTTCAATCAGTTGACGCAAACAATCAGGCCGCCAATGTGATAGGCAACACAACCGTAACACTCAGCAAATCAGTTGGAACAGGACAGTTGACCGGAACACTTACGGGAATTATCCCGGCCGGAAGCAATACCGTTGTATTCAACAACCTTGTGTACAACACCGCCGAAACCGGTGTTAAGCTTGCAGCTACTGCTACAGCTGGAATGGCTTTGGAGCCGGCTGTGAGTGCTGCATTTGATGTGATGGCAGTGGCAACAAATCTTGCTATCGTGTCATTTCCCGGTTATGGGCAGGTAGCGCTGCCATTGAAGGCTTTCACGATAGAAGCACGCCGCCCCGATCAAACTGTTGACCAGAACTACACAGGGATGATCACAATCAGCAAGCTGACAGGTAGCGGAACTATAAGTGGAACTGTGACAAAACAAGCCATTGCCGGTGTTGCAACTTTTGATGATATCGCCTTTAGTGCCACAGGAAGCTATACCATTCAGGCCACAGCCGCAGGGCTTTCAAGTGCAACCAGCACTGCTGTATTAATCATTAACCAACCTGTTTTAACTTCAACAATACTTCCAAAATACGTTGTCGGCAACAACCCGACGAATCATCGTGTACCATACGCCTATCGGGCCACTATTAGTAACCTTATCCCAAATGCTACCTATAAGTTCATCAACCAGGTTGTTACCTACGCTGATGCAGCCAATGTTAGCGGAGCTGGAAATATTGTTTTCATTGATGCATCGGGAAATTTTTACCGCAGCAGCGGCCCCAGCTTTACCACTCCCGAAAACCATGGAGAGTTTACAACTGATGCAAACGGAAGCTATACAGGTTGGTTTATTACTGAACCTACAAGTAATGCACGATTCACGCCGGGTAACTATGTTTACATGAGAATCCGTATCAATAATGGTCAGGGAGGGACAACAGCTGTTAACTATCTCACCACTGCTGATTCTACGCTTGCGATAGGAATGGGCGTGAATCCGGATGCCTTGAGCGGATCTGGTGTTTACGGCAAGTTGTTCTCACAAGCCAAAAACTTTGCTGTTTTATATGACAACGTTGCGGGTACCGGCCGTCCGCTTGCCTGCACATTCATCGAAGACGATGGAACTTCAGGCACAACAGCCTATCCTGCATTCTACCAAAACCTTGTTGACGGACAAGCTTCTTCGTGGGGCAGCATTATTCCTAATACACTTCCCACCGGGCTTCGTCGCGTTGAAGTGAGACAGTTGTCAAACGCAGAGATAATTCCATCCGAAACAGTAACTTCATCCAACGGCAGCTGGCCTTATGGCATTAATACAGTTAACCCGATTGTTGGCGTCGAAGCACTTCTAATCACAAAAAGTCCTGATTTCAGTGCCAATGCCACCAATGTTAGTCCGGGTACCCAGGTTCAATTCACGGATCTTACACCTGGAAATCCAAGCGCGTGGAGCTGGTCTTTCCAGGGTGGCACACCTGCTACATCTACGGCACAAAATCCAACTGTTACCTATAACAATACAGGAGAATTCGATGTTACACTCATAGTTACTACCTCATTTGGAACGCATACCGTGACCAAAACTGAGTACATTACCGTAACAAGTTTGCCTACTGCCAACTTCACGGCAGACGACACTACACCGGCGGTTGGAACAAGTGTTACATTTACAAATACATCAACCGGTCAGATTAACAGCTGGGCATGGACTTTTCAAGGCGGAACACCTGCCAGCTACAACGGACAAACACCTCCTCCTGTCTTTTACAATACAGCCGGTTCGTTTAATGTAAGCCTCACGGTGACCAACGCAAACGGCAGCAACACCAAAAACATGCCTAACTACATCACTGCCGGATTTCCACCGGTGGCAAATTTTGTCGCTAACGGAAGTACTACAATCCAGGTTGGCTCCACCCTTGCTTTCACAGACCAGTCCACCGGAAACATTGATTCATGGGCATGGACGTTCGAAGGGGGATTCCCGGGAAGCAGTAATGTTCAAAATCCCACAAACATCTTCTACAACAATGCCGGCTTGTTTGATGTTAGCCTGACTGTTGCAAATGCCTTTGGCAGCAACACAAAATTGACTGCTGATATGGTCAACGCCGGAAATGCACCTGTTGCCGACTTTAGTTCTACACACCAGGCATTTGTTGACCGTGTTGATTATCAGTTTACTGACATCTCCTCAAACAGCCCAACAAGCTGGATTTGGTCCTTGCCGGGAGGAAACCCATCCACCTCAACTGCGCAAAACCCAATGGTAAGCTACACTGTTGATGGAACCTATAATGTTAGCCTTACAGCAACAAATCAATATGGTAGCGGAAATGTCATCAAAACCGGATATGTAGTCATAAATCTAACTGACATTGGTGAAAATCAGTTCATCAGTGGATTTACAGCAAGGCCAAATCCAACCAAAGGATTCATTGAGCTGCGCGATCTTAAACCGGGAAATACATTGAGGATCTATTCAGCCAATGGTCAATTATTGAGAGAGATTCAAACCGAGAACTCATTAATTGAATTGAATATCAGTAACTTACCTAAAGGATTGATACTAATTCAAGCCATTGATCCAACAACGAACAGAAGCTTTATTGCAAGAATACTGCACCAGTAGCTATTTTACCTGCAAACAAAAAGCCGGTCGGAAAATTCTTCTGACCGGCTTTTTTTTAATAAATCAAAATCTTCAGGCTTCAAGGATGATCAGCCCAAATGATGATCTTTTATGATTAAAAACGGGATAAAATCAATTTAAAATAAAAAAAAATTAAATATTTGAATTTCATGTACATAAAGTTGTATTTTTGTCGCGGTTTAATTTTATACGTTCTTTAAAAAGCAGGGTAATTCACATTTTCAGAAACAAAATTCTGTGAAGTCGTTAGTTGACTTTCTTTTTGAAAACCATTTATCAATTCTTTTTCATTTTTATCATGAACATTTTTGTTGCAAAACTCAATTTCAAAACAACCAGCGAACAACTGGAAGAAACCTTTAAACAATTTGGTGAAGTTACCAGCGCCAAAGTTATCATCGACAAGCTGACCAACCGTTCAAAAGGTTATGGCTTTGTTGAAATGCCCGACGAAACCGAAGGCTTCGCAGCCATCAACGAACTCAATGAAACACAACTAGATGGTAGCACTATCATCGTCAAGAAAGCCCGTCCGAAAGAAGAAGGACAAACAGGTGGTGGCGGTGGTTTCAAACGCCGTGAAGGTGGTTTCCGCAATGAAGGCGGATATCGCAGCGAAGGCGGCTATCGCAAAGAAGGTGGTTTCCGTGGTGGAGACAGAGGCGAAAGCGGTGGATACAGAAATCGTTACTAATCAGCGAATATAAGTATAAGAAGACGGTGCAAAACACCGTCTTTTTTTTACCGCAAACGCCTCTATTTGGTTGAGTTGGTTATTAAACCCTCACAAAAAAAATGAAGAACGATAACAAAACTACGCATTAGTGTTCAAATCTATGATTTTTAGATGTTTACGCTTTCCCGGCAATGAAAAACAGATTTTATTCCCAACAGATTGCTTAAAACCAATGGAATTGCTATCTTTGCGCCCTCAAAAACCAGAAAATTGGTCCGGTAGCTCAGTTGGATAGAGCAGCAGCCTTCTAAGCTGCGGGTCGTGGGTTCGAATCCCGCCCGGATCACAACAACAGCCTTTCGGAAACGATGGGCTTTTTTTATACCTGACAGGAGGTTGAAGCATTCAGGAATACATCCAATCAAACCTCACTTCGTCACAGCTTTCAAACCCTCTATAATGTGATAAACCGCCGGGCAATACAGGGTGTTTTGGGCATGCAACGATAAATGCCTCGAAAAATCAAGGTTACCGGTATGTGGATATGCCCGGCAGGCTTTTGGACGAACCTCGTAGATACTGCAATAATTGTCGGTTCCAAGAAACGGACAGGGTGTTGTTGCTATCACCGAATCTCCATCTTCGTCAATGCGAACGTATTGCTGCCGAAAAACTGAGGTTTTCATTCTAAGCGCGCGCGAAATGCGGTTCACATCTGTGTCGTTTATCAATGGAGGTATTGATTTGCAACAATTTGCGCAATCTAAGCAATCAATCCGGCTGAAAATAGTTTCGTGAAGTGCATCAGCTTTTTCATCAAGCTTCTTTGCTCCTTGTTTCAATTCACGGTTTAAAAACCTGAGTGTTTCTTTCTGAGAGCGCCCATCAATCAGCTTTTGGGCTTTTTTACTCTTCCATTGATTTATCAAAGCTTCAAACTTAGTATTAAACTACTGATCTTCAATCCTTTTTAGAATGTGAGCCGATCTGTTCACATTGTATATTTTCATGGCCGGTTGTCCGTCGGCATTCAAATAGGATGGATACGGGCGGCTATCGTCAAACCGACCCAAACCTCCAAAAGCAGGGTCGTCAGTTGTGAGCACCACAGAGTAATCGCCTGTTTCCCTGAGTGGAATTTCATAGTCCGGAAGTGCAAATGAAGCATGCCAGTTAAACACAAAAATAAAGTTATTGCGCTCATACACAATGGTTTTATTAACCTCGTCAACCCACAGAAGCCAGGGAGGCAAGCTTAACATGATATGCGATTTTTTCATTAATGCAATCATGGCGCGGTCGAAGTCGGCAAGCCAGTGGTATTTCAGAAACTTTTTCTCGACCAGTGACCATTGCCGCCGTGCATGCTGATAGCTCCAATCGTTGCCGGCACGCGGAAAATCAATCCACTCCGGATGGCCAAACTCATTGCCCATGAAATTGAGCCATCCTTCTCCCCCGAGGCTGATCGTAAAAAGACGGATCATTTTGTGCAATGCAATACCTCTGTCAATTACCACACTTTCAGTTTCTTTCGACATGAAGTCATACATTTCTTTATCCATCAACCTGAATGCAAGTGTTTTATCTCCAACAAGTGCCTGGTCGTGCGATTCGGCATAAGCAATCGTATTCACATCAAACAAGCGATTGGTCATGGTGTGAAAAAGCTCGTTCATATTCCAGTCTTCATCAGCACGCTCTTTGAGTATCTTAATCCAAAAATCAGGCAAACCCATGCCCAGGCGGTAGTCAAAACCGAGTCCGCCATCCTCAACTGCTTTGCACAATCCCGGCATACCACTCACCTCCTCTGCTATGCTTATTGCTTTGGGATTGATTTGATGTATCAGTGTATTAGCAAGTTGAAGGTAAGTAACAGCATCATATTCAACGCCTTCTGAAAAATATTTTTCCGGACTGTCAAAAGTAACACCATTGCCATGATGGAAATAGAGCATGGAGGTGACACCGTCAAACCTAAATCCGTCAAAGCGGAAATCCTCAAGCCAATACCTTACATTCGACAACAATAGCTGCAACACCTCATCTTTGCCATAATTAAACAGCTTTGAATCCCATTGGGGATGATCGCCCCTGCTTCCGGCATGGGTGTATTGAAAATCGGTACCGTCAAACAGGTTAAGTCCTTCACGTGTATTCTTAACTGTGTGAGAATGAACAATATCCATAATCACCAACAATCCCAGTTTATGGGCTTCATCCACCAATTCTTTCAACTCGTCAGGTGTACCAAAGCGCGAACTAGGTGCAAAAAAATTGGAAACATGGTAGCCAAATGAACCATAATACGGATGCTCGGCCACGGCCATCAACTGAATGGCATTGTAGCCGGCTTCGACAACTTTTGGAAGAATCTGAAGCTGAAAAGCCTTATAACTGCCAACGCCCGGCTCTTCCTGTGCCATCCCGATGTGTGATTCATAGATCAGCAAGGGTTCAAGTCGTTGCAGATGTGGTTGACTATGCTTAAAAGTGTATGGGTTCTCAGGATTCCAGAGCTGACCACTAAAGTCTTTTGTCTGCTCATCCTGCACTACCCGTTTGATGCAAACCGGAATACGTTCAATCTCCCCAATACTGCTTCTGACAATGACTTTGAGCAGGCTCTCGTGTTTGAAACTATTTTTATAGGTTTTATCATCAAGAAATATCTCCCAAATACCCTTTCCATTGTTCACGAGCGGGTGTTCATAGCGATTCCATTGATTAAAATCACCAAAAAGAAACAAGGCAGAGGCGGCAGGCGCCCACTCTCTGTACCACCATCCTTTGCGCAATTTGTCATAATTCAATCCAAAGAGATGATCGGCAGTGGCAAAGGCAGTCAAACTACCGTAATAAGTGGTGATATGCTCAATCCTTGACCGAAATCTATCATATCTTTCATTCACAGCCCAGCTCACAGGTTCGAGCCATGGGTCAGCTATTACAATTGGCAACTTCTTTGTTTTCATGGCAATGACGCTATTTTACTTAGTTGTTTGGGGTATTTTTTTCAATTCATAAACTGCAAACTGCGATGGTCTGAGTTTGATACGCAGGCCCTTGTCGGGCATTTCGGCGGGAGTAAAAACAATTTCCTCCCTTTCTTCAAAAATCTCTTTTGCAAACCACAACTGGCCTGATTCCTGCTCCATCTTCAATTGCTCCATCAGATCCCAGTGCATATTTAACCGTACTTCGCGGTGTTCAAACCGGTGAAAGTTAATGATAATCAACAGGTTCTGTTCTTCAGAAAATCTTGCAAAAGCGTAAACATACCAGGGGTCAAACTCGGTGTACCAGGGGTTGGCCCACATCAGATCATAAAAGACACCTTTGCTCAGTGCAGGTTGATGAAGGCGGAAATGTAAGATTTTCCGGTACATCTCCCTCAGCCTTTGCTGGTCGAACGAAAGCAGCTTTCCATCAAAACTTCCATTGTTCATCCATTTCTGATGCTCCGGCATGTTGTAATAATCAAAGATGGTTGTCCGACCATCATCGCCACTGAAACCCGGGCTTCCCAAAGCTGTTTCGCCACACTCCTGACCATTGTAAACCATAAACGCTGTCGGGTGCATCCATGCCGAAAGTGCAACGGCAGGCATTGCGGCAAAGGCATCGCCATAAAACCTGGGCGAAGCAAGCCTTGGCTCATCATGATTTTCCATGAACCGCAGCATGGCATGGTTGTATGGTTCGGCTGATTTCCAGACATTTGTGATTGATTCAGCCGAAGCATTGTGAATTAAAATATCATGAAGTTTGTTGTACAAACCAACCTTGTCATACAAAAAGTCAAAACCTGCCTTGATAAACATATCGTTCAATCCGGGTTGATAAATCTCTGCAACGAGCAATAAATCAGTGAATTTCGATTTGAGAGAGTCAATCACCCAGTTCCAGAAAGGAATCGGAACCATTTCGGCCATATCAACCCTGAAACCATCAATACCTTTTGCCGCCCAAAACGAAAGAATAGCTTCCATTTTGACCCAGGTATCAGGAATTGGATCGAAATAACCTGCATGATCTCTCATTATGTCAACACCATAATTTAGTTTTACAGTCTCATACCAATCATTATGACCAGGCATAGCACTAAAGCAGTCATTGCCTGTAGCTTTGGCAGGTTGCTCCAGATATGTTTCGGAAGAAGCATAAAGCGCTGATTCGCGCTGCGGCGGAACAAATGATTGTTCAGGCAGATAATAAAAGTTGTTGTTCGGGTGAAATGCAAGATGCGTCAGATCGTCAGCACCAAAATCTCTTACTCCCTCTGGCGCGCAAACAGATTTATACTGCCGGGCAAGGTGGTTTGGAACGAAATCAATGATAACTTTCATGCCGGCATGGTGAATTCTTTCTACAGCAGCTTCAAACTCACTCATCCTTTTTGCAGGATCGTCTGCCAAATCAGGATCAACGTCGTAATAATCGCTTACAGCGTATGGCGATCCTGCTCGTCCTTTCACAACGGAGGGGTGACTCACGGGTATGCCGTAAGCACTGTAATCAGTTAATGTTGCATGACGCAGCACTCCGGTGAGCCAGATATGCGTAAATCCAAAGGCTCTCAAATTCTCCAACACATTGGTTGTCAAATCAGAAAACTTTCCACAACCATTTTCACCGATGGTTCCATCCTTGATAGCTGACTGGTTTTTGTTGCCAAACAATCGGGGAAAAAGCTGATAAATATTGATCATCTGCGGTGATTTTGCCTCACAAAGTTAATCCAGTTTTCTCACTTATATATAAGTTTCTCCCTAAACTGTTATTATGAACACAAAAAAAGGTTGAACCCACGTTCAACCTTTTTAGATCCTCTTTGGTAATTAAAAAACTACGCTTGAACAAAAAGCAAGGTTTTTAAGCAATAATCAGGCTTTTCTCACTTCATAATCCATGCCGATGAATACGTCAGCAGTGGGCTTGAGCAATTGAACTTCCTGGTGTTCTTTTTCAAGCACCTGCATACGATACTCATTTTGAGGCTCTTTGCCACGTACCACCTGGGCTTTTTTTGTCTCATGGTAGGTGAGTTCAATAAAAACACGCAGATCTACCTCCGGTACTTTTATTGCATACAACCCATCAATGATGAGCATATCAATTTGGCTGTAGTCCGTTGTAAGCTGGTCAATTTGTTCAGTAACCAGGTCAACGCATGGACCTGTTGACATCTTTCCTTCTTTGAACTCATTGATGTTTCTCAGGATAGTGTCCCAATCATATTCCCCGGGGCCAACCACATTCTGGATTCCGTTATTTTTACGCCACTCTGTTCGTTCAAGCGGATGAATGCGGTAGTAATTGTCAATGTGCAAGGGTTTTGCCATGATTCCATGTTTGCGTAAACCCTTGGCAATCACATGCGCCAGTTCTGATTTTCCTGAGCCGGACTCACCAGAGATGGCGACCATCATCTTTGGTTTTTGGTTTTGTAAAACCATCTCAAGGATGACCTCTCCTGCCTTTTGATGCTTTTCAGCAATCAGTAATACGTCTCCAAGCATAATTATAATTTATTGATTTTCTATTGTTTACTATAAATGATATTTATCCAATGTGGCATCGAAGTCGAAAAATAAATTTATATTTTGCTTAAGTGCCTGTACCATCAAATGCTCTCTTTCGAGGATTTGTCGCCTGAATTCTGTCATTTCCTCTTTACCGCTATAGGCTTGTGCATCCTTGGTTTCATCATAGGTAAGCTCAATAAAAATCCTGAAATTCGACTGTTTAAGTTTCGTTGCATACAAGCCGTTGATCAGAAGCACATCAATGCCCTCAAAATGTGTTGTAAGCGTATCAACCTCATCAGTAATCAAGTCCACACAAGGCATTGTGGATTCGCGATCATGGTAAAAATCATCAATCAAATGATTGATTTGGTTCCAGTCATATTCCTCAGGGCCAACACTTTCAATGCCATTTAGGCGGCGCCATGCTTTTCTTTCTTTGGGCGGAATTTTATAAAAATCATCAAGGTCAATTATTTTACTACTTAAACCTTGCTTTTTGATTTTTTGCGCTATCGCGTAGGCAAGTGTTGATTTTCCAGACCCAACTTCACCACCAATCGTGATGATGAACTTTGGCTGAATCACTTTTTGCAACTCTTCGGTCACTAAATCAGCAGCCTGAAGGTGCTTTTTCGTTACAGTAATTTTATCGTTTAGCATTGTAATCTATTTGTTCAATCATTTATACAATTATATGGACTCAAAGTTAAGCAAACTTGAGGCTGTGTTCGTTGTTTGCAACAAGATTAACCATTTTGTTGCCAACCATCAGGCTACAATCCTTGTTTGCAAGCACTTTACACCCGACTGAATTTATTTCGAAAGCGTAGTCAACACCTTTAAACGTTAGCTTGAAGGCAAGATTTTTCCAGTTTTCAGGCAAGTCAGGGTTTATTGTGAGCAAATCGCCACGGAAATTGACTCCGGCAAAAGTGTTAAGCACAATCAAAACAGTGCCAGCCATCACACCGGCATGAATTCCTTCGCCTGTTGTACCTCCTTGGATATCAATATAATCACTTCCGAGTGCATCCTGATAGAGCTCGTTGCTAAGTGCTTTGTCGCCAACCATTGCTGCAAGTCGTGCATGAACTACCCTGCTCAGGGTTGAGCCATGCGAGGTGCGTCCGAGATAATAACGGAGGTTACGCTGCAGATAATCCTGAGGCAATGTATAACCAAGATTGGATAACAGCGAATCAACTTCATGCTTATCAAGGTTATAGAAGGTCATCAACGTATCTGCTTGTTTAGCAACTTTATACGCATCAGGTGATTTTCCTTCGGCTTTCAGAATGCGGTCCATCCGATACACATTGCCATACTTTGTTCTGTAATAATCCCAATCAAGTTCAGCCAGCTCAAAATAACCATCATACTGTGCGAGAATGCCTTCTTCATTGATGACAACCGAAAGTCTGGATGCGATATCTTCCCATTTTTCGAATTCCGTTGAATCGAAACCAAGCTTAGCTGACTGAGTAACACCCACTAATTTATTGATTTCAAGCGCCTTTCCGAACATCCAGGCGACCATCAGATTGGTGTAAGTGTTATCTTTGAGGCCGCCTTCCTCGGAATGAGGCATGTGTTCGTGGAACTCATCCGGACCCATCACGCCACTTATTTCATAACGATTGCTTTCGTTGTTAAGTTTGGCTTTACTTGCCCAGAACCTGCATATCTCGAAGAACATCTCCGCACCAAACTTTGCCATAAACTCTTTGTCGGCAGTGATCCAGTAATAATCCCAGATATTGTAGGCAATGGCTAAAGAAACGTGCCGTTGCAGCGAACTATGGTCATCGCCCCATTCGCCAGTCAAGGGGTTGAGATGCAGCACCTGTGTTTCTTCCCTGCCATCACTACCGCTTTGCCACGGAAACATAGCACCTGCAAAGCCATGCGCTGCTGCATATTCCTTAGCCTTTTGCAGACGGCGGTAACGATACATCAGCATTGATTTTGCCACCTGTGGCAGGTGAAGGTCGTAAAGTGGTAAAATAAATAGCTCATCCCAAAAAATATGCCCGCGGTATGCTTCACCATGCAATCCACGTGCCGTGATGCTTGCATCTAACTTTTCGTTTACCGGTGAAACCGAAGTCAGCAAGTGATAAATGTGTAATCGCAAGAGTTTCTGCGACATTCTATCGCCCGAAATCCGAATATCAAACTTGTTCCAAAGCTCCTTCCATTTTGCCACACTTTCTGCAAGAAGCTCATCAAAAGTCATCTTACTGTTGATTGCCGAAAGCGAGGAAGCCAGCGCATCTTCCACAAAATCTTCTTTGTCAGAACATATCGCTACTATCTTTTCAGTTGCAAAACACTGGTTAGCATTAAGTTGAGCAGATTGCTCGATCCATGCGCGGCCGTCTTTTGCCGCATATTTTGCTTCTCCAGCCATTGGTTTTCCATCCAAAAATATATGATGCAAAGCTGCCTCTGCAATATGGTATTTTGATTGCGTTGTTTGGTTTAAAACAAAAATCACTCCTTGCTCGGCGCCGGTCTTGAGCGATTTCATGTGTTGCTGATTCAACGACTTATACCTTTCAACGCCATCATTAATCAATGCGCCATCAATTCCTGAGCGTAGTGTGATTGTTCCGCTATAATTCAGTGGTTGAATGCTGTATCGCATGGCAGCCAATAAAGGATTGTCCATACTGGCAAATCGCTCCGACCGAATTGAAGTTTGTCTTCCCTGTTTGTCTTCAACAACAAGCTTTCGCACCAGCAACCCTTTATCAAAACGGATGTTGCGTTCAATGGAGACAATTTTCATGCTATTGACATCCATCCACTCACCATCATCAATCTTGAAAGTTATCGCTAACCAGTTCGGAATATTTACAAAATCTTCATTCTCGACATCCCTGTCTGCTACTTTCGTAATCAATCTGTTGTACAAACCTGCCAAATATGTACCGGGATAGTTCACCGGGTTGGCATTTGATTCCTCCATTGCTCCGCGTGTGCCAAAATAGCCGTTTCCAACTGCCAGCAAGGCTTCGCGTGAGCGTTCTTTTTTCGGATCGTAATCCATATATGATATTGACCATGAATCATTTACGAGTCCGTTCTCGAACCATTCGTCAATAGCACTGATGCTGGTTTCTTCGATATCTTTAACCACGATGTCAGCGCCGTTGAGCAGAAGTTCGGCTTTGTTTTCCTCACGGGCGATGCCTAAAACCAGTCCAAAACTCCCGTTACGTCCTGCCTGAACACCCGAAACGGCATCCTCAACCACAACAGAGCGGCAAGGATCACAGCCCAGATTGGTGGCTGCCGTAGTAAAAATATCAGCTTCGGGTTTGCCTTTTAGTCCCATTTCGGCTGAAACAACACCGTCAACCCTGGTTTCGACAAGCGACAACTGGCCTGCAGCCGCAAGTACTGCCTCGCAGTTTTTGCTCGATGATGCCACTCCTACCCTGTAGCCTTTTTCACGCAATTCCTTCATCAGCGCCACTGTTGAAGGATAAACCTCTACACCATCACGGCGCAACACCTCGTTGAAGGCATCGTTTTTGAGGTTTCCCAGTCCGCAAACCGATTCCATGGAAGGGGCATCAGACGGATCGCCAAAAGGCAAGTCTATTCCGCGTGAGCTAAGAAAATCAGCTACTCCTTTATACCTTGGCTTGCCATCAACAAAAGGCAAATAGTCATCTTTATGCGTAAACTCTTTAAATTCAACATGATGTCTTCCGGCATAATCCATCAGAAAATCGTCGAACATCTTTTTCCAGGCAGCACTGTGTACGAGTGCCGTTTTTGTGATTACACCGTCCAAATCAAAGATAACGGCATCAAACTTTCTATTTTGCATAGCTTCAGTTTTACGATTTTTATTTTTCAATGTTTAACCAGCGATAGCCGTATGGCTCCATCAATAGTGGGTTGAGCGAAATTTGCTCATGATTCACTAAATCCATCAACGACTTGAAATCATTTTGCAACCTGATGGTTTGTTCGGTGTTGGAGAGGTTTTGAACCACTAATATCTTTTGATCTTTATACTCACGAACGTAAGCTAAAATGCTTGTTAGTGTATTATCCTGTAAATCAGTAGCCTCAACAAATCTGATTGATCCTCTTCCGAAAACACTTCGTTGGTTGCGTGCATGCAGCATTTTCTGGATGCGGTTAAATACTTTGGCTTGAAATGTTTGCGGATCGGAAAGTTGTTGCTCCCTTAAAGCCCATCTGATCTTTCCTCTGACCAGAAACCGGGTGTCATCTTTTCCAACAAAAGCTGCCATTTCCCTGTAAAACTCCATATCGTTCTCTTTTCCGAACTCATCACCATAATAGATGACGGGAGTGCCGGGCAAGCTCAGCATCATGGAGTAGGCAAGTCCAATGCGGCGGTCATCAAATTGAAAGAGATTCGCAAGCCGGGCTGATATTCCTTCGCCCAACCTGAAATTCCATTCGGGTTCGTGGCAATAATTCTGGTGAATATACTGCCTGTCCTCTTCAGAAACATACACCAGCTCAAGGCTTAACTCGTCATGGCAACGCAGGAATGTGAACCATTGACCACTTTCGGGCAGCGAAGGAGTTACCTCGGGATGAAGAATTCCGCGAATGGGCAAATTACTCTGCTGTGCTATTGCTTTGTAAAACATTGGCATCACCGGAAAATGATAGGCAGCATGACATTCATCACCATTGCCCATGTATTCGACAACAGTAGCAGGTTTTTGGCAAGCTTCGGCCAGTAACAGAGTACCGGGCTTAACATAGTCAAGCACTGCCCTGAAAAACTTGACAACCATATGCGTTTGGGGCAGATTTTCGCAATCCGTTCCCTCTTCCTTCCACAAATAAGGAATGGCATCGGCCCTGAAACCATCAACACCCATCTTTTGCCAATAAAGCATATTGCGGGTCATGGCAAACAACACTTCAGGATTTTTGTAGTTGAGATCGGGCTGAAAGTTAAAGAACCTGTGAAAAAAGTTTG
>DISP01000176.1 GCA_002421995.1 Bacteroidales bacterium UBA6207 | reverse complement strand
ATAGGTGATGATACCTACCCTGTGTTTATCAATAATCATATTCGGTATTTTCTAATAAATTGAGCAAATTAAACGACTGCAAAAATAGTACATTTTCGCTATTTAGAATGTTTATAAATATTTCAAACTGAATTCGAATGTTTTTTCATCATAAAGCACTAAACCTGTGCGAGGTAATTCTGCAAGCTATCATCGGCATCAAGGCCCAGCCGCTTGCGCAAACGATAGCGTGCCATATCAATGCTTTTGCCATTTTGAAACGTAACTGCTGCTATCTCCTTGGTACTCATATTCAAACGCAGAAATGCACACAGTTTTCTTTCGTTCGACGACAGGTCGGGGTGTTTGGCTGACAAACGCAGGTAAAAGTCAACATGTACATCATTGAAACGTTTTTCAAACTCTGTCCACATATTTTCGTTGAGGGCCAGCCTGTAACTTGCAGCTATATTTGCGGCTATCTCGCGCACAGATGGATCATTTGAAGTGAGCAGCTTATCTATGTCGCGCATCATTTTCTCGTTGAGCTCGCTTGTTTGAGCCAGACGCATGCTGATACCTGCCAACTCACTTTTTTGCTTTTGCAGGGTTTGCTCGTGCTGTTGTTTGAGCTCAGTTAAATCACCAAGCACAGCCAGGATTCCTTTTACCTCGCCATTATTTCCAAACACCGGAACTTTCGTAAACACAACTTCATGTTTTGATCCATCAGCAAAAGCGACCTCACTTTCATACTTTATTTCGCTTGCTCCTTTCTCAAAAATCTTTCGGTCGTTTTCAGCGTGAAGGTCGGCACTGTCGTTTTTGAAATATTCATAATAGGATTTAATTATCTCGTTTCCGGTATTAAATGCCTTTACAAATGATTGGTTAAATGTTAAGATGGCGCCTTCTGCATCATAATGAACCACAGGATACGGAAGGATATTAATCAAATTCTGCAGAAAGTAATTGAATTCTTTGATGGTATCGCCCATAAGTTTGATTTCACCAATATGGTCAGAAAGCGTAATCATGGCATTCACCCTTGCTTTTAACTCAATAGCGTCCAACGGCTTACGAATGAAATCAACCGCACCTGCCTCGAGTGCATATTTCAGGTGATCGGAGGTGACCATCACACCGGTTGCCATGATGACAGGAATGTCGGCGGTACGTAAATCAGCTTTAAGGGCACGTATCAATTCAATACCATTCATGCCGGGCATATCCCAATCCGTGATGATGAGTTTCGGATGCTTTTGCAAAGCCACATTAAAAGCCACCTGACCGTTATTAGCCTGAAGGAAAGTGTAGGACTGATGCTCTTCGTGCAAGGTTTCAAAAATATGTTGCACGATCATTGGGTCATCATCTACAACAAGGATGGAGTTATCAATCATATTCATAGGGTTTTCCGGTTTAAATCACCATCTTCCAGCATTTTAACAAGTTCTTTATAGCGGATATTATCACAGTGATACACTGCATTTTCAACTGCTTTTTTCCATTCCGTTGCTGTCTCGTTTCCTTTGGTATGAAAATTTTGGAGTACCGAAAGCACCCGACTCATGTCATACACTTCGAGCTGAAGCAATTGCTTTAATTCATCAGGAAAACGCATTGTTTCTTCTGACAGTTTGATCATTTCCGAAGTAAAATGGGTGGTTTGGCTGATCATTTTACCTGATTTTGTTTGCGTTCCCATAGCCGGCAACTCAAACCAAAATTTTGTAGTTTGTCCGGCTTCGCTTTCAACGCCAATGCTTCCTTCGTGCCTGACAACAACCATTTTGCTGAAAGCCAGTCCGAGGCCATTCGATCTAATTTCTCCTTTTGACGGACCTGCCTGCATAAAAGCCTCAAAAACAGTTTGTCGTTTGTCTTCGGGAATAAAGCTTCCATGGTTGATCACTTCAATCCTCACTGCATTTCTTAGGTTAGTAGCTTTCACGATGATTGGCTTGTCGAGCGCAGTATGATTGATTGCATTCATCAGCAGGTTCTCCAGCAGCCGTCTGATGAGATCCTTATCCGCAAAAAGCTGCAAATCCTTTTCGCACTCCACCCTTACTGAAAGGGATTTATTCCTGAAACTCAGCTCGAGATCTTTAAGCACGAGTTCGATCAATTCGAAAACAGAAAACCCAACACAATGGAGCTGCATCCTTGCTTCTTCAAATTTTCTGATATCTAAGATATTGAGTACCATTCTCAACATTTTCTTTGAAGTCTCGCTTATTGTTTCAAAGGCCTTATTGCCTTCATGCATTGAGCTAAGACCAATAATGTTGTACAATGAATTTTTGAGATCATGCACGATCATATTGGTGGTGGCTTGTCTGAAATTGTCCATTTCGGCCAGTTTCCGGTTGGCATTTTCGAGTTCTTCTGATTGTTTTCGGAGCACTTCCTGTTTCAGCAGCAAATCGCTTTTTGCAAGTTCGAGATCGGCATTCACTGCTTTGAGGGCTTCGCTTTGCATTGCTATCTGGCCAAGCAATTTGTTTCTTTTGTGCATCAGAAACAACACAAAAACCAAAAGACCCATCAATGCAACAGCTACCACAAGCGCCCATTTCCACCTTTGCTGCCGGTCATATATTTCCTGAAATCTTGATTGAACAGAGCGTTCATACTGTTGGTTAAAATACAACTGATCGTCCATCTCGGCCCTTGATCTCATTTCACGCGCCGATAATATATCTTTGATTGAATCAGCTTTTTTTCTGAAAAACAAGGCTTGGTTATATGCCTTTGTGTACTCAAAGTAATCGGCTAAGGTAGTATATGGTGTGTAGAAATCGGGCTTCAGCGATAATACGCTGTCAAGCGATTCGAGCAATTTTGTTTGTAAAACGCTTGCTTCCGCTACCCTACCAGTTCTGGCTAATAAATTCATTTTCATACCCATAGCATTCAGCGCACTGAATTTCCATCCATATTTGCCGCTAACTTCGATATCAATACCAAGCAATTCAATTGCTTTAGCTGTATCTTCCTTTTGCAGGTATGCCAATGCCATGTTTCCGTTAAGAAGTCCGATCCAGGCCTTATCATCGCGTTGTTCAGCCATCTGAATGGCTTGTTCAAAATAGCGCATTGCGCTGTCGGGCTTTTGCAGATGAGACCACGACAAACCGATGGTGTTGGTGAGGTTGATGATTCTGCCGGGGTCGTTCACGCTCTTTTCATCAAGACTTAAACAAAGTTTGCCAAACTCAACAGCTTTCAGGTAATATTGCTCCTGAAACATCACTCCACCAAACTGATAATACAACTTAAACAGTTTTGAAGCATCGGCTTGTTCTTCGAGGGTCTGCTTAACTGACATGAGACAATCCAGGATAAAATCCTTGTTGAAAACAGGTGTATAATACTCAGCAATAAAAAGCGCAAGCTCTTCTCTGACAAATTGATACTTACGGTCGTCTTTTCCAATTTCCATCATAAAAACGAATGCCTGCTGCCGGTAGTCAATGCACTTGGGGTCGCAATCGGCTATCTCTCTGAAAAAAACCAGTTGCTTCTGCAACATCGTAGTGTCGCCTCGCAGGAAGGCCGTTATGAGTGCATCAGCATCAGTATTTTTGTCATTTGCGCCAGCGGATACAAATGGCAGAAAAAGGAATAAAAAAAAGAAAGTCTGAAGCCGGTCCATAGAGGAATGAGTACGGCAAAATTACGGATTTTACTTAGAAGATGAAGATAAATTTACAAAGAGTATGTTTAAGTTCTATCTGCTTTTGGCTTTTGCGGGGTTATAAGTGCAACCAAAGACAAATCTTTTGAGATCGCAGGTGATGCGCTCGTCAAAAACTTCATTAAGATAAATCTATTTTACAAAGCTAAGACAATAAAAAGCTCAAGGTCAGATAAATAATGTAAGCGAATTGTCTCAATGCAATTACTTCACATTAAAAGCGAGTAACTGCTTATCACCGATAAATAGCTCAAAATGATCATTGATCATTGTCGGGCCAACGCCTTTGGGAGTTCCGGTAAAAATCAGGTCACCTTTGCGGAGCATAACAAACTGCGAAACATAGGCAATGATTTTGTCGAAACTAAAAATCATATTGCTGCTGTTGCCTTGCTGACGCCACTCACCATTAATTTTTAAGCCGAAGTTGATATCATTCAGGTTGGTAAATGCTGATTTTGGAATAAACGCTCCGACAGGTGCCGAAAAATCAAAAGCCTTTGCCATTTCCCACGGCAAGCCTTTCTGCTTGCATTCTTCCTGCAGGTCGCGCGCGGTGAAATCTATTCCAACACCAATTTCCTCAAAATACTTATGGGCAAACTTTTCGGCAATGCTTCTGCCGCTTTTACTCACTTTGAGCACCAATTCCACCTCATAATGAAGATCTTTTGTGAATGCAGGATAAAAAAACGGATTGTGTGGAGGTAGCAAAGCCGTGTCGGGCTTCATAAAAAACACCGGTTTCGATGGCAAGGGGTTGTTCAACTCTTTGGCGTGTTCGGCATAATTTCTGCCAATGCAAATGATTTTCATGGCTAAAGATTTTTCTTATTAGTTAACTGAACATTCTTTCCAAACATCCTGAGCTTGATAGAGGTTATGAGTTTTTTGGTAAACAGCGGAAACTCGCCTTTCATCATCCAGTCGTAGTAAGACGGTTCGTTTTGAAACACTTCGGTGACTGTGCGTCCTTTGTGTTTGCCAAAGTTGAACACTTCTTGTCCGGCAGCATTGAAAATGATTTGTCCGGCGAGGTCGGCGTTGTGGTGGTGCGATGAGAAGTTGTGAAGGGCCAGCATATCGTTCACCACCGGTTTTGATTTATTTCCTGTCACATCTTCATACTGAGCGTCCTGATAGCGATCAAGTTGTGCTTTTAATATCTCATAGGTGGCGTATGTATCGGCCTGGGCCGAATGCGCATCTTCAAGTTCTTTCTGGCAGAAAAAGCGGTATGCACCCTTTAAAGTGCGGGGTTCCATCTTCATGAAAATTGTCTGAACATCAATCAACTGCCTGTTGGTCAGATCAAAAGGTGTATCTGTTCGCAGAAACTCCTCCATGAGTACGGGTATATCAAATTTGATAGCATTGTAGCCGGCAAGATCGCACGACTGTAAAAACCTGCTCACTTCGTGTGCAATGTCGCGGAAAAACGGTAATCCTTCAACGTCTTTATCGAATATTCCATGAATTTTGCTGGATTGTTCCGGGATAGGAACACCGGGATTCACGCGCCAGGTCTTTTGTTCTTCAGTATTGTTTGGCTGCACTTTGAGAATACTGATCTCGATGAGCCTGTCGGTGGTGATGTTCAGACCGGTAGTCTCGATATCGAAGAACGCCAGCGGTTTTTTTAAATTAAGCTGCATCAGAAAAAAATAAAAAAGGGTTGAAGCATAACTTCAACCCGGTTTTGAAACAATATTTATCAGATAGCTCTCTCAGAATCAAAACCTTCGAGCAGTTCCTTCATCTTTTTAAGGTACATTCCACCCAGTGCTCCGTCCACCACGCGGTGGTCATAAGCCAGGGCCAGAATCATAATATGCCTGATTGCAATCACATCGCCATATTGTGTTTCAATCACTGCGGGCTGTTTGCGGATTGCACCAACGGCCAGAATCGCCACCTGTGGTTGATTAATGATAGGTGTTCCGGTGAGACTGTCGAACGAGCCGAAGTTGGTGATTGTGAACGTACCACCTTGTATTTCATCAGGTTGTAGCTTGTTGGCACGAGCCCGGGCTGCAAGGTCATTCACATTTTTGGTGATACCGAGCAAGCTTTTCTCATCCACATTTTTGATCACTGGCACAATCAGGTTGCCTGAGGGCAATGCTGTTGCCATACCAATATTGATGTTTTTGCGCAAAATGATGTTGTAGCCATCTACCGAGGCATTGATTTGCGGATAAGCCTTGAGTGCCTTTGCAGCAGCCTCAAAGAAGATAGGTGTAAAGGTAATTTTTTCGCCTTCCTTCTTTTGAAAACTGTCTTTGACCTTGTTTCTCCAGTTCACGATATTGGTCACATCCACATCAATGAAGCTGGTCACATGCGGTGATACCTGTTTCGACATCACCATGTGGTCGGCAATCAGGCGACGCATACGATCCATTTCGATGATGGTATCACCACTGTCGGCCGATACTTTAGGTGCTTCAGCTTTTGCTGCAGGTTTTGTGGCATTTGCCACTTGCACCGCTGCAGGTGCCTGAACGGCGGGCAACACCTGACCACGTGATTTGAGGTAGGTTAAAACGTCTTCTTTTGTTACCCGGCCATCTTTTCCACTGCCCTCAATCTTATCAAGCTCCTGCACAGATATCCCTTCCTCGCGTGCAATACTTTTCACAAGGGGAGAATAATAGCGGTCTGTCGCTGAGTCAGCAACAGCCGTCTCAACCACTTCGGCTTCAACAAAAGGAACTGACACTTCAGCAGCAGCGGGCTCCGCGGTGGCGGCAGGTTTTTCAGCTGCCACTTCATCATTTCCATCTAACGAAATCAGCGCAATCGGTGTCCCGACCGCAACAACATCGCCTTCTTCAAAAAGTCGTTTGATAAGCTTTCCTTCAACGGGCGACGGAATCTCCGAATCCACTTTATCCGTTGCTATTTCAACGAGGGCATCGTCCTCGGCAATCATATCGCCGGGTTGTTTGAGCCATTTAGTAATCGTCGCTTCAATGATGCTTTCGCCAAGCTTGGGCATTATAATTTCAAAAGTTGCCATATTATAACAAAAATCTATTAAACTTAGTAAATGACTGAACCTGTATTTTGTTCAATAATAGGCGGCAAAATTAAGCAATTTTCTGCATTTATGTAAATCTGAAGATTTGACCTTTGCCAGATCAATGATTTAACACACATGAACCGGTCTGATAATGTGTTCTTTACCTTTAAAACAGTCTTTTTTGAACCATCGCAGGGATGTTACCACAAACAGGATGCAATAAAAAAAACATAGAAAAACGCCAGAATGCAGCGCCAGACAAAGTTTTTTTATCTTTGCTTGGTAGAAAATTGACAAAAACCAAAAAAGTTTGCAATGGAAATGAGTGAAAATCAGGATAGACGGGAAGGACATTTCTCACGTGCTGTCAGAGCCGGTAAAAGAACCTATTTCTTTGATGTGAAATCCACCCGCGGCGAAGAAAAATATCTGACCATCACCGAAAGTAAACGAAAATTCAGCAACGAACAAGGCAGATTCTTTTACGAGAAACACAAACTTTTCCTTTACAAAGAGGACTTTGAGAAATTTATCAAGGGTCTGGAAGAATCCATACATTTCATAGAAACAGGTGAATTTCCGGATGATTACGAAGCCGATCCGAGCGAAAAGTTTGAAAATCATGATGATATTAACTTTGAAGATTTGTAAAACACATGTCTTTAATGTCGCATCATCACCAATCTGACTTCAGTTAATCCCATTTATACAAATTCAGGTTATTTCATCGTTAAATTGAGGCTTCCGTCGGGACGAAAGCACAAAAGCCTTATTTTTGCTGATTGGACTTCGAATAATAGTTTTTTCAACGTATTGAATATCAAATGATATGGGTAAAACCATTGCAATAGCAAACCAAAAAGGCGGGGTTGGTAAAACCACCACCGCCATCAATCTTGCGGCAAGCCTCGCTGTGCTCGAATACAAGACCCTGCTGATTGATGCTGATCCGCAAGCCAATGCTACTTCCGGTCTGGGTTTTGATCCAAAGGAAATCGAAAACAGTATTTATGAGTGCATTATCGAAAACCTTGATCCTCAAACTGTTATTCGTGAATCATCCACACCGTTTTTGTATTTGTTACCGGCACATATTGACCTGGTTGGTGCCGAAATCGAAATGATCAACCTGCCCGACAGGGAACGCATGATGTATAAAACCGTTGAAAAGATTAAAAATCAATACGATTTCATTGTCATTGACTGTAGCCCTTCGCTGGGTCTTATCACCGTGAATGCGCTCACGGCAGCCGATTCGGTTATCGTCCCTGTTCAATGTGAATATTTTGCACTTGAAGGTCTCGGAAAACTTCTGAATACAATAAAAATAGTACAGTCAAGACTCAATCCGCGGCTCGATATCGAAGGGATTTTGCTGACAATGTTTGATGCACGTCTGCGGCTGTCGCGCCAGGTGGTTGATGAAGTTAAGACACATTTTCAACAAATGGTGTTCAACACAATTATTGCACGCAACACCCGTTTAAGTGAAGCACCAAGTTTTGGCGAAACAGTTATTATGCACGATGCATCGAGCACAGGAGCTGTGAATTACCTGAATCTTGCAAGAGAAATCCTGCAAAAAAACAATATGGTTAATACCGCAAACGATAAAGAAAAGAAGGAGAATTAGTTGTGAGTCAAGATAATAAGTTTAAAAAACGCGGATTGGGCCGTGGTCTTGAGGCCATTTTGCAAAGCCCCGACACCGATATTACCTCAACCGATATTTCGGGAAATTATGTTGCAGGTGCAATAGCAGAAATTGAGCTCGATAAAATTGAAGCCAATCCCTTTCAGCCCAGAACCGACTTCGATGATATGGCCTTGCGTGAATTGTCGGCTTCGATCAAGGCACAGGGAGTCATACAACCCGTAACCGTAAGAAAATCAGGATTTGACAAATATCAACTGATTTCGGGTGAGCGTCGTTTGAGGGCCTCAAAGCTTGCCGGACTTAGCACAATACCGGTTTTCATCAGGGTTGCCAATGATGAGCAAATGCTCGAAATGGCGCTGATTGAAAACATTCACCGCGAAAACCTCAATGCCATCGAGGTTGCCATTTCCTACCAGCGTCTTATCGAAGAATGCAAACTCACCCAGGAACAGCTTAGCGATCAGGTTGGGAAAAGCCGCACCACAATTACCAATTTCCTGCGCTTGCTTAAACTGCCTCCCGAAGTTCAGATTGCCCTGCGCGATGGACACATCAGCATGGGACATGCGCGGGCCATCATCAATCTGGAAAAAGCGGAGGATCAACTCGTTGTTTTGCAAAAAATAATTGACAACGAACTCAACGTGAGACAAGTGGAAGCTTTGGCAAGGGAAATGAACAATCCCGAACCAAAACAAAAAAAGGCCTCAACACAGGTGTTGCCACCTGTTTTTAAACAGCAGGCCCGACAATTGGCCGAAAAAATAGAAGCAAAAGTTGACATCAAACGCTCAGCAAACGGAAAAGGAAACATCGTAATAGGCTTCAACAGCGACAGTGAGTTCGAGAAAATCATAGAGAAACTCAACAAACCCTGAAAATAATGAGGCTCAACTGGCTGCATCTGGTAATGATTTTGCTGCTTTTGTCACAGATTGGTTTCGCACAAAAGGTGGCCAGCCCTGACAACATTCCGGTAAAGCCAAAGCATTCTCCCCACAAAGCCTCTGTTTATTCCGCAGTTTTACCGGGCTTAGGCCAGGCATACAACAAAAAATACTGGAAAATCCCGATTGTTTATGCCGGATTTGGAACCATTTCCTACTTTGCAATTACCAACCGAAAAGAATACCTGGTTGCAAAAGAAGCGTTCATCTATGTCTCAAATGGAGAAGAATACCCGACCGACAACAAATATGTTGGTGTTTATGGCACTTCGGATTTGATTCAAATCAGGGATTTTTACCGGCGAAACACTGAGTTAAGCTGGATCGTGATGGGACTTTGGTATGCGCTGAATATCATTGATGCTACCGTGGATGCCCATTTTTTCACCTACGACATCTCAGACAACCTCAGCCTGCAGGTTCAGCCTGGCCTGAACACCGGACAACTGCCCTGGCACAATGATTTCAGGCAAGCACCGGTTGCTGCAGGACTTACCTTCAGTCTCAAATTTTAATATGGAAACTTTACGTATTGCCCTCTTCGGCTATGGGAAAATGGGCAAAATGATTGAAAAAATTGCTGTTGAACGCGGCCATCAGATCGCATGTATCATCGAAAAATCAACATCCGAAGCAGAAATCCTCAGCAAATTGCAAAGCAGCAACATCGCAATTGACTTTACTATCCCTGATGCGGTTGATAAAAACATGAGCTATTGCTTCAGCTGCCACAAACCATTAGTGATGGGAACAACAGGCTGGCATCACAGGCTGCAGGAGATAACAGAAAAAGTGGTCAGCGGGCAGCAAACGCTTTTTTATGCGCCTAACTTCTCGCTGGGCATGAACATTGCCTTTCGGCTGAACCAGCAAATGGCGCGTTTGCTTAACGGAACTGCCTACACTGTTTCTATGCGCGAAGTGCATCATGTGCACAAGCTGGATGCGCCAAGCGGAACTGCCATAAAGCTTGCAACTGATTTTATTGCCTGCAACAGCCGCTACAAAAGCTGGACGATGGAAAGGCCGGCCAAAGAGGGTCAATTGCTGATCGAAGCAAAACGTGAAGGCGAAGTCAATGGTATTCACGAAATAACAGCACAATCGGCCGAGGATATCATCACATTGCGGCACGAAGCCCTGGGTCGCGAAGGTTTTGCACTTGGTGCTGTGCTTGCAGCTGAATACATTTTTGGAAAAACCGGAGTCTTTACCATGGATGACCTTTTGAAAGATTAAATCCGTTCCATATTTTGCCCTGCATCGCTTTGGTTTTGAATAATTAACAACATTAGCTGCCAACATTGCCCGAAGTTTTATAATTTAGCCGCCCTAAAAAAGAATTTATGTTGTCATTAATTTTCCTTATTACTTTGTTGCTCACCATCCCCACGGTTTTTGCCTGGAAGCTTTTTGAAAAAGCCGGACAAAAAGGAATGATCACATTGATCCCATTTTACAACCTCTATATTTTGCTTCAACTGATAAAAAAACCCTGGTGGTGGTATATCTTTCTGTTGATACCTTTCATCAATGTTTTTGTTTATATGCTGATGCTGATAGAGTTTGTTAAAGCTTTCGGGAAAAACGAATTGTGGCAACACCTTTTTGTTTCGGTGCTGCCTTTCGTTTATCTGCCGATGGTAGCAGCAGAGGAGCACACACACTATACCGACCCCACCAAAATAAAAAAGATCAAAAAAGGTCCTGTTAGGGAGTGGCTCGACGCGATCATTTTTGCTGTTGTTGCTGCAACCATCATCCGCACTTTCCTCTTTGAAGCTTATACGATTCCTACCTCCAGTATGGAGAAATC
>DISP01000193.1 GCA_002421995.1 Bacteroidales bacterium UBA6207 | reverse complement strand
CCCGTCAGGTGATTGATCACGTGAAATTGGTTGATGTCGGGTGCAAAACATTGGTAATCAGCTCCTGCTTCCTTTATTGCCAACATGGCCAGCGTGGCTTCATGAATTTCTGCGCCATCATATACACCGCATCCTGCCAAAACAACTGCAAACTTTTTCATCTCAATTCATTTTATTTGATCGCCCACAAAGATAGACCTTTGGGATGTTTTTTACAAGAAAGAAGCATTATTCTATATAACCTTTTGCAAAAGGCCAAACATATTCTTTATTCAAAAGAACGGCTATTGATACAGTGAAACGGTTTGACTTTGAACAGCTTACAATTTCATTAGCCAAGCCGGCCGTTTACAAAGTTTTATGTGCAGCGGCAGCCGATTACTTATTGAAATAGGTTTTTGCTTCGGGAAGCCATTTCTGTATCTGCGCAATACGGGTTGCATCAGAGGGGTGTGTGCTTAAAAACTCAGGAGGTGCCTGTCCGCCTTTCATATTGGCCATTCTTTGCCAAAAACCAACGGCTTCTTCGGGATTGTATCCGGCCATGGCCATAAAAATAAGCCCAAGTCTGTCGGCTTCGCTTTCGTGAAGCCTGCTGAAGGGCAGCATCACGCCCACCTGACTGCCCACACCGAAAGCTGTCATCCACAAAGCCTGTGTTTGCTCGGGTTTTTCCTGAATGGCTACCGCGAGGGCCATCCCTCCAAGCTGTGTGAGCATGCCCTGGCTCATGCGTTCATTGCCATGCTCGGCAACAGCATGCGCCACCTCGTGCCCCATCACAACGGCCATGCCCACCTCGTTTTGCGTGATAGGTAAAATGCCGGTATAAAACACAACCTTGCCACCGGGCATGCACCATGCATTGGCTTCTTCGCTCTCAACAAGGTTGAACTCCCAATTGTATCCCTTCAGCTCATGGGCCATGCCCTTGGAAGCAAAGTAGTCTTCAACCGCACGCTGTATCTTCGATCCAACCTTTTTAACCATTGCTGTTTGTGCAGCATTGGTCGAGATTTTGCTCGTTTTGACAAAGTCGGAGTACTGCTGAAAACTCATGCTCAGCATCTGCGATGAAGGCAAAAGATTGATCTGTTTTCTGCCTGTGATCGGAACACGGCTGCACGACAAAAAAGCGATGCTGAAAGCCGCCACAACAACAAGTATTTTGGCTGAAAGTGCTGATGTTTTCATATTTGAAAAATTATTCAATTCATTTATAATAAGTTATAAAAATATATCTGACTTACAAAAATAAGATAATTCCACACTTCTGAGTGATTGTCACCTTTACAAATTACCTACATGCCATTAAAAAAAATGCGTTTGTCACCGAATTAGTTCCTGAATAGATTTTCTGATGCTTATGTTTTATTTTGAGGGCGAGGCTTTTACAGAATGATTGTCAGGTTTTACTATTGTAAATGACTGACATGAAAGAAGCACTTACGAGGCCTTCGGAATTAAAGTCAGACACTCATTAATTCGTTTTTTTGTTTTTGACATATTTGTCCAACCAGTTGATCCACTCGCTATGCATATGAAGCACCGATTGGCGCGCACGGTAGCCATGACTTTCATAAGGCAGCAAAACCATCCTTACCGTTGCGCCAAGACCGCGAAGCGCATCATAATAGCGCTCGGTTTGCATTGTAAAAGTGCCCGAATTATCATCGGCAGCACCATGAATCAGCAGTAAAGGACTTTTCATTTTATCTGCTTGCATAAAGGGTGAAATACTGTCGTACAACTCCGGTGCTTCCCAATAGTTTCGTTCTTCGCCCTGAAACCCAAATGGCGTCAGGCTGCGGTTGTAGGCTCCGCTACGGGCGATACCTGCTGCAAACAAATTGCTGTGTGTCAACAGGTTGGCTGTCATAAACGCGCCATAGGAGTGTCCTGAAACGGCCACTCTTTGTGGATCAGAAACACCAATTTCGACAAGCTTGCTGATGGCTGCTTCGGCATTGGCAACAAGCTGCGGGATAAAGGTGTCGTTGGGTTCGCGGCTGCCTTCACCTACAATCGGGAAACTGGCATCATTGAGCACCGCATAACCTTGGGTTACAAGCAAGATGGGCGAGGTGGCACCCACGCGTGTGAATGAATAGGGAGAACCACTCACCTGACCGGCTGCATCGGCGCTTTTGTATTCGTTGGGATAAGCCCAGATCAGGGTGGGGAGTGGGGCGTCAACACCCGGCCTGAAGCCTGCCGGCAAATAAAGTGTGCCACTAAGCGGCAGGCTGTCGTTGCGCTTGTAATGCACCACTTCTTTCTTCATCAGACGCAGGGCCGGCATAGGATCGGGGAAAAAGGTGATTTGTGTTTCTGTCTTTTTCTTCAGGTTTCGCAGAAAATAATTGGGTTGCTCGTCCACCGACTCTTTCCGTGTCACAACAATTTGTTTGTCGGCATCAAGCAATGCAACGGGAGTTTCAAGATAAGGGGCTTTGCTTTGCCACAGCCGGCGGGTTTTGTTGTCTTCAACAGCAAACACATCCAGAAAAGGCTTGTTTCCTTCGGGCGAAGCACCCTGCCCGATCAAAAACAGCTTACTGCCTTTTGCATCAAACAGCAATACCTGAAATCCGGCATCATTGGTTGTGGTGACGAACCTGCCGGGATCGTTGTAGCGATCCTCCGATGAGCGTTCAAAGATAAGCTTGCTTGTACCATCATTGCTTCCTGGATTGAAAACCCAACTTCTGGCCAACCGGTCTTTTCGCCAATACTCGCTGATGATGGCATAATCGCCTTTTCCCCACTGAATGCCGCCATAGCGTAGTTTGAGCCGAAGCACAGGTATCGGTTCTTTTTCAAAAGGAGCCTTAAGCAAAAACAACTGTTCCCTGAATTCAGCTTTGGCTGCCGGATCACCGTTGTCAACAGCTTCTACCCAATACAGGCTCGATGGGGCATCGGCCCGCCACTGTGGGTTGCGTAAACCTTTGCGAACAGCATCAAAACCTTGTGGAATGTTGTCGGCCACAGGAATTTCGGCCAGTATTCTGACGGTGTTGCCATCCACATCAAGCAGTTCGTAAATGTGCGAAAACCTGTTGTAGGGCACGATATAGGAATAGGGTCTCAAATAGCGCGAGGCCAGGATATACTTCCCGTCGGGCGAGGGTGTCAGGTTTCCCCAAACCGCTTTTTGTCCAATCCTGTGTGATGAACCGTCGAGTTTTACCAAAAACAATACCGAAGTGGCATAATAATCAAAAAGCGTTTCATCTGCGGGATTTTTAAGCAGGTCCTGAAAGGTGCGCACTGCTGCCTTACGGCCTGTGTTTTCCTGCACCACCGGGCCTTTGGGAATTGTAAGAGAGGCTGGTGCTTCGCCGCGACCTTCGGGGATTGCCTTCACAAGCAGGGTGTGCTGATCGGGCATCCACACAAAAGTCTGCCCAAGCACTTCGTTGATTGTGATCTGACTAAGTCTTCGGGCTGTGGCCGTTTCCACCTCAAGCACCCACAAACTGATGCCATGGCCATCGGTATTGGTGAAAGCAATATGCTTTTCGTCGGCCGACCAGCTGATGTTTCTGATCTGTGCATTTTCGGGAAGTCCTTTGACATCGCTCACAACCAGGCCACGGGCGTCGGTGAGCGATAGCTTTGTGTAGTAGGAAGCACGGGAGGGGCCGGAAGTGACCGGATCAATCCTGATGCCGGCCAGCCGCAGCTCGGGAGCAGCCAGATCGGCAATGTCGGGTAGTTCGCTGCGATGCAGGATTACAATTTTCCCTGATTTTCGTCCTATCGAGATTTCCGGGCTTGCCGGCGCATCCACAAGATCTGTTATTTGCTGTGGAGGTTGCTGATACATGGTTTCCTGGCTTTTCAGGCCGAAACCTGAAATCTGAATTAGAAGCAGAAGTGCAATTATCTTCTTCATTTGATGAGGTTTATGTTATCACAGTATAGCCTGTTTTCCCGTTTCATGCCGTGAATGCATGGGAAAAATGTAAAAATAGTACAATCAGACAGACAGGCATGGTTTTTTATTGTGAAATATGTTTTCGCAGCAGAAAAGGTAACGAAAGGATGCTGTAACTTTGCAGCGCGAAAAAAAACACCGTGGAAGGAAAGAAATTCAATGAGCGCCGGCAGATTATTACCCTTATCATCCTGATTATCGGGGGAATCTTTATTATTCGCTTGTTTTTTTTGCAGGTTATCAACCAATCCTACAAGCTTTCATCGCAGAACAATGTGCTTAGGTTTGTGACGCAATACCCTGCCCGCGGCACCATTTTCGACCGCAACGGCGAGTTACTTGTTTACAACGAAGCTGCCTACGACCTGCTCGTAATACCAAGACAGGCCAAAATTGACGATACGCTGGCTTTTTGCCGGTTGCTGAAAATTGATATTACAACATTCAGAGAAAGACTTGCAGCTGCACGCAAATACTCCCGTTTCAGGCCCTCAGTCTTTGTTGAGCAGATTTCGAAGGAAGATTATGGTTTTATCATTGAGAAACTTTACCACTACCCCGGCTTTTTCTTTCAGGCACGTACCTTGCGCAAATACCCCCGCCCGATTGCTTCGCACGTTTTGGGCGATGTGGGCGAAGTGAACAATGCCGAAATGGAACGTGATCCTATTTACAAAATGGGTGATTATATCGGAAAGTCGGGACTGGAGAAGTTTTATGAAAAAGCCCTGAGAGGACACAAAGGCATGAAAATCATGATGGTGGATGTGCACAACAGGGAGAAAGGCAGCTACCAGAACGGTCTTTACGACACATTGCCTGTCACCGGAAAAAACGTCTATCTCGGCATGGATGTGCGTTTGCAGGAGTATGGCGAAAAGCTGATGGTCAACAAAACCGGAAGCATTGTGGCCATTGACCCTGCTACGGGCGAAATTCTTGCACTTGTAACCAGTCCGAACTACGATCCCAACCTCCTTGTTGGCCGGGCGAGGGGAAAGAATTTTAACGAACTCCTTAATCATCCTCAAAAACCATTGATCAACAGGGCTATAGGAGGCACCTATCCCCCCGGTTCAACCTTCAAAATGATTAACGGACTCGTGGCACTGCAAACAGGTTCTATTGACGAAGGAACGCGCTTCAGCTGTCAGGGCAAGGGCAGCTCGCCCATTAAATGCACCCACAGCCACGTCACGCCGTTATCCGTTCAGCCTGCCATCGAAAACTCATGCAATCCCTTCTTTTGGAATACCTTCCGAAACATCCTCAACAACCCAAACCTACACGGACAAAAAAAGGCGCTGCAATACTGGCACGACAAAATGCTCGATTTCGGATTGGGAAAGCGCTTCAAAACCGATATCCCTTTTGAAGTTCCTGGAAATATTCCCGACAGAGATTTCTATGATAAAGTATATAGCGGAAGCTGGAACGCAATGACAGTGAGGTCGTTAAGTATTGGTCAGGGCGAGATTCTTGTCACACCGCTGCAGTTGGCAAACCTGGCTGCCATCATCGGCAACGAAGGCTACTACTATCCTCCGCACCTTGCAAGAAGTATAGGAGAAGAAAACGATACACTGCCCTCCCATTTCACACAACGGCACGAAACAAATATTGACCGGCGCTATTTCAGACTGGTAAAAGACGCCATGCTCGATGTGTTTGAGGGAGGAGGAGGAACAGCGCGGCGCTTTAAGGTGAAGGAGTTTCAGGCTGCCGGCAAAACCGGAACCGCCGAAAACCCGCATGGTAAGGACCACTCACTGTTCATGGCTTTTGCACCGGTTGACAAACCAACGATTGCCATTGCCGTGGTAGTTGAAAACGCCGGCTTTGGCTCCACCTGGGCTGCTCCAATAGCCAGCTTGCTGATGGAACTCTATATCACCGGTGAGGTGAAACGTCCTGAACTTGAAAAGTTTCTGTTGGAAAACTTTCCTGACCCTGTTGAACAATGAGAGAGAATAAAAGCATTTTTAGTCAAATTGAGTTTCCGGTGCTGCTGCTCTACCTGACTTTGACACTGATAGGCTGGCTGAGTATTTATGCTGCCGTGTATGACGAAGACCACAGCAGTATTTTTGATATTTCGCAGCGCTACGGCAAGCAATTGCTTTGGATTGGTCTGGCCTTGGTTTTGGGTTTGTTTGTAATGCTCACCGACACCAGGTTCTTCAACGGTTTTGCTTTTGCCATTTATGGAATCACGATTCTGATGCTGATTGCCGTGTTGTTGTTTGGATCAACCACCGCGGGAAGTAAATCGTGGTTTGAGATTGGAGGATTTAAACTTCAGCCGGCCGAATTTGCAAAGTTCAGTACCGGCCTTGCGCTTGCTGCCTTTCTCAACCGCCTTGATACGCATTTGGAGCAAACCCGAACGCTGTTAATCAGCATTGGCATCATTGCGCTGCCTTCGCTGCTCACGCTTGCACAATACGACACCGGTTCTGCACTGGTTTTCGGTGCATTTGTTCTGGTGCTTTACCGCGAAGGACTTTCGGCCTGGCCGCTGATCCTTGGCTCTATTGCAGTGGTATTGTTTATTTTGGTACTGTATTTTGGACCGCTCTACGTGATCATTGGTTTGGCTGTTGTGTTGGCCGGTTCTTTCTTTTTCATGCGCCGTAACGTACAAAACATCCTGCGTCTGCTGGCAGTTTTTGCTGTTTCCTCCCTGTTTGTTATCAGCGTAAATTTTGTTTTCGACAATGTTCTTGAGCCGCATCAACGGACTAGAATCAATGTCCTGCTCGGGCTCGACGAAGACCTGCGCGGTGCAGGCTACAACGTTCACCAATCGAAAATTGCAATCGGGTCGGGTGGGTTTTTGGGAAAAGGCTTTTTGCAGGGCACGCAAACCAAGTTTAACTTTGTGCCGGAGCAAAGCACCGACTTTATCTTTTGTACGGTAGGCGAGGAATGGGGATTTCTTGGAACAACCATCGTGATTGGATTGTATATCATGCTTTTCCTTCGTTTGATCCGCATGGCCGAACGACAACGGGCCATTTTCAACAGGGTTTACGGCTATTCTGTGATTGCAGTGATGTTTTTCCATTTTGCCATCAATATCGCAATGACGATTGGCCTTGCTCCCGTGATTGGCATTCCGTTGCCATTTGTAAGTTATGGAGGATCAAGTCTTTGGGCTTTCACCCTGATGCTTTTCGTGTTTCTGAAACTCGATGCCAACCGCACTTATTCGAGTTAGAGAAATTTCAGGGAGCAATGCGCTCTTCGATGGGATCATCTGAACAGTCTGATCCTGAATTTTTCTTCGATGTATTTAAAATACCAGTAAAGCTTTCGGTTCACTTCAATGCCGTAGTCCGTGCTATTGCGGTAGTCAATATAACTCGAAATTACGTTGCTGTATTTTCCGGAGTTGTAATACAGATTCCAGTTGAGGGCGCCAAGGCTGTTCATGCTTTGGTAAAACTCGTTCGATCTGTCAGTTGCCTCACTGAAGCGGGTTTGATACCAACGGTCAAATTCCGGATCAAGAATGATAATTTCATGCTCAAGGCTGTCGGTATTCATGCTTGCCGAAGCCACGCCGGTTTTCGACCTTTTGCTAAGATGTTCTTTGGGTGAACAGGCAATAATAATGAGCGAAATAATTGCAAAAAGCAGTGTTTTTTTCATGGCTTTATTTATTTAACACATTGAAGCAAAACAAGATCTGTGCCAAAATATTGTTGCGCTGTCTGCTTCAGGCAGAAACCACTTTGAGGCCGATAATCGAAACAATGAGTGTTGTAATGAAGAAAAGACGCCAGAAACTCAGCGGTTCGTTGAAATAGAAAATTCCCAAAATTACTGTGCCCACAGCACCGATTCCCGTCCAAACCGCATAAGCCGTTCCCATCGGTAGCTGCTGACTGGCTTTGTAAAGCAGCAACATGCTTATCGCTAGACTAACTAAAAATCCCCCAAGCCAGAAATACGATTCCGGTGCTGTTGCCGTTTTTGCTTTGGTGAGACAGGCCGCAAATGCCACTTCAAAAAGTCCTGCAATGATGAGAATGATCCAGTTCATATGGCAAAAATATAAAAAAATGCACTAACAAACGCTTGGATATAAATGAATTATAAAATACTTTAAAATTTTACTTGACATTTTATCCGTAGCAATGTAACATTGCAGTAGAATAACTAAAGGATTAGTTATAAAACTACGAAAATAGTCTATGAAAGCGTTAACGAAAGCCGAGGAGCAAATCATGCAATTGCTTTGGGAATTGAACGAAGCATTTGTGCATGACATCATTGCAAGGCTGCCCGAGCCAAAACCTGCCTACAATACAGTTTCGACCATCGTCAGGATTTTGGAAAAAAAGGGTTTTGTCGGGCATGATGCCTTTGGCAAAACACATCGCTATCACCCGATTGTTGACAAGAAAACCTATTCAAAACACCTGATGAAAGGGGTGATGAACAATTATTTCAGCAATTCTTTTCAGCAGCTTGTGTCGTTTTTTTCGCATGATAAAACATTGAGCCTGAATGAGCTTGAAGAGATAAAAAGGTTGATAGAAGCAGAGATTCAGAAAAAAGAAAAGTCGTAAAAACAGCTTTAAGAAAATGGAAAACATGGTCGGTTTTTTGTTGCGTGCATCGGTCTATCTGCTGCTTTTTGCAGTGGCCTACAGGCTATTGCTGAGCAAGAAAGTTCATCCGACATTTAACCGGCTTTTTCTGATATGCAGCATGTTGCTCACGCTGTTGTTGTCGGGTTTGAGCGACCTACGTTTTGAATCGGGAAGGGAAACCGGACCCGTATTGGGTGCAACGCTGCCCGAAATCATTGTTGGAGCCAGTCTCAACTACAAGGAAACCTCGGCTTTGATCACTTCTTTGGTCGAAAACACAGGCGCTGTTGCGTGGTTTGCCGGAACGGTTAGCGCGGTGATGTTGCTGTTGTTGCTTGTGCAGTCGGGGCGGCTGCTTTGGCTCGCTTTCAGGTTCAGGAAAAGTGGCTGCAGCGGCCTTACCTATGTGTTGCTGCCTTTCGAAAGCAGTCCGTTTTCGTTTTTCCACTGGTTCTTTTTCCCGGGTAAATTGCTGAATGACAAGAATTTTGACAAGGTTTTGGCGCACGAAACGGCACATTACCAACGGTTTCATTCGGCTGATGTTTTGTTTTTTGAGTTGATGCGTGTGTTGTTTTGGTTCCATCCGGCCTGGTATTATCTGCGCCATGAACTGAAAAGTATGCACGAGTTTGAGGCCGACAACCTGGCACTAAGACGTTTCGAAAAGACGGACTATCAGCTCAGTTTGCTCGAACTACAGCTTTCGGGCAGTTTGATCCCATTGTCGAATCCTTTTAATGTATCACTTATAAAAAGAAGAATGCTTATGATGAACCATCAGAAGTGGCAGAAACCGGCCCGTAACTGGTTTAAAATGATTGGATTGATTCCGGTGATATTGTTGTTCGTTTTTGTGCAGTCGTGCAATAACGACAAAAAAAATACCGAAACAACACAGATTGAATCAGCAACAAAAAGCCCTGAAACGACACAGCTTCCGGCCGATGAAAAAGAACCGGAGCAAACTGATGGCGATGTTTTCACGGTTGTTGAAACAATGCCCGAATTCCCGGGTGGACAGGAAGCAATGCTGAAGTTTCTTGTTGACAACATTTCTTACCCGGAGGAAGCAAAACTCAAAAAAATCCAGGGAAGGGTTTTTGTTAGCTTCATTGTCGAAAAGGATGGAAAGGTTGGCAATGTGAAAATACTTCGTGGCATTGGTGGTGGATGTGATGAAGAAGCACTGCGTGTTGTTGGCCTTATGCCCAACTGGAAACCGGGCGAGCAAAGAGGTCAGGCTGTGCGTGTTGCCTTTAACATGCCTATCAGGTTTGCACTTCAGTAAATTTTTTTATACTTTTTAACTAAATCTTTAGTTGAACAGATTGATCTTAATGCCGGTAGTAACGTTTTGCTACCGGCATCTTTTTGTGAAAAAATTCCGATTTTTGCCCGGTAAAATTAACATACCGGAGTGATGGAGCACTATCAGATTCAACTTTTGCAGTCGGTGGCTGTGATTGTTTCGCTTGTTGTCGTAAAGTTTGTGTTGCGCGTGCTTGTCAACAACATCATGACAAAATTTCATTTCGCAGTTGAGCGCAAACGCATTATCTCAAAGATTATCAATCTGTTGATTATCCTTGTTGCATTTATTTTGCTCACAGCCATCTGGGGTGTTGACTCGGAGCAGATGACCTTGTATATCACTTCTGCGCTCACGATACTGGGCGTAGGTTTTTTTGCACAATGGTCAATCTTATCAAATCTGACATCGAGTCTGATATTGTTTTTCAACCATCCGGTGCACATCGGTGGCAGAATCAAAATTCTTGACAAGGATTATCCTATCGAAGGGGTGGTCGAGAACATCAGCTTGTTTTTCATGTACATACGCACCGAAAACGCGGGTTTGGTTACGATACCAAACACGGTTGTATTGCAAAAAACCATTGCTTTTGAGGTTTCAGAGAAAGATCCCGGGCTTTAAACACCGCTATTTCTCTTTGGCATGCTCCAATTCTTCGGGGATCACTTCGTTGAGTCTTCCCTCACGGATCAGTTGTTCGTTGTATGCCTTGCGGTTGCGTTCGAGACGACGCTGCAACCGGGCCATATCATTGAACAGGTCGTACAGCGCCTGAATCGGGCCTTTGATCGTCAGGGGAGCCGGATTCATATACAGGAGTATATCTTTCAATTCGGCGTTAACACTCGTAAGATCAACGGCTTTGATGGGGGTCATATTAATAAAAATATGCTTGAATGTGGGCCAGTCATAAAATGACCGCACCACCACTTCGTCCATCACTATGGTATCTTTTTGAAGCAAAACCTGCCAGGCTTTTCCTGTTTCGTGGTCCCATTCGCGAAAGGTACGGATGGTGTAGCCATAGCCAACAGCGCTGAAATAGACGGTATCGAGTGTTTCGACGCGAAGCACAAAGCGTCCCTGATCATCGCTGATTGTTCCGCTGCGGGTCATACGGCTGATGATATGCACATTTTTAACCGGCAATAAGCTGTCGGCCGAAAGCACCTTGCCTTCCACCCAAATCCTCGATTCCTGTGCAGTGAGACCGGCAGCACCCATCAACAGCAATAACAAAAGAAAGAAATGTGTGCGCAATGAGAATAAGTTTAAAAAGCGAAAGTAAGCCGATCTGCAGGATAAACAATTGAAAAAGAGATTAAAAATTGTTAAGGGGCTTGTATTCTGATCTTTACAAACTCAGTGATATTTCGCCGGATTGATTCAATTTGTGTATTTTAGCTGTCTCATTCACAGCTGATGAACACTGAAGAAGAAAAATTCAATCAAAAAAGACTTACAGGCTCCTATGTCACTTCGGTAGTAAGTATTTCATTGGTGTTGTTTACGATTGGTATGTTTGGAATCATTATCCTCAATGCCAATAGGTTGTCGGAGTTGATCAAAGAGAATTTCGGTTTGGAGATCATCATGAAAGAGGGTGTGCGCGAAGCTTCTGTTTTGCAATTGCAGAAAATGCTTGATGCCAATCCGCATGTGAAGTCAACCTATTATATCACCCGCGATGAAGCAACAAAACGCCTGGCGCAAGACCTTGGTGAGGATTTTATCCAATGGCTTGGCAAGGACGAAAACCCATTGTTGCCATCAATCGAAGTGAAGTTCAGGGCCGAATGGGCCAACAGCGACAGCCTGGCAAAGGTGGAACAGCGATTGCTGCAAAACCCCGATGTGAAGGAAGTATATTACCAAAAATCGCTGATTGACTTGATCAACCAAAACATCCGGCGCATTGGTATTGTGCTTTTTGTGGTGACACTGCTTTTGCTTTTTATCAGTATAGCATTGATAAACAATACAATACGTTTGTCAATCTATGCAAAACGTTTTCTGATTCGCAGCATGCAACTTGTTGGTGCCACCGAGGGCTTCATCCGCAAGCCTTTTGTGATCAAAGGTGTTGTGCAAGGATTGCTGGGCGCAATGGTGGCGATTTTTCTTTTATCAGCCCTGCTTTATGTGGCTGTGCAGGCCATTCCCGAACTTTCGCAACTGCAGGATGTGGTTGCACTGGGTGTTTTATTCCTCGTCGTTTTGCTGAGTGGCATGTTGCTGACGGGTCTATCCACCTTCTTTGCCATCAGAAAGTATTTGAAAATCAGAACAGATAAACTCTTTGTGTGACCACTTTTTCCCGGCCTGGTTTCAGGAGATAAACGGAAGAACTACCAGAAAATGCTGTTCTTCCTTCACAACCTTTGGTGGTTCACAGCCCAGAAGCCTGTATCTTTCGGTGATATTTTTCAGGCCCAGGCCGGTTGAAGGTTCGGCTTTGATCTTTGGCTGAAGTTGGTTTTTAAAAATAATCATATTGCCTTCTGAACTGATTTCCAGCTCAAGAGGCATTGTTTTTGAGATGATATTGTGCTTGATTGCGTTTTCGGCCAATATTTGCATTGTCATCGGCGGAACACGGCTTTGCAAAGCTTCCTGACTAAGGTTCATGCGGAATTTCAGATGCTGACCATACCTTTTTTGCTGCAGAAAAAGATAGGTCTCCAACATTTTCAATTCCTGGTCCATGCCTATCAGGGTGGCTTCGTGCTGCTCGAGAATCTGACGGAAAAAGTCGGAGAGTTTTTCAACATACGCCACCGCATCTTCTTTTTGATTCTCGATCAACGCGATCAGTGTGCTGAAGCTGTTGAAAAGAAAATGAGGGTTCACCTGACTGCGCAAAACCCGGTATTCAAACGCTATTTTTTCGCGCAACTGACTTTGCTGCAAGCGTATTCTTTTTTCGCGTGCTTTGATCCACAGGTAAAAAACCAAAAACAACAAACTAAATACGATGGCAGCAAACCACCACTGAAGCCAGAAAGGCCCGGCTATTTCGAAAGTGAGGCTCATTTGGCTGTCGCTATTGTTGAGTCCGCTGATTTGGAGCCGGTAGGGGCCTGGTTGCAGGTTGCCGAAATGAAGGGTTTGGTCGCGGGTGATGAAACTGTTGGCATCATGCCCGCCAACATCAACCAAAAAACGTGAGCGCCCGGGATTGGCATACCATAAACCGGCGAAATACACACTCAGTTGTCGCTGGCTATAATCAAGCGTTGTGAGGTTTTGATAATCAATGATTTCAAGGTTGGCCATCATTTTTTTCATACTGATCAGCGGCTGGCGATTGGCCAATTCGGATAGGTTTTCCAGCCGAACAATGCCTTCGTTAGTGCCTATAAACACAGTACCGTCAGCATTGATCGTTATCACGCCGAGGCCGGTTTGCGCCGATGGAAGTCCGTATTGTTTACTCAGCGGGATGATGCGCCTGTCGTAGATATTGATCAGGTCGAAACCATCATAGCCAACGGCCAGCAGCCAGGGCGATTGTGTTTGAAGCAGCGAGGTAATGCTCGAAGAACTTAATCCTGTTCTGTTATGAATCTGATGCAGACTGTCATGTTTCAGCCTAAAGATGCCACGATTGGGCGAGGCCATCCATAAGGCACTGTCGTTGCTTTGCGTCAGGGTATAAAACACTTCGTGCATCAGGCTGTCGGGCAACATATTTTTTCTGACTTCGCCTTTTGTAGCCCAAACACCCTGTCCGTCAGTAGCATGCCAAATTCTGCCATCATGATCGGGGGTCAGGTCATAAATATAGGATTCGGCAGGTGCAGCTGTTTGTGGCGACACAAATTTCAGATCGTTTTCATTGTTGATTACCACTTTTGAAACGCCCCCAAAAGTTGCTATCCAGAGGCTGTCGGCAAAACCTGTAACTGAAAGAATATTGGCATTTATAAGTCCGTCTTTTTCGGTGTATTGTTTGGTTTTCAGTGTTTTCGCATCTATTTTATAAATTCCGTGTGCCAGTGTTCCTATCCAGATGTTTCCGTGTTTATCTTCAAACAGGCAACTTGCCATGCCAATATTACGGCCGTTGTCACCACGAACTGCAACTGCGTTTTGATAAATCCCGGTCGCAGTTTCGCAAACAAACAATCCTTGTTCGTTGCTCCACCACAGGCGGTTGTGGCTATCAGCAAGCAAGGCTGTTGTGCCACGGCAATCAATACCACCGACTTGCTCAATGATCTCGATCTGCCGGCCGGCAGTCCAGGAAAATTGTTCGTTTCCAACAATCCAGAAACCCCTGAGCCTGCTATTGCCGAAAGCAGAAATACGCTGTGGAATGCCGGGATTTTCGCTTGCAGGCCAGGTGATAAGTTGTTGTTTTTCAACATCAAAAGCCATCAAACCCATGGATTCACTGCTCAGCCAAAGGTATTGATCCTTACGAAACAATGATTTGATTTTGCCGCCTTTCCAGGCTGCTGAAACAGGATATTCGCTTAGTTTTTCGGTCGTAAGGTCGTAGGAGCAAAAACCGGCATCATGAAAACCAAGCCAGAGAATATCTGCTTCATCAAGGAAGAGGCTTGTTACAATCAAATCGGGCAAACCCTCCACGGCAGTGATGCCAAATGCCTGCGAGTTGCCCTCCGTAAGCATTATTTTCAGTAGTCCGGCATCAGTTCCACACCAGATATTGTTGGCGTCATCGGCTTGAATATCATACACATACTTATCTGGCAACCCGTCAACGGACCTAAACGATTCGTTTTCTGAGCCAACATACAGGCCGTCGCTGTAGGTGGCTATCCAGAGCTTGCCGTCTTTCATTAGCAGATCGGTGATTTTGGCAACTGACCGAAACAATATTTGTGGCGTGGCAAGCATCCGGATGTTGGGCCAATGAAGCAGGAGACCGTTTTCTAATCCGGCAAAAAGACTGTTTTCGACAGCAAGCAAGGCTGAGATATTTGTTGTAGCAAGTGAATCGGGAAAGGGAAGTGCCTCATAATCTGTTCCATCAAACATATAGACAGCTCCGCCGGTACCTAAAAACACAAAGCCCCTTTCGTCTTCGCAGAGTGCATTGATCTTTTTTGATTCGATCTCATAGCCAGGTTTGAAACTGCGTGTGAAAAGTTGCTGCGACCGGCAATCCGTTGGCTGCGAGAGAAAAAGCAACACAACCCATGCAGCAAAAGGCAACAACAAACGATCAGCAAACTTTTTCATTGGATATTCTTTTGCTTTTGGCTGCCGGGCATCTTTGCTTCCACGGTGATGGCTATTTCGGGCGCTATTTTTCGCGAAACCACTTTCGGAACGCGGATTTCGTAGTCTTCGAGGAAGATGTTGAAGTGCGCCTTTACAACAACAAAATCATCTCCATAGGTGATGCTTGCTTTCACAATCTGCTCTTTCACAACGCCATGCAGATCAAAGGTACCTTTGGCCCTGACGGTTTGCGTTGTTCCCGGCACAGGCACAGGTTTTTCGATTATTTTGCCTTTAAATGTTGTCCGGGGATGTTTTTTTGTTTCAATGTAGTTTTCGTAAAAATGCTCTTGCTGCAGCGGACTGTTAAACCCTTTGAAAGTGATGTTGTCAAGCACAAAAAGAAAGGTTTGGTTTTTCAGGTCAATGGCTCCTTTAAGATGTGATGATGAAGCACTTATGACCTCAAGTGGCGCATCGGATGTAAAGCTGACAACACCTTTTTC